>JADJOB010000002.1:1210000-1522731 GCA_016714025.1 Saprospiraceae bacterium | reverse complement strand
TATGCATGCAATTTTGGACCATACGATACATGCATATTCCGGAAAAGATTTATACCTTGATTTTGAAGGAAGTATGGTTCCAGGAATTGCTAAATTTATGCAAAGCTTTGGAGCTACTGAAGAACACTATTACTTATATAGCTGGAATACTCATTGGAGCTGTAAAATCAAACAAGTTTTTAGAAATTGGATAAGTCAACTTAGAAGAAATTAGAATATCCAAAATGAATTTTTCCATTTGAAAAGCTAAGTGTCTGATCTCTGGATTGTCCCAATGCATATTGTAAACTGAAATTACCAATTTTAGTTTGAAATTGAATACCCGTCCCAAAGCCCATATTGTAGGTCCACTCAAAAGTAGTTCCTATGGATTGATTCAAATAAGCCATATCAACAAACAAATTGATAAAACTTGCCCGATCAAGGAAAAAACGGTATTCAAGTGTTTGAATTAAATCATCAGAACATTTAAAAAAATCCTCATCAAAACCGCGCAAATCTTTAAAGCCTCCAATTCTAAAAAGTTCATTCGACACCAAATTTCCAGATGTTAAAATACTGTGCAGATTTGTGCTCAACTTGAAAGTATGTCTTCTGCTCAATTTCAAATAGTAATCCAAATTTAATTGAACTATAGCCTGATCCTGATTAATATTTAAACTATCATATTGCTGCTTCACATTCAAAGCATCTGAATTATAAGTCAATAAAATATTGTTTTCCTTAACCTTCTTTTTACCATATTGCAGATTCATTCCAATTCGAAATCCCTTAACCGGAAGGTTTATATTATCCAGGCTGATCCAATGATATCCAAAGCCTCCCGAAAAATACCGGTAATCTAACTGGTCCGGCAAGCGTTTGGTACTAAGTAAACTCAAAGTATCCGGATTTAATAAACTAGAAGTACGATAATTGAATGTTGCTTTGATTCCTTGATTGAATGCAATAGGATAGCTAATTCCTGATTGATTATATAAATCAAAGTACTCCTCTTTATACTTATATAAATTAAGCAACTGGTTTACTCCAATGGGCAAATAGTTTAAATATGGAAATTCAAATCCCAAATTAAGCCTTGGAGATTGATCATTCAAATTTTCATACTTCATAAAAATACGTTCTGTCAGGCGAAACGCATTTTGCAATTCAAAACCTCCTTCCCCGGTGAGTCTGAATTTCCTGGAGCTCAAACCTGTTTCCGGACTAAATCCCAATATAAAATCAAATCGATTTAATTTGTTCTTATCGAGATAGAGCCATACGATTCCTTCATCACCTAAAAACAAAACCCGTGGCTCACTACTCAAATGCACTGCAGGAATATTCTTAAATACAAATGGAATGTTTTCAACCAATTCCTGATTATAAATTGAAGTTGGAAAAATTCTGGTCAACCGATTTAAAACAAAATCTCTCAAAGGCTTTTTGTTTCTTTGCTCTGTTTGCCTAAATTGGATTCTCGGGCCAAGGATTTTATTGATTTGATACTGGAGGGTATCATGCAAAACACTTACTCCCAGCAACTCTATCTTACAAAATGGGTAACCTGATTTTGCCTGGTTTCGAACCCATGAATTCATCAAATTTCCAAGATCTGCTGGCTGAATCTGATTAAAACGACTGCTTGAAATATAACCAACAATCGATTCTAAGCTATCCAATTCATTTAGAGTAATTTTATATTGCGAGCCTTTATAAAGTTTAGCATGAATTGGAGGGTTTAAAAAAACTGAATCTTGACTTGCAAGCCAGTGACCATCTTGCAATTGCTTGAATAACCAATGCTCAATTTTCAATTTAAGTTCATGAGTATCCTTTACATTTGCAATAATAAACGTATTGCTATCTGGTTCTTTCAGATTCGACAAGTTAATAGGATCTGTTTGAGAGAAACCAATGGCAATACCAGCACAGATAACCATTAACCAAATTAGTATCTGGATGGATGTAACCAAAAAACCATATCTCAATCCTGCCGGATTATACATACACATTCCTTATTGTAAACGAAAATGCAGCTATTGTTGTTTTCATTTCTCCACGAATTTAACTACACGAAACGAATTAGTTCAAGCATTGCTTAAAGAAATAAAAATAAGAGCCTCTGAACTCCCTAATCATACAATTAATACCTTATATTTTGGTGGAGGCACCCCCTCCCTATTTACTGAATCCGAGCTGTATGAAATATTAAACACAATAAATGGAAATTACCAGTTATTACCCGAAGCAGAAATAAGCATAGAAGCTAATCCAGAAGATATTACAAGTGCTTATTCCACAGGTCTATTAAACCTGGGCTTTAATAGAATAAGCATCGGCATACAATCGTTTTTTGATGAGGACCTGAAGTGGATGAACAGATCGCATACATCAGAGCAATCGCGGGATGCTATTGAAATTGTTAAGAATGCTGGATTTAAAAATCTAAGTATTGATCTTATGTATGGGCTGCCAAGTACAGACCAAAATAGTTGGAAAGATAATTTGAATGAACTTATAAATTATAATATACCCCATTTTTCAGCCTATTCATTGACCTTAGAAGAACGCACATCACTGCTTCATTTAGTTAAGGAAAAAAAATTAGTAATTCCACCCGATGAAGAAACGATTCGACAGATGAATTATTTATTAGACTTTTGTGAATTAAATCAGTATGAAGCTTATGAAATTTCAAATTTTAGCAAATCAGGGTTTCGCTCAAAACACAATAGTTCCTATTGGGAAGGGATCTCTTATATAGGATTTGGACCTTCGGCTCATTCCTATATACATCCTCATCGAAGCTGGAATGTATCAAATAATAATGCTTACATCAAAGCACTGGCGAATGATGAATCCTTTTCTTTGCAAGAAAAATTAAATGTAAATGAACTTTATAACGAGTATATCATGTTGCAACTCCGCCGAATAGAAGGGCTTAATTTAGAATATATAGCAGATCATTTTCCTCAGTTTTTAACATATGCGGAATCCGCATTGCAAAAGCAGCTTAAATTAAAAAATATCCAATTCCTTAATGGTCGGTATCAATTAACCCGTCAAGGAAAAACGATTGCAGATTCTGTAAGTTCAGATTTGTTTGTAGTTAGAGATAAATAATTACTATAATTTTATTATGTAACTTTATGTAGGTCTTATTCACAAAGTACTATTTCGTAATTCGTAATTATAAATTCGTAATTAAAATTAAATGCCATCAGCAATCGGACATGCTATTTTCGCACTTAGTTTGAGCCCATTCAGGCCTTATAATAACAAATTATTACTCAGTCTAATTTTAGCCATGGTTTGTTCGACAATACCGGATCTGGATGTAATTGGGTTTGAAGCTGGCATTCGTTATGGTTCGGTGTGGGGTCACCGGGGATTTTCACATTCTATTCTCTTTTCACTTATCACGGGAATAGCAGTCAGTTATCTATTTTTTAACGAGGAGTGTGAAACTAAAACCGACCGCTTTTTAATTAGTTTTTTCTTTTTTATAATTACCTTAAGTCATGGTCTATTAGATGCGATGACAGATGGAGGATTGGGATTAGGTTTTTTTATTCCAGTAAACAACGAACGATTTTTCTTTCCAATTAGACCAATACCCGTTTCATCCATGCATATTGAAACATTTTTTACGAGTTTTGGATTTTCCATTTTTAAGCAAGAAATGAAATTTATAGGCTTCGTTTCAGGATTGGTTTTACTTTCCGGATACTATTGGAGGAAATACTTTTATAATAAATAATATCAGGATATTCTGTTTTTTTCCCAATTCCAGGCAGATTCAAGAATCATTTCAAGGTTTCTTGTAGGTTTCCAATCCAATAACTGAATTGCTTTTGTGTTATCTGCATAAATACTTTCAGCATCCCCAGGTCTTCTTGGGCCAATCTTATAATTTAATTTAACACCACTCAACAATTCAAAGGAATGGATCATTTCCAGCACGCTATGACCTTTCCCAATCCCAAGATTAAATGCATTAAAAGGCAAACTATCTGAATGATTCATTAAATAATTTAACGCTTTAGTATGTGCATTTGCCAAATCCATTACATGAATATAATCCCGGATACAAGTTCCATCCGGTGTATCATAATTTGTTCCATGAACTATTAATTGATCACGCTTTCCAATAGCGGTTTCTGTAATTACCGGAACCAGATTTAATGCCGGATTTGTAGGTGCTTCTCCAATTAAAGCGGATTCATGTGCCCCAGCTGGATTGAAATACCTAAGTGAAATCGCTTTTTGATCAGGACCAGTAAACAAATCCTGTAACATCCATTCACCAATTTGTTTAGTCCTTCCATAAGGTGAAGTTGCTTCACCGAAAACAGTTGATTCAGTAACAGGTAAATCGTTTGTTTGACCGTACACCGTGCATGATGACGAATAAATTAGATATGGGATGCCTGCAAATTTCATCCATTTTAAAACTTCTATCAATCCACCTACATTGTTTTTATAATAAGTCAATGGATGTTGAACCGATTCACCCACTGCCTTTAATGCAGCAAAATGAATAATTCCCTGAATGTTTTTCTCTTTAGAAGCTAACTCGAGCCAGGAATCTTCAACAGACAGGTCTATTCTGTAATTAATAATACGTTTACCTGTAATTTTTTGAATTCCATCCAAAACAGATTCCGAACTATTTAACAATGAGTCAACTGAAATTACATCATATCCGGAATTCAACAGATCAATGATTGCATGACTTCCGATATACCCACATCCACCCGTAACTGCTATTTTTACTTTAGTGCTCATTCCTCATTTTTAAATTCCAAAACAGACTGATCAAAATAATCTAAAACTTTCTTTGTGATCTCGGGGCCAACCAAATTAAGTAATTCATCTTTCTCTGCATCCTTCAAACCTTGAATCGAGCCAAACTTTGTCAATATCTTTTGCGCTGTTTTGGTCCCAACCCCTTTAATATTTAGCAACTCAGTTTTTATAAAATTCTTTGATCGTTGATTTCTATGGAAATTCAAACCAAAACGATGCGCTTCATTTCGCAATTGCTGGATTAACTTGAGTGATTCACTTTTTTTATTGATGTGCAATGGTATTGGGTCATTTGGGAAATAAATCTCTTCCAATTTTTTTGCAATACCGATAATGGCCAGTTGTTTTTGCAATCCCAATGCCTCAATGGATTTCATAGCTGAAGATAACTGACCTTTCCCACCATCAATAATGATTAACTGCGGAAAACTTTGTCCTTCATCCTGCAATCGTTTGTACCGACGGTAAACAACCTCCTCCATGGATGCAAAATCATTTGGTCCAACGACACTTTTGATATTAAAATGCCTGTAATCCTTTTTGTGAGGTTTGGCATTTCTAAACACAACACATGCAGCCACAGGATTTGATCCCTGAATATTGGAATTATCAAAACATTCTATATGGATCGGAAGTTCTTTTAATTGCAATTCTTCCTGCAAGGTCTTCAAAATGCGCTCATGAGGTAGCATTTTGGTTCCATGGTTCATCCGTTCCTTTTTCTTTTGAAGTTGGTAATATTGAATATTACTAATCGATAATTCCAATAATTTTTTCTTATCACCTGATTTAGGTACAGTAATTTCAGTTTTGTCATCAGGGATGTATACATGAAACGGAACAATAATTTCCGGAGCCTGGCTATCAAATTTATCCCGCAGCTCCGGTATAGCCAAGGCTAAAATCTGAGCAGGGTCCTCATCACAATTTTTAGTTGCCTCAAGTGTATACGTATGGATTACTGCACCATCAATTACTTTTAAAAAATGGATATAAGCCTCCTGATCATCATATGCAATAGAAAACACATCTACATCTTTAATGGAAGTACTTACAACGGTTGACTTTCCCTGATAATCTTCAAATGCATTTAATTTAATTTTACATTGATGTGCTTTTTCAAATTCCATATTCTCTGCAAATCCATTCATCTGGGAGAGTAAAAATTCTTTAACTTTTTTCAAGTGTCCCTTGAGTATATTTTTAATCTGGTCAATTTTAAGCTTGTAATCCTCAACAGATTCAAAATGTTGGCAAGGGCCAAGGCAGTTTTTAATATGGTATTCCAAACAAACTTTATATTGATTTTTGGATAAGGCAACAGGACTTAAATTTAAATTACAGGTTCTAAGTGGAAAAAGCGTTTTGATCAAATCCAAAATAATCTCAGCTTTATATTTAGACGCATAGGGTCCAAAATAAACCGAACCATCTTTTATCAATCTTCGTGTAAAAAATACTCTTGGAAAATCTTCCTTTTTTATACAAATGTAGGTGTAGGTTTTCCCATCCTTCAGCATTACGTTATACCGGGGCTGGTGGGTTTTGATTAAAGAATTTTCTAATAATAGAGCATCTTGTTCTGAGTCTGTAATTGTAAATTCAATTGATTTGGCTTTGCGAACCAATGCCTTGGTTTTTGCCAGTATGTATTTCTTTTCGCCAAAATAGGAATTGAGACGATTTCTTAGATTCTTTGCTTTCCCTACATAAAGGATTTCCTCTTTAGCTCCCATAAAGCGATAAACCCCGGGATCTTTGGGAATGATATCAAGAATCAATTTAAAGTCATCTAAAGTCACGAATGCAAAAATAATCCAAAACTGCAGGCTTTAGAAGCTTTGAATATCTTGATCCTTAATAACTTAATTAGGCAGTTGCCTCAACGATCGGAACGGTTTCTTTATCTGAGCACAACACCACCATGAGATTACTGACCAGTTTCACTTTTTCATGGTCGTCCATTTTGACAATTCCTTTATCCGACAATTGCTTTAAAGCTCCATCTACCATCCCAATAGCACCTTCAACTATTTTGTATCGGGCTGATACGATTGCCTCTGCTTGTTGTCTTTTAAGCATTGCGGCTGCAATTTCCGGAGCATAAGCCAGATAGCCAATTCTAGCTTCCAAAACTTCAATGCCAGCTATTTCCAGCCTTTCATGAAGTTCTTTTTCCAAAACTCTATTTACTTCACTTTCTTCTGATCGCAGGGTAATTTCCTTATGGTCATCCACATGATCGTAGGAAAAACTTCCTGCAAGTTTCCGAACCGCTGCATCTGTTTGCACTTTTACGAAATGCAGATAATCTTCAACTTCAAATTGCGCTTTAAATGTATTCCTTACTTTCCAAACCAAGATAACCCCAATTTGAATGGGATTCCCGCGTTTATCATTCACTTTTAAGCGATCACTTTCAAAATTTCGTGCGCGAAGTGATAGATTTCTTTTTAGAAAAAACGGATTGGCCCAATAAAATCCATCTTGCTTGATAGAACCAACATATTTTCCAAAAAGGGTCATCACTTTGGAATTGTTTGGATTTACTATAATAAAACCAAGTAAAACCAGAGCAAGGACAAATCCTGAAATAATTTTAAAAATCGGATCTTCTACCAGAACAATTAATATTACAATTACCAATGATAACATTAATATAAACCAACCTGAAATTGGTTTAAACACTTTTTCATCCATGTGTTTTTGTATTAAACGGTCAATAAATAGTTAAACAAATACATTCTGGCATGTTGGCCAGTATATTATTTAACACACCAATAGAATTATTGGTTCCTTTTACCGTTTGATTTAAGTTCTTTGGCTTTCATTTCTTCATATTTAAAGCCTTTTAAACGATGTAAATCGGCTTCTGCCGCTATGTAAGCCATTTGATTCCAAAACGGACTGCTTTCAATTTTTTCAAGGACGCGAATTTGTTTATCCTGAGTTCCTGCCAATTCCGCTTTAAGTGCGATTGCATAGGCTTTAACAGTCCAGGCCATTGCTTCTTCAGAAGTTGTTGGAAGTTGGTCAAGATTTACTAATTCCGACTCTTTGATGCTTCCTTTAAGATATAACAATGCATCTAAATAGGGCTTGGTAACAGGCATAATAAACATCTTTGGATCTGCTGATTCCAATATATTTTTTGCATCCTGTGCTCTGCCAGATCGGCTATAGGCCTGATATTGCCAGTAATAAGCCATGCAATACAAATCCGAATTATTTGAAAAATCGCCACAGACTTCAAACATTTTTTCAGCATTTGGAAAATCATTTTGGCATTGAAATGCCAATCCCATCCACTTATATATTTCATAATGCATGCCTGCATTAATTTTTTTCTCAATCTCAGTTTTTTCGAGCATCCCTTTCACATCTTTTTGTCCTTCAACCGCTTTTCCTGCTTTCCAAAAATCATTTACAGCAGAACCAAATTGCCTTCCTTGAACAAAAGCAATGCCTCGATATAAATACAGATCCGCTGTATTTGAAAACTGTTCGATGCCTTTACTCAAAACCTGAATGGCATTTTCAACATAACCGCATTTTAAATTTTGGGCGCCATAAGAAACATAAGACTTCACATCATCCAAATGGCCCAGATAAAAATTTCGGCTTGCATCCAATTTCGCTTTGTTCTGTGCTTTAATAGAATCTGGTTCCGGCAATTCCTTTAAAGGTTTTCCATCCAGGGTTACTGCATAGGTTGATCCGGAAAGATTTTCGTCTGGAATAGCCTGGGCTGCTTGTGCTTGCTCTGGCAATGCTTTCGGTTCAGATTTACAACCCAGTAAATAAAACAGACTTCCAAATACCATTAAAACTAAAACTGTATTGAATTTCATTAGACTTTTATTTAAGATCACAAAATTCCTAAGTTTTATTAATTTCATTCTTTTCTTTGAGAGCCGTTAACAAAACCCGTTTTTATATTCTAATTCAATGTAAATCAACCATTTAAATAAATTTTATTTTTTGAAAATTCAATTCTACAGACTGGATTGTTCAATAGGCCTGATCAATTTGCTTTTTCTTGGCCTTAGCATATTGATTATAACAAACTGCAATGCTCCAGAAACTGAATTTGAACCCTGCTCCCGGCATTATGAATTGGAGTCGCTGGAACCAGCAGAAGTTAGCACCCAATGGATCCCTTATCATACCGGTCAAATTTTGCTTGCCAGTTCCCAAACCGGACCAAGCTGTACTTTTAAAGTAGATAGTTTCCCAATAATTTCCAAAAGTGAACGCTCATTCTTTGAAATCCCTTGTTACGAAGATTCTTTAAAAACCAACCAGGTATTTTATTCAAGCAAGGTATATCAATGCAAATTAATCAACCAGACAGCATGGTTAGCGATTCGTGAAATACACATTACATTATATGTCTTCTTAGATGAAAAAAACAGCCAATTAGAGCAACTCAAAATGGCCGACATTTTAGAAATTAGTCTGGTAATAAATAATGGCACGCTGCCTGGAGAAAATGTGCATACTTTAAAGTTTCCAGTTTTAGACCGGGGAATTTCCAATTTATTTAAATCGAATTTTGCATTTGATACTGAATTGATCGTTGCAGGTAAAAATTTACAACATGTTTATTCAAATTATGAGATCAATGAAAAATACAAAATCTTTTATTCAGCTCAGGGACTCCTAGGATTTGAGCTTCCAGATGGAAACCAATATCTATTTTAAAAATTTCCAGTGCTTCAATTCAATATGAAATCGTTAAAGTGGTATTACTTTAGTTTGCTAGCCCTCCTTCTGTTTGAATTCTTGCGAGTCTATTTTATAATGCCACTTCCTGGTAGTCAGAAATTTCAAACCGTTGATATTGCTTATGGATTACATCAAAATAGATGGCTAATTCGAAGTATTTGTTGCTTGTTAATTTTACTAAATCTGCATTATGCATATCAACAGGCCAAAATAAAAAGCATGCTATTTCTTATGTTGGTGATTTTTTCAATCGCTTTCATACAAACACAAATGATGGCTGATACCATGTTTTACCAACCAAATCAACTCATCTTAAAAAATTCTTCAGAAAATAAAATTCCATTAACTCGTCAAATTATTGGAATCCAACAAGGTCAAGAAGCTAAAGCATATCCGATTTCATTTTTAGCATATCATCATCAGGTTCGTGATCAAATTAATGGACAGGATGTATTAATTAGTTATTGTTCCGTATGTCGCTCCGGGAGAGTTTTTATACCAAAAGTTAATGGGCAAACGGAAACCTTTCGGCTGGTTGGAATGGATCAGTTTAATGCAATGTTTGAAGATTCAAAAACCGGCAGCTGGTGGCGACAAGAAAATGGCGAAGCAATTACCGGGCCATTGAAAGGACAAATGCTGGATCTTTTTCCGAGTACCCAACTCAGTTTAGCTCAATGGTTGACATTATATCCTGACAGTAAAATCATGCAAGCGGATCCTGCTTTTAATTCAAGCTATGATAGTCTGGCTTTATTTGAACAAGGAAAGTCAAAAGGTTCTTTAACCAAGACGGATACAAGCTCCTGGGGAGAAAAATCCTGGGTCATTGGTATCTCAAAAAATAATGAACACCTGGCAATTGATTGGAATCGCCTGCAACACGAAAAACAAATTGTGTTTAATTTAGGTGGGCAAAATTGCTTTATCACATTGACAACATCAAATACAGATTATTTTGCTTTTGAAGTCCCGTTCGAATTTAAAAATATCAGCCTTAAACAAGACACCATCTTTCTGGATCAGTTTCGCTATAGTTTAAATGGAAATTGCATCGATTGTCCGGAAACTGATACCTTCAAAAATCTAATATCCTTGCCTGCATACCAGGAATTTTGGCATAGCTGGCGGACCTTTCATTCAAATTCTCAAATTTATTAAAACAGGTAATTAAATAAAAAAGCCCGAAAACTAGTTTCGGGCTTTCTATATAACCAGATTTCGATCTATTCAAATTTTTTACTGCCATCCTTTTGTATGACATACCTAAAGGAATAATAACGAGCCGGGTCTCTTTGATAATTTGGTACAGCTGGTGCATCTTTATAGAAACTCAATATTTCCATCTTTACAAATTTATTATCATTGGTTTTAATTACTATAATTTTACCTGGAATCGGAGAGACTATAAAATTGATGGGATCATAGCTTTGCCAGGCTTTTCCAATTGCTAATTCAGTTGCTGATACATCCTCCTTAAAAATACTGTCCTTTGGTACTTCTTTTAATTCATTAAATAGTCCATTTGCAATAAAAGCACTTGCAGATCCTGGTCCACTTATTTTACTATTGACAATAATCGTAGTAGATTTAAAACCAATATCCCATTTCGTAGTGGCACTATCAGCATGAGACACTATCGAACTATCAGAAAATCGAAATAAGGTAAATTGATCCGTTCCAGGGGATGTTTTGCCGGTAATTGGATCATAGATTACCGGATCTGCAGCCAGATTGTTAATATTTACAGTTTTAATGTTAACTCCTGTAATTGGATCATCATCACTGCATGAAAGCAGGCTGCTTATGATTCCAATTCCTAGTAATAAATACCATGTTTTCATAATTTCATTTTTTTATAAGTTTATAATTAATAGTGATATACAAATTGCGTCCAAATAAATTTGGAATTCGGTCTGGATCTTTATAATTAAATAAATTGTCAGCACCAAGCTGGAATTTCAATTTAGAATAAAGAAGTTTTGAAATGGAAATATTGCAGAGAAAATAACCAGAAACAAAATGGTCGAAGCGATCTAATATCGCATTTGAATTTGCATCTGAAGAAGGTCTTACATTTCCCTGAACGCTCCCAGCGGTATTTGAAATTCCAAATTTACTTTTATAAATAAGCCTAAATGAAGCATTCCAGTTTGATTTAGAATTTTCGTAAAATAATTTAATCGACTCTGTATGTCTGGATCGATTATACAAACCGAAATAATCAGATTTTGAAATTAGATAACTTACTTTTGTTACAGGATCCCTACCAAAAACAAGACCGTCCTCAATCGCTTTTAAAACTTCTTTGTCTTTCGCAAATAAAATCTGAGAATTTACTTCAGTCTGGATACAATCTTTAAGTTTAAATCGAATACTGGCTTCAATTCCTTGCGTATATGCTTTTTTAATGTTTGAGTACGAGTAAATTGTCTTAAGATCTTTTGTTATCGCCACTGCTTGTGTTTCAATCAAATTCTTTAAATCATTTCTGAATAAATTTATTTCAAATTGAGCTTTAGAATGAAAATCATATTGTGCTCCCAGATTAACTGCAATTGATTTTTCAGGAAAGAGCTTACCTATTAAATTGACATCATAGAGGTATTGTTGAATTTCACCTTTTTGGTCTAATAATTCCAATTCAGATTTTAACTCACTGGTGCCGTATACAAAATATCCTGCAGCAGCATTTCTGAAGTTCAGATATAAATATCTAAAATCAGGTGATTTAAATCCGGTTCCAAAAGAAGTTTTAAGTTTTAATTCCGGAAACACTGTCCATTGAATGGCTGTTTTCGGACTCCATTGATTCCCATAAACAGGATTCATATCATAACGAATTCCATTTACCCATTCGACTTTATTTCGCCAACTGAATTCATGCTGTATGTATAAATAATTGGTTAATTGAGTCCGGAATTTATCGTCATCATATCGGTTGGTTTTTACTCCTTCATAAGCTAGACCAGCGCCTATGGTATATTTATGAGCAGCATTAAAAAAACAACTTGCCTGAATTTCCGGTTTAAACAATCGTTGTTCAAAACTATCTGTGTAGTATGCAAGTCCACTAACATTTTGATTTAAATAAGTGTATGCTTGATAAATGCTACCATAGCTTGTAAGGTTTACAAATGCACGTTCTCCAATTTTCAATTTGTATTGTGGTGAAATGCTGTAGTCATTGATTTGCGTTTTCCCAAAGACCCGGATTGAATCTGAAGCATTGACAACCTGGTAGTTGTTTTCCTGATTTTCTCTAAAAGCTTTTGTATTCAGCAATAAAAGATGTTTCCCATTCCAGTCCTGTTTAATCTGAAACTGTAAGGTGGAATTAGAATAAGGCGACACAGTTTGTCCATATATATCAGGGTGAAAATCAAATCCAGCAGTTCGATAATGGTTTCCAAATAAACTGACATTTAAATTGGAATGATTCCAATTGGTATTTATTGATGCATCGATCGTATTGTTTGTGGCATACTTCAAACCCAATTCCAATTGACTCTGCAAGGGTGATTTAGTAATAATATTGATAACACCTCCCAAGGCTTCTGAGCCATATAAGCTTGAGCTTGGACCCTTGATAATTTCAATTTTTTTTACATTGGCCAAAGTGATCCGATTTAATTCAAGATTACCAGTAAGTCTGCCGATAATCGGTTCACCATCCAACAAAATCATGGTGTAATCAGGATTCAGACCTTGCATTTGAATGCCATTCCCAAAACCATTGATTTGAGCAACTACATTTAATCCACTTTGCTCGTTGAGAATATCTTGCAGGCGGCTTGATCCACTCAAGCTGATCGATTTTG
This sequence comes from Saprospiraceae bacterium, assembly GCA_016714025.1. NCBI lineage: Bacteria > Pseudomonadati > Bacteroidota > Saprospiria > Saprospirales > Saprospiraceae > Saprospiraceae bacterium. The sequence continues at coordinate 1,509,388 of JADJOB010000002.1, read as the reverse complement.
CTTTAATAACAGAAACCGGCATCGGGACTGTACCAATGCTCCGCTCGGTTTTGGTAGCCGTAATTATCACCTCATTGAGCTGAATGCTATCCGATTGTGCGCTTAGCTTATGTAATAGGAAAATCAGGCTTAAAATGGTCAAGAATCTCATTCGGACCACAAAAGTCATACAGGAACGAAATTAAAAATACCCCTTTCAGAATAAAGCCTACCCCAAAACGTTATATCTTAGAGCATTAATTCGGTCATTATTTTGTCAATTTGAACCTAAAATATGGCCAAACAGCTTTATTTTAACGATTTGCTTGTTAAATATCCTGTCATGCCCCATAAAAAAAATACCCAGATCGGAAATACACAACCTTGTTTTGACGAACCCGATTTGCAACTAGCCGTAATAGATTTAAGTCCTGAATTTCAAATTGAATCGCATCAATTAAGTAAACTCCGGGTTCATTTTTTTTTCAGCTTGAATATTCCGATTAATTTTAGATTTAGTCCATTTTATAGCCGCAAACTTGAGCCAGAAAAGATATTTATCATTTACAATCCTGATAAAGAATTAGAATGCAGTTTTGAATGTTTATCCCCTTCATCAATCATTTGGTTGCATTTAAGCCTTCAAAAGTTACACCAGCTCTACAGTCCGGAAACTCAGGCAGCCCCTATTTTTAATCCTTCCTTTACTCATTCTAAATCCTATGAAGAAAAAGACGCACCGGCAGAATTAATGGTTGTACTTAACCAGGTGTTACAAAAAAGTAAGTTGCAAAATTACAGTCGCTTATTTTTTCAAGCTAAAATACTGGAAATATTCAGTTTACTCTATTCTGAAAAAACACAAACTACTGAAAATTGTCCGTTTCTAAAAAATGAGACCACTGTGCGAAAAATTAAAGCTGCGAAAGAAATTTTAATAAAAAATTATCGTAAACCACCTACAATTCCTGAACTTGCTAAGCAAGTTCAGCTAAATGAATTTCAATTAAAAACCGGATTTAAAGAAATTTATGGACAAGGTCCCTATCATTTTCTGATGGCTCATAAATTAGAATTAGCTAAACAATTATTAAGCTCCGGCAATTACCAGGTTCAAGAAGCAGCTTTTGAAATTGGGTATAGCAATACCAGCCATTTTATAGAAGCATTTAAAAAACAATTTGGAGTGACACCAAAAAAGCTAAGCAGTAATTCCTGAAATCTAAATTCCTTGTTGTTGTTTCTTAACCATTGTTAAAATAGTAGCAATCGCTACCGTTTCATTTGACTGATCGATCACTTCAACTAACCAACGGACAATTCCGCACTTCACTTCTTCCTGAATATCTGATTCGTTTTTCGCAGGAATTTTAATTGTATTATCCTGATCTACTTTTTCTTTTACGGTCAACTTTACACCGATGGTCATGCCCGGATAAACCGGTTTTGTAAATCGACATTCATCAATTCCGTAATTCAATAATACCGGACCTTTTTTTGCATCGACAAACAAACCAGCTGCTTTGGATAAAATAAAATACCCGTGTGCTACTCTGCCCGTAAATAAAGTTCCTTCCAAAGAAGTTGCATCCATGTGTGCATAAAAGTTATCCCCACTAACGTTTGCGAAATTGGTAATATCAGCTTCCGAAACGGTATGATTTGCAGTAATCAGTTGATCTCCAACTTGCAATTCTTCAAAATATTTTCTAAAAAGATGGATTGGAGTTTGATTTGCAATGGCACCTTGTTGATATACTTGAGTAATCGCTGTCAACATTTCTGGTGAACCTTGCAAAGCCACACGTTGCATGTAATGCTTTACTCCGCGAATACCACCCATTTCTTCACCACCTCCAGCGCGGCCCGGTCCGCCATGCATTAACAAAGGCATTGGGGAACCGTGACCTGTACTCTCTTTTGCACATCGTTCGTTAAGAATTAAAATCCTGCCATGATGGCTTCCTGCATGAAGTGCATATTCACTTGCAATTTTAGGATCGTTTGTAACAATGGATGAAACTAATGAACCCTTACCCAACTTAGAAATTGCTACTGCCTCTTCTGTTGTATTATATCCTAATATCGTACTCACTGGTCCAAATGCTTCCAGTTCATGAGATATTAAATTTTTAAATGGATATTCATTTAATAAAAGGATGGGAGACATAAATGCACCGGCTTTAGAATCTGTTCCAATAATTTCTGGAAAATCTAAAGTTCCGTATACTATTTTAGAAAATTCACTTAACTGAGCTACCCGTTCTTTTACTTCATTCAATTGGGCAATTCCTGCCAATGAACCCATGCGTACTTCTTCTGATTCCGGATTTCCAATGATGGTTTTTTGCAATCGTTGTGACAAGGCAGTTTGAACTTCCGCAATCCATTGTTGAGGTACAATAATTCGTCGAATGGCGGTACATTTCTGACCACACTTTGCAGTCATTTCCCGATGGACTTCCTTGATAAATAAATCAAAATTTGCGGAACCAGGTGCTGCATCCAAACCTAAAACACACGCATTCAATGAATCCGCTTCCATATTAAAAGGGACCGATTCATTTAGAATTTGTGGATGCGATTTAAGCATACGTCCTGTACTCGCCGAACCTGTAAAGGTTACTACATCCTGATTGGAAACTGAATCTAAAATTGAATGCGCGGATCCACAAATCAATTGCAAAGCACCAGCAGGTAAGATGCCGGATGCTATGATATCTTTAACAACTGCTTCTGCTAAAAATGTTGTGATGGTTGCTGGTTTTACAACTGCCGGAACTCCTGCTAACAAATTGACAGAAATTTTTTCCAGCATACCCCAGACAGGAAAGTTGAATGCATTGATATGAATTGCAACCCCTTCCTTGGGTACCATAATGTGTTGCCCAATAAAGCTGCCGTTTTTAGATAAACCAGCCATTTCACCATCTACATAAAAAGATTGGTTGGGAAATTTTCTTCGAAGACTTGAATATGCAAATAAAGTACCGATTCCTCCATCGATATCTATCCAACTATCTGTTTTGGTTGCACCTGTTTTATAACTAAGCGGATAATAATTTAATTTCCGTTCAGAAAGATATAAAGCCAATGCCTTTAACATTCTGCCTCTTTCCTGAAAGCTCATGGCTCGCAATGCTGGACCGCCTTGAGATCTGGCATAATGAAGCATGGCTGAAAAATCAAGTCCTTTACTCGATACCGATGCAATGGGTTCGCCATTGATTGCATTTAATAAAATTTGACCATCTCCATCGCCTTCAATCCAGGATCCTAATGCAAAACTTTGTAGTTTACTCATAGATTATTTAGTTATTGTGTAATGCCAAATTGATTTAAGTGATGCCAAGCATGTTTGTAAAGTAGTCCTACCCAATGTTCGTAATCAAGATCTCCAAAAAATGGATTTCTAATAATACCTTGAGGATTCTTTGACCAGGTTTCAAAAAAATGATTTACTTCTGTTTCTAGTTCAGCAATACTTTCCTCCAATACTTGCTTTTCAACTGGGAGTGGTTCATCTGGAAGTAAAATGTTTTTTGTATTTTCTTTAAAAGGCAGATCCGAAATAACAAAAGCCTGCGCTTTTAAAATTCGTTCATCCGGAGTAAGTATGCTGGTATAAATATCCCTTCCATTTCCCATTCGAAATGCCTGGGTCATATGTTCGATCATTTGATGCACATTCATTTTTCCCCATTTCCGATTGCTGTTTGGATTTAAACTCCGGATCAAAGGAAGGTATTCATTTTTAAGAAAATTTTCTTTCATGTCAAGTCTTAAAACAAAAACTAAGTATTAAAAAAAAAAAAAAATTAGAATTTCATAAACAAATCATTATACACTGAACTAAAAATTCGCAATTCGTAATTTGTAATTCGTAATTCATAATTCGTAATTCGCAATTCGTAATTGATCAAACTCTTTCCAACACACAAGCATATCCCTGTCCAACTCCAATACACATGGTAACCAATGCAAATTTCTTTTGCTGCACATGCAATTCAATGGCTGCTGAATACAACAAACGCGCACCCGACATACCCAAAGGATGTCCAAGGGCTATTGCGCCCCCATTCGGATTTAAGCGAGGATCATTCCATTCCATGTTCCATTCTTTTAGACAAGATAAAACTTGTGCTGCAAAGGCTTCATTTAATTCAATAAGATCCATGTCATCCAATCTTAATCCTGCCCTTTTTAGTGCGATTGCACTTGCAGGTACCGGTCCGATGCCCATAATAGATGGTTCGACTCCGCTGACACCAGAAGAAACAATGCGAGCTAATGGTTTCAGTTGATTTTGTTGTATTGCTTTTTCGGATGCCAGCAAGATGGCTGCTGCACCATCATTCAAGCCGGATGCATTACCGGCAGTTACCGTTCCATTCAATTTATCGAATGCAGGTTTTAAATTAGAGAGTGTTTCTATACTTGTTGATCCTTTTATAAATTCATCTTTGTCGAATATCGAAACATTACCATTTTTGGAATGCAACTCAATTGGATGAATTTCTTTTTCTAAACGACCGGACTGTTGTGACGCAAACGCTTTTTGCTGACTGTGAAATGCAAACGTATCTTGAGCCTCTCTCGATATTAAATACTTTTTTGCCAGATTTTCTGCAGTTTCCCCCATCGCTTCTGTACCATAAAGGGCTTTCATTTTGGAATTAATAAACCGCCACCCAAAGCTGCTGTCTGCCATTTCAGCATCTCTTCCAAAAGGAGTGGATGTTTTTGAAATAACCCATGGACCCCGTGTCATGTTTTCGACTCCCCCGGCAATAATCAACTCTGCTTCATGAGACCGTATTGCATGAAAGCCATTAACCGCAGCTGCCAAACCTGAAGCACACAATCGATTGACAGTTTCTCCAGGAACGCTCCAGGGTAAACCAGCCAGTAATAAGGCCATCCGGGCAATGTTGCGGTTATCTTCACCCGCCTGGTTGGCGCAACCCATTAATACATCATCAACGAGCATTGGATCCAAAGTTGGATTCAATTCTAGCAACCATTTAAGGGGAAGTGCTGCTAAATCATCTGTACGAATGTTTGCCAAACTTCCGCCAAATTTACCAATGGGTGTGCGGATGCCATTGACAAGGTAACATTCGTTCATATTAAATAATTATATAATATATTATAAAAAATCGGAGCAATTGTTAGACAAAATTAGCGAATTTATACTAACCGGATTGTCCATACAGACAGCAAAACAATATGCTCGTGAGAAGGTTTATGCAGGTCAAATCCCAGCTTAGATTAAGCAAGGGTTCCGCCACAGCTGCTGCCGGAACCTGCAGTGCATCCAAAACAATGTTGGTTGACTACAATCTCACGGTGCAACAGCTCTTCAGCATTAAAATCATTGATGTGTTGAGAAGTTCCCAGTACTTTCAAATCCAGCATTTGGTTAAAATCACAATCATAAATGTATCCATCCCATCCAATACTCAAGGTATTTCTGCACATGACATTTGATGCTGCAACCGGATTGTATGATTGAATGAGTTTATTCATATAGTTTTCATAATTTCCACTTACCAATAAATAATCCAGATACCTGCTGATAGGCATGTTGGTAATTGTATACAACTGATTGAAAACTATATTAAAATCCCGTTGTAAACTTTGTTTAAATTCTTTTTCAAGAATGGATTGATCAGCTGGTAAAAATGCTCCGGAAGGATTATAAACTAAATTTAAAATCAGTCCACTGTCTGGCAGTCCATAACCAACATTATTTAACATTTGTAAAGCTGCAATGGAATCTTCAAAAACTCCATCTCCCCGTTGTTTGTCGGTACGATCCTTAGAATAAAAAGGCAATGAAGAAATCACTTCCACCTGATTTGATTTATAAAAATCAGGTAAATCATGATACTTCTTATTGGCGCGAAGAATGGTTAAATTACATCGAACCATCACATGAATCCCAAGTGCTTTGATTTGTTCTACAAACCAACGGAAGTGCGGATTCATTTCCGGAGCCCCACCGGTTAAATCAACTGTAGTAAACAGCTTATTTGCTTGCAAAATTTTCAAACAAGCTTCCATGGTGCTCTGCGTCATGATCTCCTTACGATCCGGACCTGCATCTACGTGACAATGTTTACAGGTTTGATTACACATTTTACCAATATTAATCTGAAAGATTTCCAGATTTTTTGGACGCAATGGATAGAGATTAGACTCAATCAATTTTTGAGTGAAGGGAATTAAATTCGCTTCATGTTCTAATAAATTAATCTGATACCCTGAATCTGCCAATGCATGATGCATTGCTTTTAAACTTTTCATACTTTGAATGCCCTACTAATTACATACTGATTTCTTTCACTTTATTCATCATCTGAACTCCGTGAACCAAAGAAGCACCTCCACGGATAGCGGCTGCAACATGCACGGCCTCCATCATTTGTGCTTCACTATATCCTTTTTCATAGGCATCTGTACTATATGCATCGATACAATACGGACATTGGACCGCATGAGCTACTGCCAATGCAATCAATGATTTTTCACGAACCGTTAAAGCCCCTTCATTAAATACATCTCCATACCAGGAAAAAAATTTGTCAGCAAGATCCTTTTTAAATTCTCCTATATTTCCAAATTTGGATAAATCAGCTGCGTTGTAATAGTGATTGCTCATTTTAATTAATTTGCTGCAAATATAATTGAATCCTGCACTATATTTATAAGGGAACAATTAATGAATACAGCCTTTAAAATCAATCGACTTAGTTAAATTAATAAAACCTGCCGGATGTTGTACTGGAATCGTTACCATTTTAAAAATTGAGATCTCATACAAGGATCCAAAATAAAAATTAAACTAACCAATTCATCCTTTAAAATTCCTGTTTCAAGCAGGACAATGAAGCTTTTAACATAATACATAGAACATTTTAATTGCATACCCATTATAGCTGAGTTAGCATGCAGATCATGTTAATTGTGTACTAGTTAAAATGGTGTTAAAATGAAATTAGCTTATTAAATCGTTGAAACAATTTGAATGAAAAATACATTTACTTACATTAAATAAAAAACTTAAATTAATTGCAATGAAACAAATGACTTTACTATGCTTTTTAGGAACCCTATTTTTGGTTCAATCTGGTTTTAAACCGGCCGTTGTATCACATAAAGTGGATTTACAACAATCTTCTGTATCCTGGACAGGTTATAAAGTTTCAGGAAAACACCAGGGATCCATTCAAATGAAATCTGGTGAATTGAAATTTGATAATACCAAACTTGTTGGTGGAAATTTTGAAATTGACATGACCAGTATTACCTGTTCGGATTTAACTGGAGAATATGCAGATAAATTAGTCGGACATTTAAAAAGCGATGACTTTTTTGGTACTGCGAATCATCCAACTGCAAAATTTGTAATTACTCAAGCAATTCACCAAGGGAAAGATCTTTATAAAATATCTGGTGATTTAACCATTAAAGGAACTGCAAAACCTATTAAATTTTCTGCAACAGTTAAAGAAGAAAATGGCAGCAAAATTGCGAATGCAGAAATAAAAATTGACCGTGCTGATTACAACGTAAAATATGGTTCAGGATCCTTTTTTGAAAACCTGGGGGACAAAACCATTTTTGATGAATTTGATATCAATGTAAAGCTTGTTACCAAGAAATAACAAATTAAATTATTTTATAATATATAAACCGCTGCAATTATTTGCAGCGGTTTTTTTATGTTCATACTTGACCTTCATATCAAACATTTCGTATATTTGAAATGACAAAACGTTTTTTTCAAACAAAACAAAAAATTTATGAACACAAAAACATTGATTTCTGGCCTACTGGGCGGGGTATGTTATTTCCTCCTGGGATGGTTGATTTATGGGGTCTTACTGAAAGATGCTATGAACAGCTCTATGGGTTCCGCCACCGGTGTCATGAGAGGGCATGATGATATGCTTCTTTGGGCAATTGCCTTAGGCAATATTGCAACGGGTTTAGGAATGGCTTACATTCTTGGTAACTGGGCAGGTGTAACCAGCTGGGCAGGTGGTGCCAAAGCTGCAGCTACGGTTGGAGCTTTGTTTGCAATTGGATACGACCTGATTATGTATGCAACCAGCAATATGATGGAGCTCAATGGCATCTTTATGGATGTTCCAATTTCAATTTTTATGTCTGCGTCTGCCGGTGCTGTAATTGGTTGGTGGCTTGGCAGATCTTAATTTCTTAATTTTTTAATTACAAACAAACGATTATGAATTCAAAAATTATAATTGCCGCAGTTATTGGCGGTTTATCGTCTTTCCTTTTAGGATGGCTATTTTATGGAATCCTATTTAAAGAAGCCTTGGCTGGAATGGCTGGTTCAGCAACCAATGTAATGCGAGCAGACAGTGAAATGGTTTGGTGGGCATTGATTGTAGGTAATCTAGTCATTGGCTACCTGGTTGCTTTTATGTGGAGCAGTTGGGCAGGCATCACCACCTTTATGGGAGGAGCTAAAGCGGGAGCTATTATTGGCTTTCTTTTTTCATTTGGTTGGGACATGCTGATGTACGGTACAACCAATTGCATGCAAATGAGCGGAGCCCTTTTAGATGTCATGATTTCTACCATCATGTGGGCCATTTCTGCCGGACTTGTCGGCTGGTGGTTGGGAAGATCTTAATTGAATAATCACATTTTTTATAAACCGTTGGAGTTCGCTTCAACGGTTTTTTTATTTCCATTCGGTATCCTTTACAAAAACTAGTCCTTTAAATAAAGCCACTATGACCTCCTTTTGATTGCGAACTACTACATCGTAATTTCCCAAAGTTTTGGTTCTCGATACTTCCTTGGCTTCTGCAGTTAATTCGTCTCCTTCAAAAATAGGCCGAACATGATTTACCGAACACTCTATCGATACCGCATGCTTACCATGGCTGTTGCAGGCAAATGCAAAAGCACTGTCTGCTAATGAAAAACTAATCCCGCCGTGTGCGACCCCAAATCCGTTCAACATTTCTTTGCGAACCTTCATCCGAACTTTTGCATACCCCAAGCCCTCTTCAATTCGCTCAATCCCCAACCACAAACTAAAAGGATCATTAAAATACATCTGATCCACAATTTCCGTTACTCTGGATTTTGAATTCATGCCATCAATTTTATTCAAAAGTAATCAATGAATGGATCATTTATAAAATCCGGACCTAAAACCCCTTGAAGTTATAATAATACAATACCCTAGCATTTACAATTGCTCAAATTCTTAATTCAGATTTAATTGTTTAACTTTGATTAAGTACTTCGTTCACATGAAAAAAACAACTTGCTTTTTACTATTAACCACCTGCTATTTTGTGAATGTTTTTTCTCAAACATCCTATAATGGAATGTATTCAGGACAGGTCAATGGAGATCAGGTTAAGCTCAATTTGCAACTTGTTTCTGCCAATCAGTATCAAGGAGCTATGGAAGACAGCCAACAAAAATTCAACATCAAAGCTGAATTAAAAGAATCTCAATTAGTAGGATTCGCAACTGAGGTATCCATGGGACTTGATTTTCAATTTAGCGCAAAGTTGGAATCACATCAATTAATCGTCTCTTTATTTTTAGCAGAAATTGGAATGACAGAACCTCTGGTATTTAACTTGATACGAGATCAACAAGCATCTGATGCTAAGCCACCTGCTCATTCAAATTCAAGCCAAGGCAACCAGTCCATAAATTTTAAATTTCCAAAAGATGCTCAACATCATCCTGAACTAAGCGGAATTTGGAGAAAAGAAGAACAATACAATTCCGGATTTGGAGATACTTATATGGGTGCAAGTTCAAGTCAAAAATTAATCCTTTACAGCAACGGCGCAGTAGCCGATGGAGGATCGCAAACAAATTTGAGTGGATCCAATTATTTAGGACAAAGTGAAGGTGGATTTCAGGCATTGCCCAATGTATTTTGGTACAATGTTTCCAATCAACTGTATCTGGTTTCTATCGAAGATGGCAAAACCAATACTGTCCATCTCGGAAAATATTATATAGAAAATGGCGCAATGCTGATTACCAGTAGCAACGGAACAAAATCACTGTTTTATAAGGAATAATTAAATTGTACTTGGCTTGGATTATTCTTACTTTGGCAACTCTGCGCACATCATAAAGTAACCATCTGCAAAATACATCAAATCCGTCTGCTCATCAATTGTGATATCTGATATCAGCGGATCGTCATACAATTTATTATAATTTGGTGAACTGTACTTATGTAACAGTTTTCCGGTTGATGCATCTAAAATAAAGATCCTTCCATCTGAATAATATAACCTGTTTTTATAATAGGTCAATTTTCCATTTGATCCCGCACCGGTTTCTTCATTCTTGGTATTGGACCAAATTAACTTTCCAGTATATTGATCCAATGCAAATACATGACCAGAACTTGAAGAACTTAAAAATATTTTTGAATCAGCTATTAATAGATCTGATCTAACAAATGCCTTGTCATTAAAAAGATACTTCCAAATTATCGCTCCAGTCTTCAAATCCAGACAATAAACCCCATACGCAACCTGGTAATAAATTCTGTCGTCTATTGTTTTGGTCGTACGATCGTGCTTTACATCTTCGATTGAATCCAGTTGCCACTCATACTTATTAAGAGTGTAGTTATAACAGAAGATATTTATTCTGCTAATCCAATAACTTTTGGTTTCACGTCGCCAGCATCTGCCAATTAATAAAATATGCCCATCCCTATTTTTGTAAATTTCAGGTGCTATCAATAAAGGGTCCCCAAAACTATCTACCTGAAATTTAATGATCGGAAACAGGGATAGATTTTCTAAATTTAAAGAATAAATTTGGGAGTTGTAAATTCTTGTCTCACCAGGATCTGTAAATCTTCCTATTGGGAAAGCCATATTATCAAATACATACCCTCCATAAACATTACCAAAAAGATCACGTTGCGACTTTAAATGAAAATTTTTAACCGTTTGCCCTGTTTGCCAATCAATAGTATAAAAAGCCTCCATAGAACAACAATAAATTGAATTGGAGAATGATTGACACCAGCGAACATCTTCCCCATTCTCAGGAAATAAATAGTCATTCCAGACCCAATTTATGGCTCCTGTGTGCTTATTAAATGCATAGATTGGTTCAATTTCAGTTGAGAGTAAATCGTATTTTGATGAAATTACCTGGTCATCTTTTATTAATGGTTTTGAATTGTATCGTGAAATAAAATCATCAGACAATAATTGCTTCCATTTTATAACAAGAGTATCTTTTGGAACAACTGGCGGTAAATCCGGAATTACAATATCATCGCTACAGTTTGAAAACAAAACAACCACAAATAGAAATAAATTCAATTTCATTTCTTATTTTCGAGGTGTTTGAAAAAATGAATCATAAACTTGCATACCAGTTCCAATTTCTCCATACAACAACTCATCCATTCGTAATTTTGTATTTGAATCATTTCTCATTTGTTGGTGGTTGCTTTTTAGCATTTCTCTTCGATTGGTACATCCAGGAAAATTTTGCGCCGATTGTGCTGGTACCACTGCATCAGACTGATCAATTTGTCCAAAAATAACTAATTCAGTAATTTGATATTAATTTATACATGCAATATAAGACAAACAATCCAATTACAAAAGTCCCTGACTGGGTCTGTATCGCTCTTCCTTATAATTCAAATACAAGCGATTCATGGTATCAATACAATGTTGTTTTCCAATTTCTTCGCCCCAGGACAATAAGCCTTTTGGATAATTGACGCCCTTGGTCATAGCCGCTTCAATATCCTGATAGCTTGCCAATTTATAATACAAAGCATCGTAGGCTTCATTGATCAGAATGACTAAAATACGCCAGGCAATATTTTTAATTAATTCAGGGTCGCTTGCATTGGGCACTGGCAATTCTTTTGAATAATCATAATACCCTTTCCCTGTTTTTTTTCCCAACCAATTTGCAGCCACTAAATTGCGTTGCGTAAATGAAGGTTTGTATCGGCTTTCAAAAAAACAAGACTCCCAAACAGAATGGGTCACCGCATAATTTATATCGTTGCCAATAAAATCCATCAGCGCAAAAGGTCCCATTTTAAAACCATAAATACTGGTCATGGCATAATCAATGCTGGCAAAATCTGCAAAGCCTTCTTCGTAGATACGTATCGCTTCTGAATAATACGGACGCGCTATACGGTTTACAATAAAACCGGGTGTGTCCTTTGCCACTACCGGCCATTTTGACCAGGACTCCATGAGAGATTGCAATGAATCTACATGAATCCGATTGGTTTGAACAGCCGGAATGATTTCAACCAATGGCATTAATGGTACCGGGTTAAAAAAATGCAGTCCAATAACGCGCGATGAATTGTTGCACGCTGCGGCCAATGCTGAAATACTCAATGAAGAGGTATTGCTTGCAAGTATGCATTCTGTTGAAACAACCGATTCCAGCTTTGAATATAAACTTTTTTTGACTTGTAAATTTTCAACGATGGCTTCAATAATTAAATGACAGGATTCAAAAGCTTGCAACTGGTTGACAAAATAAAGCCGACCCATGATCGCCACAGCTTCCTGTGGAGTTAATTTGGATTTCTCTACCAGCTTATTACATACCTCTTGTAATTTTTTTTGTGCAGCTTGCATGGCTGACTCCATTTCATCATACAAGATCACTTCATGACCAGATTGTGCTGCAAGTTGAGCAATTCCAATGCCCATGGTACCTGCACCTATGACTCCTATTTTAAATGTTTTCATGAATTGATGGTCTTACTTGCCTTTAAAAACTGGCAACCGTTTTTCCAAAAACGCCTGCGTTCCTTCTGTGTAATCTGCCGTCTCACCGGCTTCTTTTTGATACTTTAATTCGGCCTGTAATTGTTCTTCTAAATTATTGCTAAAACTTTGATTCAATAATTTTTTAGTCAAAGCCAATGCTTTGGTTGGCATTTGTGCAATTTTAAGTGCAAGCTTGTGAAACTCCTCTTTAAACTCATCATCTTTAAACATTTTATAAATCATTCCTGATTGGAATGCTTCACTGGCTGTACATTTATCGCCTGTCATTATTAAAGCTGAAGCTTTATTCCACCCTATCAATCTGGGCAAGAAATAACTGCCACCGCTATCTGGTACCAATCCAATTTTTGAAAATGCCTGAATGAATGAAGCCGATTCACTGGCAACCACCACATCACATGCCAATGCTATGTTGGCACCTGCTCCGGCAGCAACCCCATTTACAGCAGCAAGTACCGGCTTATCCAGATTTCTGATTTTTAGAATGATTGGATTGTAATGTTCTTTCAATATTTTTTCCAATCCAGGTCCGTTTGGATCCATGGCCTCCTGTAAATCTTGTCCGGCACAAAATGCTTTCCCTGTTCCTGTAATCACTACACAACGTACGGAATCATCTGCTTGAATGGCATCCAATAATTGAATTAATTCCATAGCCATTCCACGATGAAATGAATTAAAAACTTGTGGCCGATTTAAGGTAATCCAGGCTATTGAATCTTCCAATTGATAATTTATAAATTCCATACTTTCAAATATACGCATTAATGACATTTAAAATAATCGAAGGGCTCTTTGCAATCCAAACATCGGTAAAGTGCCTTGCAGGCTGTCGAACCAAACTCGCTGATTTTTTCCGTGTGTTCTGACTGACATCTCGGACAAGCAACCGCAATTTCTTTTTCGAATAATGCCGGAATGCGTCCTGAAAATCCAACAGGAGCTGCAATGCCGTATTCTATTAATTTTTGTTTTCCATTGGCACTCATCCAATCGGTAGTCCAGGCTGGACTTAAAATCGTTTCGATGCTTACTGAAATTTTTTCTGCATCAAAGGCCGCTTGCAAATTCATTTCTATCAATTTCATTGCAGGGCAACCGGTATAAGTAGGTGTGATTTGAATTTTAACGTGTTCATTGAGGATTTCTACCTTGCGAATAATTCCCAAATCAACGACACTCAATACGGGAACTTCAGGATCCAATACAGTTTCTAAAATTTCGAAAATATGTTCCCTTGTGATCATCTTGTTTATTATCAAAAAAAGGCTGGACCTCTATCCATATATAAACCTTTACCAGGTCAATCCCGGATAGGAGCGTTGCATGTATTGCATATCTGCTAAAATATAACCCATGGCTTCTGTGTGAATACCTGTTTTTCCCCCTGATTGCATCCACTGATTTTGAGGTTGAACCAAAGTTGCTTCAACAAGGACTTGCTGTACTTTCTGATTCCAGCTGTTTTGAATTAAGCTTAAATCTGGTGCTACTTGTTCTTCCAACATGCTTTGCTCGTATGTGGCGGGTGTAAATAATTCTCCAGTATAGGACCATAATTCGTCCAAAGCCGTTTGCATTTTTTGATGTGAAACGGAGGTGCCATCACCCAATCGGATGACCCATTCTGCACTCCATTTTAAATGATAAGCTGTTTCTTTCACCGTTTTTTCTGCGATTGCTGCAAGCTTAGGATCTGCACTGTTTTTTAAAGCAGTATAATAGGGAAAATGAAAAGCTTCCAATAAAAACTGCCTGCCAACAGAATATGCAAAATCAACATTTGGATGTTCAGCTAACAATACATTTTTAAATTCACGCTCATCTCTTAAAAAAGCAAGCCGATCTTCATCTGTTTCTGTTTCAGAAAGAGTAGCAATGTATTGATAAAGTAATCTGGAGCGACCTATGTAATCCAATGAAATATTGGTCATGGCAATGTCTTGCTCTAAAACCGGTCCATGGCCACACCATTCCCCAAGGCGTTGACCCAATATCAATGCAGTATCCGCAAGATAAAGCAGGTAATCAATTTTATGTTGAGAATTGGTATTCATTTACATGTGTTTTACTTCATCCGGCAAATCGTAAAAAGTAGGATGCCTATAAATTTTATCCAAAGCAGGTTCAAAAAAGGGATCACTATCTACCGGATCCGAAGCACTAATATATTTTGATTCAACAACCCAGATACTAATGCCTTCCTGCCTGCGCGTATAAACATCTCGCGCATTTTCAATCGCCATTTGTGCATCTGCTGCATGCAGACTTCCAACATGTTTGTGATTCAATCCAGATTTGCTCCGGATAAATATTTCAAATAAGGGCCAATTTTTCATAGGAGGTTTTTTTGCTGTAGGATTATTAGACTATTAGACTGTTGGGCTGTTAGACTGTTGGGCTGTTGGGCTGTTGGTAAATAAAATCATTGTAATTCTTAATTCGTAATTCTTAATTCTTAATTTTTAATTCTTAATTACATTTCTCCCTCCTCTTCTCCGCATAAGCTACCGCAGCATCCCGAACCCATTCACCATTTTCATAGGCTTTAATTCGGTCATGCAGACGTTGTTTATTGCAAGGACCATTTCCTTTGACGACATTCCAAAATTCATCCCAATTAATTTTTCCAAAATCATAGGATTTGCGTTCTTCATTCCACTTCAAATCCGGATCTGGAATTTTCAAACCAATTAATTCAGCTTGTGGAACGGTCATATCAATAAATCGTTGGCGTAATTCGTCATTAGAAAAGCGCTTTATTTTCCACTTAATACTTTGAGCAGAGTGAGTTGAATCATTATCATTCGGACCAAACATCATGATACTTGGCCACCACCATCGGTTTAAAGCATCTTGAGCCATATTTTTTTGTACCTCGGTTCCTTTGGAAAGCGTCAGCATAATTTCATAACCTTGCCGTTGATGAAAACTTTCTTCTTTACAAATCCGGATCATGGCTCTTGAATAAGGTCCGTAGGAAGTTCGGCATAAAGGGATTTGATTCATAATGGCCGCTCCATCAACCAACCAGCCAATGGCACCCATGTCTGCCCAGGTCAATGCCGGATAATTAAAAATCGAAGAATATTTTGCTTTGCCCGTATGTAATTCATTGAGTAATTCTTCCCGATCAATTCCCAGGGTTTCACACGCACTGTATAAATACAATCCATGACCTGCTTCATCTTGAATTTTTGCTAACAAGATGGCTTTACGTTTTAAACTGGGAGCTCGGGTAATCCAGTTTCCTTCAGGAAGCATCCCAACGATTTCAGAATGAGCATGCTGGCTGATTTGTCGAATCAAAGTTTTACGATAGGCCTCAGGCATCCAATCTTTAGCTTCAATCCGTTCTTCTTTATCAATTTTTTCCTGAAAATGTCCTTCCAAATCAATGCGCATCATAGGCTGTACTATTTACTACTAGGTTCAATTAATTAAATGCTTGTTATTTGTCAAAATTGACTTCAATTTTTGAAGATTTAGGAAAAGATTGGCAACTTAAAATATATCCATTTTCAATTTCATCAACTTCCAATCCATAATTAACCATCATTTCTACATCGCCTTTTACAAGTTTGGTTTTGCAAGTACAACAAACTCCCCCCTTGCATGCATAAGGTAAATTTGCACCTTGCTTTAAAGCTGCATCCAATAAATTATCTGTATTGAATGGTAAATTAAATTCAAAGGTGCGTCCATCCAAGGTCATCCGTACCAAACAGTTGTCTGATTCAGCAGCATGATCAAAATGTGGTTTTGGTTTTTGGATTTGCACCCCAAACAATTCCATATGGATATGATGAGGATCCACTCCCATTTGCTGAAGTTGTTCGCGGAGTTCAAGGATCATGGTTTCTGGTCCGCACATGAAAAACTCATCGATGTCTTCAATTTTAAAGATGCTTTGGGCAAATCGTTTTAATTTCTCTGCATTGATTCTACCGTGAAATAATTCTTCTTCAGTTTCTTCCCTGGAAAGTAAAAAATGAAGCGCAAGTCGTTCTTTATTTAAATTTTTTAGCGCTAATAATTCTTCCAGAAATATGATTTGCTCCGTTCGTTGACTGCCATAAAATAATAGTACAGAACTTTCGGGCTCTACCTTTAAAATTTGTTTAATAATTCCCAGTATCGGTGTGATGCCACTTCCCGCTGCAAAAAATACATAGCGCTTGGATTGGGCTGGATTCAGTTTTGTAAAAAATCGTCCAGCGGGTACCTGAACGGAAAGGACATCTCCAATTTTAAGTTGTTGATTCACAAAACAACTAAAAACCCCGTTGTGTACTTCTTTAACTGCAATACGCCATTTTTTTTCAAAAGGGGCTGAACACAAGGAATACGATCTGCGTAAAAGTTGACCATTTAGTTCCTTTTCCAGACTAATGTATTGGCCCTGTGTATATTGAAAAATATCATGTAATGAATCCGGAACTGCAAATTCAACACTTACACAATCATCGGTTTCGCGGCTTATATTTTGTACTCTTAACTCGTACAATTCATGTGACATAGCGCAAATTTACCATAATCACAGCAGAGTTCAAAAATCAAATATTCAAACAAATTCTTTTTGGAAAAATGTAAATTATTAAAATTTAATCCCCATAAACAGAGGCTTTTCCAAATTTTTCTACTAAAAGGTAATAAAAAATTGCCCGATACTTATTGCGATTACTGGAGCCAAACTGGGCTACAACTTCTGCCAAAGCCTCTTCAATGGCTTGGTCATCGGTTATTCCTAATTTTCCATTTAAAAAACTGGTTTTAACCCGATTCATTTCATCCGGATCAGAACTGGACACCAGGGCGGCATCGTCGCTGTATAAACTTGGACCGAGGCCTTTTGCAACCTTTGAAAACAAGTCCAGATTTATATTCAAGCCCAATTTAGTTGCTTCACCAAGCAGAAAATCTAATTTATCATCAAACGCACTCATAAAATTTTGGTTTATTTGTCCTAAAGTTACTACGAAATCCATTTCAATAGAATACAATTTTAAATAAACCATCCCTCACATAAAATGCTTTTTATACCAGTCATATCAACTTACAACAGCATTCAAAATGCTTTAAAGAAAATACACCACAAACGTAATTGCTCATCTAATTTTTTCATTCAATTCGTAATCCTGGTCAGTTGTATAATTTTTGATTGGAGCATTAAAGTACAGGCTCAAACGCCTTATTTTCAGCAACGATTGGATTACACAATCCAGCTTAGCCTGGATGATCAAAACCATGCGCTCTCAGCATTCCTCAAAATAAAATATGTAAACAACAGTCCGGATTTATTGGATAAAATTGGATTTCATTTATGGCCGAATGCTTATAAGAATCAAAAAACTGAATTTGCCAGACAGAAAATACGACAAGGAGATTTAAAATTTTACCACGCAAATGCATCGGAAACAGGATACATAGACAGCCTCCAATTTAAAGTAAACGGTTTAAATGCTGTCCTCGATCAAACCAATTTGCCGGAAGATATGGCCTGGCTCCAATTACCCGAGGTATTGCATCCCGGTGACAGTGTATTAATTGAAACCCCGTTTTATGTAAAAATACCCACAACAGTTAGTAGAATGGGGCATATTGGACAAACTTACCAAATCAGTCAATGGTATCCAAAGCCAGCTGTGTACGATCGCAAAGGCTGGCACCTAATGCCCTATCTGGATCAAGGTGAATTTTATTCTGAATTTGCTCAATTCAATGTGCAAATAACACTTCCACAAAATTACATTGTTGCCGCAACGGGAACTTTGGAAACTGCAAACGAACACGAATATATCAATCAACGAATCCAATTCACCAAGGATGTTCTTTCAAATAAAACGGAGGCAGACAGTCTGTTTTTAGCTGAGTCTGCAGGTCAATTTAAAACGATTCAATTTGCAGCTAAAGATGTTCATGATTTTGCCTGGTTTGCTGACAAATCCTTCTTGATTCAACAGGATACAGTGCAACTAACAAACGTACGTTCGGTATTGTGTCAAAGTTATTTTACTTCGCCAGATCTTTGGGATGAATCCATACATTCCGTTAAAAAATCCATCCGATTTTATTCAGAACAATTAGGACCCTATCCTTATCCTCAAGCAAGTGCTGTTGAAAGCAGTTTGGGTGTAGGTGGTGGTATGGAATACCCCATGATTACCGTGATCGGTCCAAGTTATAGTAAAACGTATTTAGACGAAGTCATTGCGCATGAAGTCGGACATAATTGGTTGTATGGAATTTTAGCAAGCAATGAACGTGAACATCCGTTTATGGATGAAGGGATCAATACATTTTATGAGAACCAGTATGTTCGTGGTGTGGATGTACCGTCAACATACGTTGAACTAACAGGTCCTTTAAAAAAGATTACAGGCAATACCAATTTTAAACAATTACAGTATCAATTATTTGCAAAACAAGCCATAGATCAATACCCAAACAAGCATTCTAAAATGTTTAGTGAATTAAACTATGGGCTGGATGTATATTATAAAACAGCATGGTTTTTTGAATATGTAGAAAAATATCTAGGAAAGACAACATTTAAAGAAATTATGCAATCTTACTATGAAACCTGGAAATTTAAACATCCCTATCCGGAAGATTTGCATAATATTTTCCATCAAAAAACATTCAGCAATTATTCCTGGCTGTTTGATGGATTGCTTAGTTCAGAAAGAAAATGTGATTATGCTTTGTCTAAAATAAAAACTAAGGGAGATAGTGTATCGGTAACCATCTGCAACAGAAAATCAATTGATGCACCGATTCAAATTGGTATGATTAAAAATGACAGCGTGGTCTATGTAAAATGGATTGATGGATTTAAAGGTTTGAAAACAATACACCTTCCCAAAATACCTTTTGATTATATCAGCCTGGACCCAGACCACATTTCATTTGATTTAAATGATTACAACAATTACACCAGGCCAAAAGGAATTTTTAAAAAAACCGAAGCGCTAAAATTCCATTTGTTTCCCTTGATTGATCAAAACCATCAAACAGATATTGGTTTAACACCCTGTCTGGGATACAATCAATACAATGGTTTTCAAATTGGAATGTTCATTTCTAAACCCTGGCTTCCCAGTCAAAATTTCAGAATTGATCTATTGCCGTTATATAGTTTAAAAAGCAATTCGTTAAGTGGCCAATCCAAACTAAGTTATATCTGGTATATAGCGGATCAATCCATTCATTCAATCAAGCTTGGATTAAATTTAAAAACCTATGCATACAATGAATTACTAGGAAACACATTAGCATATTACCAATTAAGCCCTTACCTAAAATTTGATTTTAGTCATGAAGCCTATTTAAACCGAACCTCAAACATCCAATGGACCAGTTATTTTATCAAGGATGAATACCTTCGCTTTAATGATAGTTTAACAAACCATGGGACAGTATCAGATTTCTGGCGTTCAGCGCATAAACTAAACTATCAATACAATCAGTTTTCAATTTTAGGAAATTCCGAATTGGCTTTACACCTAAACTTTTACAAACATGGGTTGGTTTACGGTGGAACACAATCCCTTGTCAACCTTGAAATGCAATTTCTGAAGGAGTTCCGTTATAGTAATAAGCGCTATTTTTCATCCAGGATGTATGTATCGTGTTACCCATACAATAGTGAACGACATTCCGATGCAATTTCCAGTCGCTCTAAATCGACTTCTTATGTTGGATCGACTGGCCTGGCATTTCAAAATTATTTAGATGGTGAAAATGAAGCCCTCTTTCTTGGAAGATCAGCAGATCATGGATTGAGTTCCCAACAAATTTTTATTCGCCAGGGCGGATTTAAGTTGAATCATGGAGCAAGTCAACGTGATAATATTGGGAATAGCAATCGATTTATAGCTTCCTTGAACCTAACAACGGATTTACCAATTCCAAAAATTGGCAGTTTTATTAAACCTTATTTAGATTTAGGGTATTACGATCAAAAACAAATAGAATCAAAAAACAGAATTATTTATAGTGGTGGAATCCAGTTGAATTTACTGTATGATCGGTTTTGTATTTACTTCCCATTGGTTAATTCAGCGTATATTAATACATTGTACAATTCTGTTGAAAACAATTCCTATTGGAACCGAGTTAGCTTTTCAATTAACTTACAAATTCCTGAGTTTAGAGAATTGTTAAAACATATTCAGATTTAAAAATATAAACCATTGAGGTATAAATTACTCATTGGGAATATTACAAAATAGACTTCACAGCTGCATGCAATAACTTGTTGCATGAATTATCGAAACCTGGTAAATGTGTTTAAAATAAACAATTAAACAAGCAGGTATCAGAAAGTTAAATCAAATCCACTCTTACAGTTTATTGACAATGATGTTATAGCTAGCCTTTGGAGTCTGATTTACTAAACCTGTGATCAAAATACTGTATTTCTTATTTGGAAGAATATTTAGGTTTGATATGCTAACAACTACGGTCGCACCGGATTTTATGGTCAGGTCGTGTTTAGCAGGTGTCAAACTAGTAAACAAGGAGGTCGATTTATAATTTACTCCAGTAACCAAATCAGCTCCGGAGCTAATGGACATGGTCATAGGATTGGAATTTGCAGACAAGTTGATCAACCGAATATAGCCTTTGGTTGTATCCGCAACACTTAAATCATCCTCGTTGATTATAAGCTCGGGTGAACTTAGTGTTCCAATAGCCATCAGTGAATAATTTTTAGCAGATCCAATATTAAAATTGGCATTTACGACAAAAGTATTTGATACATTATCCCGAATTTTAAAATTCTGATTCCCACTATTGATTTCCTGATATTGCGTAATGCCGCCGAAACCAGCAGTAAGAGCTACAATTACGGAATCTTCTACCAAAACGGTACTTAATTTTCCATCTAAAATACCATTTATAAACATAAGTTTGGATGGGCCGGAAGGACCATCGTCTGATGACCCGCAACCAAAAAATGAACAAACAATGGAAAGGATTCCAATTGCAGTAGTAAAAACTGAATTTTTCATAATACTAATAAATTTAGGTTATCAAAAAGATTTCCCTGAAAATAGGGTTAGTGCTTTATAAGAATATTGAAAGAGGGCGATTCGTTCTGTAAATGTACTACAGAAACAAATTAAACGCAAATATTCATTTTATAGTGCATCAAAAAAAAGCTTTTGTAGATTTGGAAAAAATATAGAAATGAGTATTTTTAGAAGGTCTAACGAGCAAAACCAAGTGAGTCAGATGGGATTCGGTAACTCTAGAATTGGAAGCACTTTAATACTGGCTTTGATCATTGCAGGGTTTTCATACTTTAAATACTGTAGCACAAAGACTTACAATGAGTATACCGGCAAATACCAACATGTTGGTATTAGTCCGGAACAAGAAATCGCGCTTGGTTTAAATACAGCTCCGGCAATGATTCAACAACACGGAGGTTTACACCCTGATCAACGAGGACAAGATCTGGTTAAAAGCGTTGGGCGGAAACTGGTACAAAGTACCATAGCTAGTAAAACACCGTATCAATATGATTTTCATTTATTGGCTGATGAAGAGGTTATAAATGCATTTGCGTTGCCAGGAGGACAGGTATTTATAACCGCAGCATTATTTAATAAATTGAAAAATGAAGATCAGCTGGCTGGGGTATTTGGTCATGAAATAGGCCACGTTATTGCACGACACGGTGGTGAGCGGATCACACAGACCGAACTTTTTGAAGGTCTATCGGGTGCTGCAACGGTCGCAACAGGAGATTATGCAACCGGACAAGGTGTTTCTGCTTTACTAAACCAGTTTTTTTCCATGCCTTATGGGAGAGACCAGGAATTGCAATCCGATGAAATTGGTGTGAAACTCATGATGGATTCCGGGTACAATCCAGAAGAATTGATTGGAGTCATGGAAATTTTAAAAGCAGCAGGCGGTCCAAACAGAACCCCGGAGCGATTGAGCACACACCCGGATCCTGAAAATCGGATCGAACGGATTCGCGAAGCCATTCAAAAATACAAGAATCAACCAAATTAAATAAATATTAAATATATTAATTTTTGATTATAAGTTATTTATATATTTATATTAAATTTAATGTGATTTTAGTTTTATTATTTCGAATCCTTTGAAAACAATAGAATAATTGTAAATTTGCACCTCCAATTTCTACTTTGGATCGGTAGTTCAGTTGGTTAGAATGCCGCCCTGTCACGGCGGAGGTCGCGGGTTCGAGTCCCGTCCGGTCCGCAAAAGCTTCACTTATTTGGTGGAGCTTTTTTTTCTATATGCCTTTTTTTGTCTACATCATTGTCAGTTTGCAAAATGGTACTTCTTACAAAGGGTTTTCTCTGAACCCCGTTCTTAGACTTAAGCAACATAATGATGGTCTATCCAAATATACTTCCCAATTTATGCCTTGGAAACTGGTTTATATTGAGCAGTTTTCTTCCAAGTCTGATGCTTTGATTAGGGAAAAAAATTTGAAAAAAGCGACTAATGAAAGGATCTTGGCTTTGATTGATTCTCCTAAAAATATTGTCAAGACTTTTATTCCTTAAATTCTAAATTCCACATTGTTTGTATGCCGCCCTGTCATCCCCACAATCCTGTGGGGACGGGTTCGAGCCCCACAATGCTATGGGGACTGGTTCCCGTCCGGTCCGCAAAAGCTTCACTTATTTGGTGGAGCTTTTTTTCTATATGCCTTTTTTTGTCTACATCATTGTCAGTTTGCAAAATGGTACTTTTTACAAAGGGTTTTCTCTGAACCCCGTTCTTAGACTTAAGCAACATAATGATGGTCTATCCAAATATACTTCCAAATTTATGCCTTGGAAACTGGTTTATATTGAGCAGTTTTCTTCCAAGTCTGATGCTTTGATTAGGGAAAAAAATTTGAAAAAAGCGACTAATGAAAGGATCTTGGCTTTGATTGATTCTCCTAAAAATATTGTCAAGACTTTTATTCCTTAAATTCTAAATTCCTCATTATTTGTATGCCGTCATCCCCACAATCCTGTGGGGACGGGTTCGATCCCCACAATGCTATGGGGACTGGTTCCCGTCCGGTCCGCAAAAGCTTCACTTATTTGGTGGAGCTTTTTTTTTCTATATGCCTTTTTTTGTCTACATCATTGTCAGTTTGCAAAATGGTACTTTTTACAAAGGGTTTTCTCTGAACCCCGTTCTTAGACTTAAGCAACATAATGATGGTCTATCCAAATATACTTCCAAATTTATGCCTTGGAAACTGGTTTATATTGAGCAGTTTTCTTCCAAGTATGATGCTTTGATTAGGGAAAAAAATTTGAAAAAAGCGACTAATGAAAGGATCTTGGCTTTGATTGATTCTCCTAAAAATATTGTCAAGACTTTTATTCCTTAAATTCTAAATTCCTCATTATTTGTATGCCGCCCTGTCATCCCCACAATCCTGTGGGGACGGGTTCGAGTCCCGTCCGGTCCGCAAAAGCTTCACTTATTTGGTGGAGCTTTTTTTTTCTATATGCCTTTTTTTGTCTACATCATTGTCAGTTTGCAAAATGGTACTTTTTACAAAGGGTTTTCTATGAACCCCGTTCTTAGACTTAAGCAACATAATGATGGTCTATCTAAATATACTTCCAAATTTATGCCTTGGAAACTGGTTTATATTGAGCAGTTTTCTTCCAAGTCTGATGCTTTGATTAGGGAAAAAAATTTGAAAAAAGCGACTAATGAAAGGATCTTGGCTTTGATTGATTCTCCTAAAAATATTATCAAAACTTTTATTCCTTAAATTCTAAATTCCTCATTGTTTGTATGCCGCCCTGTCATCCCCACAATCCTGTGGGGACGGGTTCGAGCCCCACAATGCTATGGGGACTGGTTCCCGTCCGGTCCGCAAAAGCTTCACTTATTTGGTGGAGCTTTTTTTTTTCTATATGCCTTTTTTTGTCTACATCATTGTCAGTTTGCAAAATGGTACTTTTTACAAAGGGTTTTCTCTGAACCCCGTTCTTAGACTTAAGCAACATAATGATGGTCTATCCAAATATACTTCCAAATTTATGCCTTGGAAACTGGTTTATATTGAGCAGTTTTCTTCCAAGTCTGATGCTTTGATTAGGGAAAAAAATTTGAAAAAAGCGACTAATGAAAGGATCTTGGCTTTGATTGATTCTCCTAAAAATATTGTCAAGACTTTTATTCCTTAAATTCTAAATTCCTCATTGTTTGTATGCCGCCCTGTCATCCCCACAGGATTGTGGGGACTGGTTCCCGTCCGGTCCGTAACTCGGGTTCCCCCACAGCTTTGTGAGGGTATCTGAAATGCCAAGAAAAAATTCCTTTTTAAATTTTATTGAATACATTTAGCTACAAGAATATTAATCAGAAATTTCTTCTGTTAGTTATTTCATTGAATAATATTACTGCTATTTGAATTCGCTTGATCATTTTTTTTATTTTACAAACATGAACAGGATTCTATTCTTTATTCAGATTCCGCTAACTTACCCAAGCAGATTATTGTAATTGAATTTCTTCAATCTCAATATCAAATCAAAATAGAATAATCCTTTTCAATCTTTCAATGAGTTGATTCATTTTTGATTTGCCTATCCCAAAGCGATCGGGTTCTCTACTTCAAATAGATTTCTTAAATTACTATGGCAAGAATGTAAAAAATCTGGTAAACGATTTTTTAGTTCAAAATTCTCGAATTTACAAATCGACTCTTGTTAAAAATCAGGTTTTTAAGCTAAAATATTAAGAACAAATTACAATTAACTATAATATATACAACTGTATATATTAATTAATTACATGGTGTTTAACAAAAAGTAACCCGATAATAAAATTCTCAGCTGACTTTCCTTTAACTTGGCTTTTAAAACGAAACGGATTGATTACGGCTGAAATGCCATAAAATTTTGATTTTATGATATTTATGGATTTTGAAAAGCCTCTGGAAATACTATTTGGAGATCTGGAAAAGCTGCGGAAAATTGCAAAAGATAGCGACATTGATATGTCCGAAAAAATAAAAGAACTTGAATCAAAAATTTCGGATAAACGCAAAGAAATCTACAGTAATTTAACTGGTTGGCAGCGGGTAAGTCTATCAAGACATCCCAATCGACCCTATACTTTAGACTATATTAAAAACATGTGTTCAAAGTTTATTGAACTTCATGGGGATCGCACAGTAAAGGATGATAAGGCCATCGTTGGAGGACTTGG
Source organism: Saprospiraceae bacterium (assembly GCA_016714025.1). Lineage (NCBI taxonomy): Bacteria > Pseudomonadati > Bacteroidota > Saprospiria > Saprospirales > Saprospiraceae > Saprospiraceae bacterium. The sequence goes on along the minus strand of JADJOB010000002.1, from coordinate 1,483,367 downwards.
TAAAATTGATGGGCAAACTGTAATGATCATTGGCCATCAAAAAGGCAATACTACTAAAATGCGCCAATTAAGAAATTTTGGAATGGCCAATCCGGAAGGATATCGCAAAGCATTGCGTCTTATGAAAATGGCGCAAAAATTTAAAATCCCTGTTGTCACTTTAATTGATACTCCAGGTGCTTACCCTGGAATTGAAGCTGAAGAAAGAGGACAAGCAGAAGCCATTGCACGGAATTTGTTTGAAATGGCCCAATTGGAAGTTCCGATTGTTTGTTATATCATTGGAGAAGGCGCATCCGGAGGTGCATTGGGTATTGGAGTTGGTGATCGCGTATTTATGCTTGAAAACACATGGTACACGGTAATTTCACCGGAATCTTGTTCTTCTATTTTATGGCGTAGTTGGAATTTTAAAGAGCAAGCTGCTGAGGCTTTAAAGTTGACCGCAGATCACATGAAAGAATTCGGTTTAATTGATGGCATTATTTATGAACCTATTGGAGGAGCTCACTCAGATCCTGAAAACATGGCGATTACTTTAAAAAATCATTTGCTGAATCAAATTAATGAACTACAACAATTACCTGTTGCATCTTTATTAAGCCAACGAATTGATAAATACAATGCTATGGGTAAATTTATTGAAGAACCCATTAAAACATAATCAAATTTAATTTTACCTTTCTTCGATCCGTTCAGAAACTAAATTTGCCATGAATACAAATTACGAATTTTTACGCGGCACTGGCGTTGCACTGATAACACCGTTTACTAAAACAGGGCATATAGATTATGATTCACTTAATCTTGTAATTAACCATTGTATACATGGAAAGGTGGATTATTTGGTGAGCATGGGCAGTACCGGAGAAGCGGCGACTTTAAGTTTTGATGAACGATTGGAAGTGATCTACCACACGATTAAAATTTGCAATGGCCGCATACCCATCCTTGCTGGAGTTGGTGGGAATAATACTGCAGAATTAATTCGGGAATGCAAACTGCTCAATCCTGAAGGACTTTCAGGAATTTTATCCAGCAGTCCAGCTTACAATAAACCTAGCCAGGAAGGGATTTACAGACATTATATGGAATTGGCGGAACACTCTAATTTACCCATTGTAATCTACAATGTTCCCGGACGAACTGCATCAAATATCAGTCCTGAAACCTGCCTTCGATTGGCATTTGCTTCAGATAAATTTGCAGCAATCAAAGAAGCTTCCGGCGATTTGACACAAGCAACAAAAATTATAAAAGATAAACCGGCTCATTTTCAAGTTCTTTCTGGTGATGATCCTTTGGCCTTGGGTTTAATTGGAATTGGAGGAACCGGTGTGATTTCTGTAATCGCCAATATCTATCCTGGCATGTTTTCAAACATCATCCGATTTGCATTAAATGGTGATTTCACTAAAGCACAGCAATTGAATTTAAAATTATTTGACTTGCATAAATGGCTTTATATCGATGGTAATCCATCAGGAGTTAAGGCAGCTGCATTTCATTTGGGTTTGTGTGAAAATAATTTGAGATTGCCGCTTGTCCCTATGAGTCAAACTAATTTTAATAAGCTTGTAGAAGAATTGAATCGTATTGGAACAGATTCCATTTAATACTTTTAATTAAGCTAACGGCTCTTCAAAAACCCTCTAGACGAGGTCTCTAGATTTTCTAAAATTCGATTTTACTACATCAAATGGCCTCCCTAAAAAAATAGGTTGCCCAAAGGACCTGCGTTTATGGACATTTTATAAACTTAATAATTTCATAATTTAGACTAAACCTTAGACTTACAAATTGCTGGTAGTTTTACGGTTAGATAGCATACACTAACAACCTGTAAAATGAAACTCATTGTAGATAGCACCCGTCATCAGGTAGTTAAGGATGAACAGATTATCCAGGATTTGACCCGAAAGGAATTTCAAATATTGAGTCTTCTGTGTAAAGATCCTGGTCGTGTGTATACCAGAGAACAGATTTATAAACAAATTTGGGACAACCCATTGTTGTCGAATGATCGCACTGTTGATGTACACATAGTACAATTAAGAAAAAAAATTGACAAAAGCTTTATTAAATCAATCAAAGGAGTTGGATATAAAATTATATTGGAAACTCATGATGTTAAATTGATTTGATTCAAATAATAATTTTCAGAGGCTTAAAGACATTACCTCACTAAATGCTTTTGCCGGAGCCTCCTTAAAAATTAGATGACGATTTAAATATTGGTATTCCATTTCATCATATTGATAGATTGACCAGGCTCCATCTTTATATTCCAGGGCAGTTAAATTTTCCACCCAATCTCCGGAATTTAAATAAGTTAATTTTTTATTCACTAAATCAATGCTTTTCATCCTAGGAATATGAATATGACCACAGATGACTACATCTGCATTTCTCGAATGAGCATATTGTGCTGCTGCATCCTCAAAATTTTGTATAAAATTAATTGCTTGTTTTAAACTGGATTTAATTCGATGTGCAAACGATATACGTTCTAATCCCAGTTTAAATCGGACGTTATTTAGAATTGTATTGATCCGAATCAAAGTATCATAACCGATTCCACCTATTTTAGCCAGAAATGGAGAAAATTGCAATGAAAAATCAAAAGCATCTCCATGAAAAAAGAAATGCCGTTTCCCATCCATTTCCAATAACAGTTGGTCTCGAAAATAAATATTCCCGGAATAGAATGGTATAAATTTTCGTATAAACTCATCATGGTTACCAGATAAATAATAAACTTTAGTGCCTTGCATGGCCATTTTCATTATTTCATAAATAACCTGAATATGAATTGGAGGGAAATATTTTTTATTAAACTGCCAACCGTCAATAATATCACCATTTAAAATCAATATTTCTGGTTTAATGGATTGCAAGTAATTTAATAATTCCCGGGCCTGGCAACCAAATGTTCCCAAATGCACATCAGAAATAACAACAATACGAAGTGAACGTTCCATTTATTTTACATTATTAATTTCATTTCCTTCCACGCAATCCAGAACCATTCAAAGCGATGTAAGTATCGTTCGTTCTGTTGTTACTTAATCCCATTTCATTTAACCATGATCTACCTTCAATGTTACAATTACTGCAACTATATAAATCTTCATTTTCGCTGTATAATAAATGATCCAAAGCGGTTGCAACAATATCAACCTGAACAGGGCAGCTTCTGTAATCCTTACTAGTAAAAGGATTACAAGCATCATTCATGTTTCCACAATCAACAGTTTGAACCTTCACTTTTTTAATTCTATCGCTATAGGCTATCCAAACTAATTGCCTTTCGCTCACAGAAAGTCCACCATGTGAAAACAAGTAACCCCCATGATCGGTGGTCAAAAGAATTAACCAATCTTCATTTTCATAATTTGGTCTGCTATTAATAGCTTCAATAAAAGATCCAATTGCCTTATCAATTCGTTCAACAGCATGGACATAAAATGGATTATTTAAACTGAATCCACTGATATGTCCAATACAATCCGCAGCACCGAGATAAATAAAACAAAAATCTAAATCAGTCTGCTTCAACCATTGCGTTCCTTCTCGCTGCGTTCGACCCGTTCTGCCCAACTTTCCTTGAATTAGCTCATCCCATTGCAATTGCTTGCATTGATAAGCCAATTTATCCCATTCCATATACATTCCAAATTTTAAATTTGGATTTATCCATTTACCTAATGTATTGATCATAGGATATTCTTTATAACAAGCTCCATTAAATGTATTATCTAAAACACCATGCTTGTCATGGTAAACACCACATAGTATACTTGACCAGGATGGACCGGAAATGGTTATATCCTGATGCCATGAATTATATGTGCCATAACCATTGTTTGCTAAGTATTTAAGATTAGGCGTATTTGCTTTAAATGCAACATCAGAACGCAGACCATCGATCCCAATCAGCAATACCTTTCTTTCTGCTCCGTATAAACTAAATGTAATACACGAGATTACAATTAAAATAATTAAAAATAAGTCACGCATCGGAATTGGATTATAAGCACAAAATTAGCGTGAGCCAAATGGATTTAAATAAAAACGGGCATTATCGAATTATTATTTATACATTAAAACAATATTAAATATATCCAAGAGAATTATTCCGTTTGTAAATATATTATTAAATTAATATTACTAAAATGTAAACAAATAGAATCGCTACATGATACGCGATGGATTTCAAATCAGGCTTTCTATATTTGAGTTAATATTTTATATATAACATGTCGCAAATAAATAGCCCAATCGTTTATGTTTCGAATAAGGATTGCAAGCGACTCAAAATAAACCAAGATCAGGGCTTAATAATTTGTAACAAATCAATATCTGAAAAAAATTTAAATTGGTTATTGCAAACTATTAAAAGTCAGAATCCTCATCATGATATAAAATTATTTAAACCAGCTAATATTGGATCTGCCGTTGATTCAATTTCTGTGGATACACCTTCCTCAAATCTAGTAACCCCTAATCCAACGATTACTGTTCTTCTACTCGGTACCAATACCAAGGAACAAATCCTTGACTGGCTTAGTATAGTGAATAATGTAAAATCTGAAAATAACAAATTACAACAACTACTGGAATCTAAAACATGCTTCGTAGTTTGCAATTTGATCACAGACCATTCAAAAGTATTTAAACAACTGTTAAAGACTGTGTTTAAATCCAATGAAATATCAAATCCAAAAGAAACGGATTCTATAAAATTCATCTTAAGAGTCAGCCATTCAATTCAATATTCCGAACTTAAATCTATTGTTGGAATTTCTCAACTTAAAAGGTATTTAATTAGCAGACTTAAAATCTTGGAAATTGGAGCGAAAGAAAACAAACTAATTCAATTAAATAAATGGCTTACAGGAAATACCATTCCGCAAGAAATAATTAGCCCAATACCAACAAGCGCATTATCGGATGAAATAAAAAAACTAAAAGTCGAACATTGCATTGCAAAATGGAATGAATTTGAGCTTTATATAATAGATTTTAACAAAGCGCCCAATTGCATGCTTGAAATTGGCAGACTTCGCGAATTGACATTCAGAAATGCCAAAGAAGGCACTGGATTTGTTGTAGACCTGGATTCATATGATCCAATCTATAAACACTTGTTTGTATGGGATTCAATTAAATTGAAAATTGTCGGAGGGTATCGCTTTGCAGAAGGCCACCAAATCATACCAAATTTTGGGAAGAAGGGTTTTTATATTTCAAGTTTGTTTAAAATTAAAACTGAATTTACAGAAACGCTGCTCCAAACCGTCGAACTCGGCAGATCCTTTATCATACCTGAATATCAAAAATCCAATTTCCTGCTATTGCTTATGTGGAAGGCGCTTTATCAATATATATTCAAAGATCCACGAAATCGGTATATCATTGGACCAGTAAGTATAAGCCAGGAATATTCAAAAATAAGCAGGCTGCTCATAATTGATTACCTAAGTAAATTTTATAAGCACAAGGAATTCAGTCCATTTATTAAACCCCGCAAGCCCTATAAATTTGTGAACATTCGGGGGACTGAAAATATTATTATTCGGAATTTTGAACAAGATATTCAAAAATTCGACCAGCTCATTTCAGAAATTCAAGCAGATGCCATTAAACTACCGGTGCTCCTTAGACAATATCTAAAGCAAAATGCAAAAGTACTTGCATTCAATAAAGACCCTAAATTTCAAAATGCACTTGATGCTCTATTAATTTTGGATTATCAGGAAATCAATAAAGAATTCAAACAAATATTAGACAATACACTTCAATCGGATCAAATTACAAAGTAATAATATTATTACCTACTTTGAAAAAATCTCATAATTCTATTTCTAAATAAAAAGAGGATCTAACGATTTAGATCCTCTTCTTATAAAGACTTAGAAGGTCTTAACCAACAAGAACCATTTTATTTAAGAACCTTCAAAATAATATCATATATATAGTAGTAGTAATTAAATATTTGCTCCTAAGCTTGTAAACAATTTTTTAAAATAGTCATGAATACTCAATATGCATGTAGAATTTATTTTAAAAAATTAATTCAATTACTTCTCAAAGATACTGTTGGTGCACAGTTTATTTTCAATTAAAATATTAAGTAATTAATAACGATTTGTAGATTTAATTCTAAATCTGACAATATCCCATCTAATCATTTCATAAATAATTCCAACCAAAAAAAAAAGCCATTTCCGCAACGAAATGGCCTGGTGTAAATATAAACAATGTGTTTACAAAATATTACTTGCTATGAAACCACGAGTTCTTATTAGCTCAAATCAGATTATTGTACAATAAATTTTTGAATTCTACCTTCCAATTTGATCAAGTATATTCCTTGAGGTAATCCATTCACCTTAGCATGGTCTGAATCAAATCCATGTAGTATTAACTTTCCTGAAAGATCAAATATACCAAATGAAAGTACTTCATGTCCAAAATTCAGAATGCCATTTTCTACTGGGTTTGGATATACTGCCTGATATTTTGCTTTTTCAATTTCTTCATGTGTACTAACAAGATTATTCAATACCGGATTGTTATTAAAATTAGCACCTTCACATGCTGGTGAAATCATTGATACTGGACGAAAATCCGGAGTTGTTGAAGAAGCCAATGGATTTATCAATACAGTACCCATTGTAAATGGCACTGGATCTATATTATTTGCTAAGTCTCCTCCACTCTTTACCCAATTTGTCAAGGCATTTAATTTAGGTCCACAACCTGCCCCTCTTGATACCTCTACCAATCCATTTGCTGTTGTATCTCCGGCTGTTGTATATGCTGATGAGGTATTTACAATTAAATTATTTGCAAATGAGATCTGTTTACTTCTCACATCAACTGGTGTATTCGGATTCACCAATGACAGGGCGGATGGATAATTTGTATTCCGAACACAACTATCTCCATCAATCATTAAGAAATTTCTGTAACCCATGAAGATGCTGTTGACGATCCTTAAACTTGAATTTCTTCTGATCCGGGCTCCGCGACGAAATGCTGCCCGGGTCACTGAATTCATGTCTGTATACTTTGCGCCTACCGGAACCGGGCCTACCATCGTATAATTCGAAAATACTCCACTTGTATACGGACCAGATAAATTTGCTGTTCCCGTTGCTTCATTATCACTTTCAAATCCTTCTGATGTTGATGATCCTGATGGCAGCGCGTATGTCAAATCATAATACGATGAATCCCGTACTCCAAGTCCAAATTGACTGATCCCATTATATCCATTATCGGTATCAAAATCGTCATCTGTTCCTTTCCATGCTATCAAATGGCTTGAGTTTACCGAACCACCAAACCATTCAAATGAATCATCATTTGAATAGGATGCCTGTACGTGGTTGATTACTGTTCCTGATCCAACTGCTCCCAAGGTTAATGCATTGATCTCTTTATTGATTTCAAATGCCAATCCTCCAAATTCCAATCTCAGATAACTTATGATACCTGAATTGTCAAGTGGATCTGTTCCTCCAAATCGAGCCAAATTTGCATCAAATGTTACATTGTTAAATCCTTCCATTTGAACGGCATCTGTGCCTGCATTCCATAAATTATGGAAGGCTCTTCCTGCGATCAACAGGCCTCCCCAATCTCCTCGTTCCCGGCTACCTGCTGCTTTTGCTGAACTGATTACAACGGGATTATTTTTATCTCCTGTTATTTCTATTTTGCCTCCACGCTCTACGATGATTGATGCATAATTCTTTGGTGATGCATTCAAATCTGCTATCGCACGGATTATTGTGCCGGCAGGTATAACCAATTTACCACCATTTCTTACTACTACAAATCCTTTAAGTAAATACACTTTTGATGCATCCAAAGTAAGTGTCGTACCTCCGTCAATATTTTTTTCTCCCGGTATTGCCAAACTTGACAACATTCCATTCAATGTGATGGTGTCTGTTGGATCAGGATAATTTGTATTTTTTGGATCAAAGTTGGTCCAACCTGTTGTCCAATCATCGTTTGCTGACATAGCCCCAACAAAATTTGTCGGATTTAAATTGAAACCAGCAATTACCGGATTGTTATTAAAATTAGCACCATTTAATGCCGGTGATAAATTTGACACTGGACGAAAGTCCGGAGTTGTTGAAGCAGCTAATGGATTTATCAATACAGTACCCATCGTAAATGGCACTGGATCTATATTATTTGCTAAGTCTCCTCCACTCTTTACCCAATTTGTCAAGGCATTTAATTTAGGTCCACAACCTGCCCCTCTTGATACCTCTACCAATCCATTTGCTGTTGTATCTCCGGCTGTTGTATATGCTGATGAGGTATTTACAATTAAATTATTTGCAAATGAGATCTGTTTACTTTTTACATCAACTGGTGTATTCGGATTCACCAATGACAGGGCGGTTGGATAATTTGTATTCCGAACACAACTATCTCCATCAATCATTAAGAAATTTCTATAACCCATGAAGATGCTGTTGACGATTCTTAAACTTGAATTTCTTCTGATCCGGGCTCCGCGACGAAATGCTGCCCGGGTCACTGAATTCATGTCTGTATACTTTGCGCCTACCGGAACCGGGCCTACCATCGTATAATTCGAAAATACTCCACTTGTATACGGACCAGATAAATTTGCTGTTCCCGTTGCTTCATTATCACTTTCAAATCCTTCTGATGTTGATGATCCTGATGGCAGCGCGTATGTCAAATCATAATACGATGAATCCCGTACTCCAAGTCCAAATTGACTGATCCCATTATATCCATTATCGGTATCAAAATCGTCATCTGTTCCTTTCCATGCTATCAAATGGCTTGAGTTTACCGAACCGCCAAACCATTCAAATGAATCATCATTTGAATAGGATGCCTGTACGTGGTTGATTACTGTTCCTGATCCAACTGCTCCCAAGGTTAATGCATTGATCTCTTTATTGATTTCAAATGCCAATCCTCCAAATTCCAATCTCAGATAACTTATGATACCTGAATTGTCAAGTGGATCTGTTCCTCCAAATCGAGCCAAATTTGCATCAAATGTTACATTGTTAAATCCTTCCATTTGAACGGCATCTGTGCCTGCATTCCATAAATTATGGAAGGCTCTTCCTGCGATCAACAGGCCTCCCCAATCTCCTCGTTCCCGGCTACCTGCCGCTTTTGCTGAACTGATTACAACAGGATTATTTTTATCTCCTGTTATTTCTATTTTGCCTCCACGCTCTACGATGATTGATGCATAATTCTTTGGTGATGCATTCAAATCTGCTATCGCACGGATTATTGTGCCGGCAGGTATAACCAATTTACCACCATTTCTTACTACTACAAATCCTTTAAGTAAATACACTTTTGATGCATCCAAAGTAAGTGTCGTGCCTCCGTCAATATTCTTTTCTCCCGGTATTGCCAAACTTGACAACATTCCATTCAATGTGATGGTGTCTGTTGGATCAGGATAATTTGTATTTTTTGGATCAAAGTTGGTCCAGCCTGTTGTCCAATCATTTGTTAGGTCCTTTGAGAACGCACCCACATAATCTGTGGAGCTGAGTTTAAAATTACTTTGAGCATTATTGCTATTTACAATAAATATCGACAAAGTAATAATTACAAGTAAATTTAATTTCATGTTGATTAGTTTATTTTAGATTTCAAATAGTTTTATTTTTATTAGTCTTAGATCTGTAAGGACGAAACCAATAATTGCATATATCTTTATTGTGTCTATCAATTTTAAAATGAATAACTAAGGTTTAATGTCGAGCTAAATCCATTGCTAAAAATGAACATCAATCGATCAGAATTAGGCAAATTTGAGGAAGTGTATTTACCATCATTATTTACATCCTGATAATAAATTAAATCTTTATGCAACAAATCCCCTAAAGTCAACTTGATGTTGATATTATTAAATGTTTTACCCACTTGAAAATCCAGCACTGTACGGGGTTCTTCGTAAATATCCTGTCGTGTATTACCATATTTTGGATCGACGCCCACATATGCAATCCGACGTCCTACTCGATTCAGACCAATATTACAAGACCATCCATTATTTGGGTTTTCATACTGAAGTCTCGCATTTATAATATAAGGAGATTGACCTTGCAATGGTCTGTTAGACTTAGCTTGTGATCCATCCTTAAAACTGAGTTCGGAATGAATTATTGAAAAATTGGAATAAACCGCAAAGTCTCTGAATAAATCAGATCTTCCAATAAAGTCCAATTTCTTTTTCAATTCTAACTCAATACCATATATTCTGGATGCTTTTTCATTGTGAAAGGTAAATGTTGTTTGGGCCTGAGTTATATCTAAACTCAGTTCAATAGGATTTTGAATTGATTTATAAAATCCTCCAATTGAAATCAACTGGCCGCCTTGAGGGTAAAATTCATAACGAACATCAAAATTCATTAGATTAGCAATCTTCAAATCATTATTCCCTCTGATCTCTGCATTTTTATCAAATACATAAAAGGCAAAAGGTGCTAGTTCACGAAACTCAGGTCTGTTTACTGAAGAGAAATAACTTGCCCTTATATTCGTTTTTTCATTCAAGGAATAAGTTAGGTTTACTGAAGGCAAAATGGACATTTTCTTAATGTCTGCTATTGGGGTATTTACTTTTTGATTGTCTACATTCAAATCAATATCTTCAAAACGCAAACCATAAATTGCTCTGAATCTATTGAAATAATTCTGATCAACAGAACCATAAAATGCACTTACAAAAGATTTACCTCTATAATATGCAAGGTCGTTTGATGTTTTTTCTATAAGGAATAATTTTGTTGCGTCAATATTCTTCTGGCCCAAATCAATTTCAGGATTTAAAGTGGTCTCATTGGGAGTCCCGCCATAAACAAAACTTCTTCCTTCAAAAGTCCTATGCCTGGTTTGAAAATAATAACCTGTCTTAAATTCAGTTTTAATTTTAGAAGTTCTGATTTTCTTAGTGAGTTCAATTGTACCACTGTATAAATTTTCATCCAGCATGGATGCAAATCGTCCGGTACTAGAATTAAAGAAATCACCTAATGTCAATTGGTATGATGGGAAATCAGGCAATTTGAAATAACTTGCAATTCTGTAATCAGGTATTTCACGGTGAACGTTTGAATAGCTTAAAGATGCATTTACACATAATATACTGTCTCCTATAAGTTGCTTCAAAGAAGCTATGCCATTGTATAAGCTATTATAATTTATAACGTTTGCTGTATTTTGAACCGTTAAAACATCGGTAAAATTTGCAGTACCCGTTCTGTAAATTGAATTATTGTCTGTATTAATGTTCATTAAATTATGAAAATTAATTTGCGTATTCGCCCCTATATAATTCAAATTAAAAATTCCTCCTGTGGTGATATTTCTAAGATAGGATTTATCAGTAAATCCTGATACCTGTCCAGAACCATCATACGAATTGATTTCGTTTCCGGATATTCTGCGTGTATTGGAATAATTTAAAGCAAAAATCACACCCAATTTTTTATAATCATTCAATTGAATTGGAAATCCAATAGAATAGGCTAAACGAGCATTGGGAGTTACATTGATGGAACTGCTGGACCAATCATTATTGAAGTTCTTGGAAATATTACCCAGTCTAATTTTATCTGCATTGCTTGGAAAAGTTGAAGACAACTTTAAAGCACCCTCTTCAAAAGTCGGAATATTGCGCTTTTCACTCAAAAAGTTCAACTTTTCCGATGCATAGGTTTTAAATTGCTTAAAGTCATTAAATGTTGTCAGCGAATGGTATTGGGCACCAACAGATATATTTTGAACCAGTTTATCTGGTACAGATTTGGTATTAATCTTAATTACACCCCCCCCAAAATCACCAATTAACTCAGCAGAACCAGCCTTGACGATCATTAAATTGTCAATTAAATTGGCGGGAACCACGTCAAAGGCAAATGCCTTACGATCAGATTCGGTTGAAGATAATAACGCACCATCCAGATAACCGGCATTGTATCGGTCGTTCATGCCACGGATAATTGCAAAACGACCTTCCTGAATAGAAGCACCGGTAACTCGTTTGAGTATATCCCCCACAGTACGGTCCGGGGTTTTTCGAATTTCGGATGCTGTTATTCCACTGGCTATTAGAGCTGCTTTTCTTAGTTCAATGTTCATGGCAACATCACTTGATTTTTCAAGTGTAGCCGATACAACGACTTCATTTAATGAAAGCGCTTTTGCCTCTTCCATTGCAAAATCAAGGTGAATTACTTCATCTGATTTGGTTTCAATCTTGATGATTCCAGGTTCATAACCAATATATCGGATATTAACCGTATAAGTGCCAGGTTCAACTGCCAGTTTAAAATTTCCTTCAATATCTGTTACTGCACCTTTTGTAGTTCCTTCTAAAATTATTGTTGCTCCAATCAATGCTTCACCATTGGTTTTATCAATAATTTTTCCAGAAATAATGCTGAGGTTTTGAGATATTGAAAAGGAAGTCAACATCGGGAATAAAAAAACCAAAAGAAAATTGCTTCTCTTGTAGTTTAGGTTCATTTGCGTTAATTTCATTGCGTTTATATTTACGCTGCAAAGTTACCGCTGACAATCTCAAATGAATTCAATGTAATATTAAGTTAATATTAAATATAGCTTATTTGTGAAGTTATTTTAAAGATTTCTAAGAAATAAATAAAAGAGTAGCTAAAACAAAACGGGAAAATAATCTAATTGAATTTGCAAAATAAAATAATCAAATATTTTCTTACGCATAAAATCAAATTGAAACAAAATCTATATTCAAAAAATCAAAAAATCCATGAAAGCCCCATATTTCAGGCCTTTTGGTACCTATAGTTTTTAATAATTTGAACTCTTAAACATTATAAATAAATTAATCATTCAAATAAATTATAAAAACAGCCACCTGAGCAAACAGGTAGCTGCTGTAAAAAAGTGTTGAAATGATTCTTTATAAGATATTAATTTTTCTAAATTAATATGTAGAAAAAATAATAATTAAATTCATTGAATATACTCTGTTTGAAATACTTTTAAAATAATATTGAAACATGCAATTCTCTACACTAACAAAAATAGTTCGTTGCTTACTTGCATTGTTATTTGTTTGATTCATAAAATTTGTAGAAATACAAATTTTTTAATCTTAACCAATCCGCCTGTTTAAGTATTATTGTTTACTATTGTAAATTTTAGGGTTTTAAAAATAACAATAAAACAACAATAGATATTTCAACATTTTCTTTAAACGTATACAATACAAAATTACAACAGGCGTGACTCCAAATCCATTAAGCCTATATTATCCTTATTTGATCTTTATGTTAAGTAAATGTGTGTTTATTGTGATTTTAAAATTAGGGGAAACACAAATCATAGCATACAAATCCTAAAACAAAATCCTATTATAAACCAGCTTATACAGGGTTGAAATTTGAAACAAACGTGTTAAAAGCCTGTGTTTCAATTTGCTGATTATCATTAAATTTTTTATATTTGCTAAGCCGACCCTGATAATTCCCATGATGAATATTCAGCAAATTCAAATGGATTTTCTTTGTAATCGCAGCTTTAACACCCTGCTATTTGTCCTTTTTAGTCATTTTTTTAGCCTAAGCCAACAAGTCAAGTTGCTTGTTTATGACCCCGTAAATGCCCAGCTTTGTCAAACCGCAGAAGCGGGTAGCCAATTGATAAATACGGGCACCATTGATATTAGCAATGCGACTTTGTGGCTTGAATTACCCACCGGAATAGAATATGTTCCCGGAAGTGTACAAGGTGCCAGTGAACTTAATATATCCCAATTAAATCGGGTTCAATTTCGAGTTGATTTATTGAAAGCTTTGGATAGTCTGAAAATTCAATTGAGCCTTTACTTTAAATGCAGCCTTTTAGATCAAATCAATCAATCCATAAGCTTTAGTAATCAATGGGCTTTATACAGTTTGATAAGCGCAGATTCTGCGAGTTCATTGCAACCCTATAAAATAGCAACTCCATTTTTGGTAATTCAAGACGTTTCCCCCATTAGCACTCCCACAGGATCAAAACTGCAGCGAAACATTCAAATCACAAACAGTCGGTTAGGTTCATTGGAATCCTTTTTCTTTGAAGATCACCACAATCCAATCAGGGTTTATTCTACAAACGGTAAAACAATTCTTGAAACAGATCAATTATTAAAACTAGAATTAACGAAAACAGATTTTACCCAAATTGGAGATCGGGATAGTTTATTTGAACGGGATGAAACGATTATAATAACAGAACAAATAGAACAAAACTCCTGCGAAGTTGAAATAATCCAATCGAAATTTAATGCATACTGGACCTGTTTTCAAGACAGCTGCCAGAAATATGAAGAGTTTAGTTTTATCGATTTTTTCGAACCTACCCAATTAGCTAAACTAGAATTTTCCAGCAATACAAATTATCCAAGCTGCATCTGCACAGATAAAGGTGCTGTTCAAGAATTAACGATTCGTAATACAGGAATGCAAGTTGCAGATAGCATTCATATTATTTTAAGAACTAATTTAAATCCAAGTCCACAAAATCCATTTGGAATATTGAGGAATAGTCTTAAAATGAGCGGTGCATCAACGATCCTTGATACTCAATTTATGGAACAAGTAAATTTATCCACTTGTCAAACTTCAGATGGCTATGCCTATGTTCATTTAAGAATGGCATCGCTTTTACCCGGTCAGGAAGCTAAAATTGAATTTAATTACATGACCTGCCTTGCTTGTCAGATTGAGTCTAATATGTTTTGGTATTTTTCATATGAATATGAATCGCGTTGTGTGCAAAACAGCAAACAAATTAGCGTCAACAATACACGAGAAATTATTAACCCATCAAGAAATTTCACTACAGACTATACCATCAAGGATGCATTTGGTGAATTGTCTGAGAACAAGAATTATTTAATTCAAAGCAAATTCAAATTCGCTAAAAATATAAGCAATCAATACCTGATTCTCAATTTTGCACTCCCATGCCCAATCCGGCTTGCAGACACAAGTTTCCTTTTAAATGGGAAAGCACCTGTAAGTAAACAAATACTGGATGACTCAAGTCTGGTAATCCAATTAACCTATGCACCTCCTTTTAATTCAGATCTCCTCCATGAATTTCCTATTTATTTAGATTGCGACTTTTTATGCAAGACTAAAAATCAAAATTTTTTCAATACACTCTTTCTTTCTTCTTGTCCCAATCAACAACAGTTAATTACAAGTCTTGCTGCTAAAATTTGCATATTTGCCCAACTCAGTTGTCCGGATCGTGAATTCGATTGCGGTCCATGCAACACCGCTGTTTATAATTTTGATGTTCAATGCAAAAAAATTCCCGCACACAAAGACAGTATTTTTGCCTATTTGGATGGAAGCATTAAAACATATCGGAAAAATTATGGCTCTGCAGATTCTGATAATGATCGTATGTTTGAAACAGGTCCATTGGATCTAAGCAAGGTAGCAACCAAGCGATTTATAACCGGAGATACCATTGTGCATGAATATTTTACCAGGGTAGTTAAAGATCAATCAAAATATAATTACGACTCCATTGTATTTCTGGTAAGTTCGAATTTAAGTTATGATACGGTATTTACTGAACTGGAAATAACAGACAGTTCGACACAGATTATTTACAAATGTTCCTATCCACTCTTTACAAATTATCAACAACCTGGAGGAATCCCCAACTGTGAATATACGGTTGCTTCCCGAACGGGTTATGGACGAGGTATCATGATTCCAATAACCCCGGAACTTCTTAATACTTATGGAGCCAATTTACCAAATGGGTTTAGATTCGAACAAGGCGATCAAATCCATGCGGTAATCGTTGGACGAATTGCAAATTTTGTCGGTGAACGAATTTTAAGTATACCGATCAATTACCGGGCTTTTTTTATTGACAGAGCGCATTTAACAGTGGATCCCTTTTCCTGCATGCATGAAATTGATACCATTATTCAAGCAAGCCTGGGGATTTCCTTTAATCAAAACTCCACTAATTTATTGATATGTAATAATTACATAGAATTATCCAGGGCAAGCATTAAAGGAACTAAGGAGCTCAATAATTTTTTTCCATATGAATTCAGACCCTTTTATGGCTTAGATTCATTCCGCATTCAAATCAACAATAACAATATTATTGTTGATAGCATTCGACTGGAATTCTTTTATTCAGACTCAAGCGGCAATCAACTCCTTTTTGATAAATATTTTTTAGCCAGAAAACGGGGTGCTTTTTGGGAAATTCCGCCCGATACCTTAGCATCCTACCGATTTGATGAAGCGTATACCATCAGAATAACTCCATATGCACATGTTACGGATTGTAAAACTTTTCGAGATGGATCCAATACGCTGATTTCAAGTTATTTTATCAATGGAATTCAACAAACAAAATTTTATGATATAAATAGCATCTCAAGATTTTATGAAAAAATACTATACTCCAGTGCTAATAATTTAGAAATTTATAATGGCAATGAGCAATTCAGTTTTTCATCAAAAATACTATTTGGATCTTCAGGAAAAATTTCAGCAAGCGCACTTATTAATAATTTAAAACTTCCTGGCGGATTTGACTTTAAAATTATATCAAAAAACAATTCATTAAAAAATATTCGTTTACAAATTAATCCAAAAGGTCAAATTGACTCAATTGATAATATGCATTTCAGGTTGAGTGATTTGAAACCATTACAAAATTACCAATTGAATATTCTGGCGGATTTCCAGGCTTGCGAAACAGACAGCTTAATTCTCTTGAGTCGTTGGTTTTGTGAAGCTCAGGATATCCAAGTCCAAGATACTTGCAATTTGGATACGTTTATTTTTATATTACTACCAGATCTACCGGAACTCGAACTCGATCTGAATCAATTGCAAAAAGAAGTGCTGCTATGTGACACACTACCTGAAATTGAACTGGAACTTTATAATGCGGATAAGGGTGCAGCTTATGATATTTTATTGAATTATACCCTTCCTCCCGGTATTGAGCTTGCGGAGGCTTTATACAGTTATCCAAAAGGAAGTCCATTTAAACCATTGCCCGCAGCAGTTATGATTTCCCCGGGTCTGTTCAGATGGACTTTCGCAAATTTCATCCCTCTAATCGAGTCCAATGGTTTGGCAGGTATAACTGAAACTCCTAATAACAGTATTTTAGTAAAAATAAAACTATTGACAAGTTGCCAATCTGTCGTAAACGGATTTCCTGAATTTGAGTTTAAGGGATTTGATGCTTGCAAAAGACCCACCAATTCCATTTTAAAAACGGGTCAATTGATTAAAATCAGTGGACTTGAAATTCCCTTGAAATATTCTGTAAATTTCAGAGCAGATTCCCTAGTGAATTGTGTTGATGAATTTCCAGTTTACGTGAATCTTATCCGAAATGGCATAACGAATCCTGGCGATAGCATAATGATTGTGATACCTGAAGCCTTGGAATATGTAATAAATTCTTTGATTCCCATTAAAAATTTCAATCAACAAAATCCAATTATTATTCAAGAAAATGGATTTACTGTATTGCATTTAAAAATTCCGGAAAACATTGCAGCCCGAGACAGCATTCAGTTCGTATTTAAATTGAAAGGATTGTCTAAATTGCAATGTCAGGAATTTCAGATTCAATTAATTTGCTTTCGGAATGTAGAAACTAAGTGTAAATCCAATCAAGAACTTTGTCCTGTTTTCATTGAGTCTGGAATGAATAAACAAAACTTTAAACTGGAAGCCCCTTCTATTGATCTGGATAGTTTGCATATTTACAATTCTACCGATAGTCTGATCCAATTGCTCAGACTTTCTTTTACTTTAAAAAATGTCCAGTTGATACAAGAAAACAAGATATGCTTCAAACTCTATGCAGATTTAAATTCAAATCAAATAATTGACTCTACCGATAAGGGCTACTTTGTGTTTTGTTTTGATAGAGCCTATTTCAAGAGCGATTCGAGCTATTTGTTTGATAGCATCCCATTTGAATCCGGCATTCGAAATTGCGACTACTTATTAGTTACACAAAATTGCCTGTGCCGTTCAGATACTCTTGCTGTCCATATCAACCAAACAAGCGAAGCATATTATTCCTATTCAATATGCGCTGGCGATAGCATCCAACTTGGAATATTGCCAAATTCTGCTGCACAGTATCGATGGACAAAAGGAACAACAAATTGTGACAGTTGCAGTCAATTTGTATTCCACTCAAATATAAATTTAAGCCAGGATTCTACTTTAGAATGGAGTTTGCTAGAGTCCTTTCCTAATCAATGCAACCGAATCATTCATTATAAACTTAACTTAAGGAAACTTCCAGAAAATAAAGTCTATTACTATGAGGCATGCCCAGGAGAATTTATTACTCTGGATGCCGGCAACAGAAAAAATTATAAATGGGAAGGTACATCCATTTCTGATGAGCGAGCTTATCAGCAACTCCTGCCTATTTGGAAGGATGAACGCATTTTACTTCATTATAAAGATGAATTTTCTTGCTCTGGAACAGACACTTTTTATTTAAAAGTATTGGAAGATACCAATACGATCCGATTTATAGGTGACAGCATTTTGTTTTCGGGCAAGGCTGCAACATTTTGTGTTGAAGGAGGTATTAAATATCAATGGGAATCCAATGAATTTATTGATTGTCCTAATTGTCCTTGTATCACAATTATCCCAAAAAATGATTTTAGCTTAAAAGTCACTGTAATCGATCGTTTCAATTGTCCTCATGTTTTTCAATTTAATATTAAAGTTGTATTTCCTGATTGCGATTCGAGCACTGTGTTTATTCCAAACGCATTTTCACCCAATGAAGATGGACACAATGATATACTTTATGTCAGAGGCAACAATATCAATAAGATTCATTTAATTATTTACAATCGTTGGGGAGAAAAAGTTTTTGAGTCCAACCAATTGAATGTAGGTTGGGACGGAACTTACAAAAGCAAGAAATTAAGTCCGGATGTCTTTGCTTATTATCTTGAAGTCCTTTGCATAGGAGGCAGAAACTATTCAAAAAAAGGAAATATCAGTTTATTAAAATGAATTTACTTAAATTCCATTTGTTTTTAACCAGGAAATCAAACCCGTAAAATAGATAACTTGATCATCCCACATGGACATATGACTGCCATTGGGACATAATAAAAACTGACCCTTTTCGAATTGACCTGCTACCCATTTCATATGTTCCGGATCCATGGTATCGTGGTTTGCACCAATCACAAGCGTTGGAACTTTGATTGTATTTAATTCTTTGGTAACATCCCAGGTTTCCAAATTTCCGGAAAGTCCAAATTCACTTGGACCTTGCATCATCGTATAAATTGTATTGTTTAATTTAGCAAAAGCTCTATTCACTGCATCAGGCCATTCTTCCATGGGCAATCTTAAAATATGCTTGGTATAAAAATTGGGCATTAATAATTCCATATATCGTGGATTGCTGAAATCCTTTTTTGCTTCTATTTCACGAATTTCCTTGAGTACCACAGAATCCATTTGTTTTGCTAGCACGTCTTCTGCATACTTTCCATACAAGGGTGCACTCATCATCATGTTTGAAATGATCAAGCCCTTTAAATGCTGTTGATATTTTAGAGCATACTGGGCTGCAAGAATACCACCCCAGGAATGACCCAACAGAAAAAAATTGTCTTTATCAAGATTCAAGGCTTTACGAACTGTTTCAACTTCTTCCACAAAACGATCTAACACCCAGAGACTGCTGTCTTTTGGCTGATCGGAATAGGCAGAACCCAATTGGTCGTAATAATAAAATTCAATGCCTTCTTTTGGTAAAAAACTCTCAAACGATTCAAAATATTCATGCGTTGCACCCGGGCCACCATGTAGTAGCAATACTTTTATCTTGGGATTATTGCCAATACGCTTGGTCCATACCTTGTATTTTCCATTTTCAACTGAAATCTGGCGTACCCCTCCCGATTTAATCCCGGTCTCAACCAAATCACAATATTCTGAAACGGATCTGCCCATGGATGTCTTTTGATCATTTGGCTGGCAGGATGCAGCCAAAATTATTAAGAACACATAAATAACTTGTTTCATACTATAAATATTTTTTTTAAAAAACAGCTTATCCAAGATGAAAACCAATTTTATCTCAAGAGGAACAAATTAAAATTGTCCCGATTTACAACTATCATCAAAATTAATCAAATTTATCGCTTAAACCAGATACCTATGTATACGATTTCAAGATAGATCTGGATTTCAGCAAAAACATACGAGGCTTTTTTTATCTTTGGTTAAAATTCATCGCGAGTGCGAGCATTTTATGTAATATTCTGATTTTCAATTTAAAAATACAGCCAACTGGATACCCAGAAATTGATCGAACGACTGCAACAAGGGGACAATGCTGCATTTGAATATTTATACGATCATTATGCCGCCACCCTATTTGGGATTATTAAAAGAATTGTAACAAAAGAGGAAGATGCTGAAAACCTGTTGCAGGATTGCTTTGTGAAAATATGGCGCTATATAGGAACTTACGAAGTGGAAAAAGGGAGTCTGGCAACCTGGTTAATCAACATTGCCCGAAATACAGCAATTGACCATACAAGATCTAAACATTTTATAAGGGAAACCAAAAACCAAAATCTGGATTCTCTCGTATCTATAGAAAGCCGTGTTCTATCTGTTTCTCAACAAGAAGATACCCTTGATTTGCGTCAATTGGTATTAAAAATCGATCCTTCCTGCCGAAAGGTTTTGGAGTGGATGTATTTTGATGGCCTTACTCAACAGGAAATTTCTGAAGAGTACGGCTTACCGCTTGGGACGGTAAAAACGCGTGCCCGGAATGGTTTGAGGGAGCTTAGAGAATTATTTGAACAACCAAAATCCTTTTAATTCCGTTAAATTAAAAAAGTTAACTTGAGAAAAGATCTGACAATTAACAAAACTCAAATTTCAGAGTGGATTGAAAACGAGAATCCTGAAATAATCCAGCAAACTGAACATGCTTTGGAGCAGTATGCAGCTTGTTTTCAAGAGACCCCACCCGTTGGCCTTAAGAATCGAATACTAGAACAAATTTCCGGGCTAAATGCCGGCCGTCAAATTATAGATTTAAAAAACCCGCCTCTTTTGACTGAAAAATCCAACCTCCTTGATTGGACACTTGCATTAAAAGGAATTGAGCCACCAATGGACTTTGAGGATATCCATTTAGAACCTATCCATCAAGATGAAAAAGTCCAATTATTTGTGGCCTGGGTTCGGAAATTGGTACCAGAAGAAGTACATCACGATTTACTGGAGAGTTTTATGCTATTGGAAGGAAGTTGTACCTGCCACATTAAAGACATAAACGGAAACACGAGGCAGGTTTTCATGAATGCCGGTGATTTTATTACCATGCAAATTGGAGAAGAACATGATATTGAGATAACTTCAGAAAAACCAACCAAGGCCATCCTGCAATGGCTTAAAATTGCTGCCTGATTATTGCAGATTTCTTCTTTTTATCGTATTTTTGCGATAAAAAGAGATGGGAGCCAGTAAAACAGAATTATTTTCAAAGAGCGAAATAAAATTAGCAGGATTTGCCAAAGCCTTGGCCCATCCTGCTCGGATAGCAATTATCAAACTATTACTAAAGAAACAACGCTGCATTTGTGGTGACATCGTAGATGAAATCCAACTTGCACAAAGTACTATTAGCCAACATTTAAAAGAACTAAAAGATGCCGGAATCATTCAGGGGACTATCGAAGGTCCTGCTGTTTGTTATTGCATAGATCCCAAAACCTGGTCGGCTATGAGTGAAAGTATCGGGAAATTTTTTGATATCGGACAAAAATCTATAAATAATTGTTGTTAATCAAAACCTTTTATCGTAATATTACGTTTTAATAAAAAAATAATTTATGAAAACAGATTTTGAAATTAAAGAAATGGTTCGCCAGAAATATTCGGAAATCGCCTTACAGGATAAGGACTTAAATCAAGCGTCTTGTTGCGGTGCATCCGGTTGCAGTACAGAGGTTTACAATATAATGACCGACGACTACTCAAACTTAAGTGGGTATGAAAAAGACGCCGATCTCGGATTGGGCTGTGGTCTTCCAACTGCATTCGCCCAAATTAAAGAAGGCGATGTCGTTGTGGATTTAGGTTCTGGAGCAGGCAATGATTGTTTTGTTGCGCGTGCAGAAACCGGTGCAACCGGCAAAGTGATTGGAATCGATTTTACAGAAGCTATGATTCAACGTGCACGCCAAAATGCTGAAAAACTTGGCTTTCAAAATGTTGAATTCAGACAAGGTGACATTGAACACATGCCAGTGGCTGATAACACGGTGGATGTCGTTGTGAGTAATTGTGTTTTAAATTTAGTACCCAATAAAAAACAGGTGTTTTCTGAAATTTATCGGGTGCTTAAACCGGGTGGACATTTTAGTATTTCGGATATCGTATTATTTGGTCAACTGCCAGAAAAAGTTTTAGCCAGCGCCGAAATGTATGCTGGATGTGTTTCCGGTGCAATTCAAAAACAAAGCTATATCGACCACATTCAGGAGCTTCAATTTGAAAACATCCAAATTCAAAAACAAAAACCCATACTGATTCCAGATGATATTTTAAACCAGTATCTGGATGAGAATCAATTGGCTCAGTATCATGTCGGAAACTATGGCATCGAAAGCATTACTGTCTTTGCAAGTAAACCAAAAAATAAATCGGCTTGCTGTGCCCCTGGCTGTTGTAGTTAATTGAGGAAAGGTATTTCTCTAAGTAGTCAATTCAAAAAATAAAAGGGAATTATTAATTGGATTTTTAAATTTATTACGATCCAATTCTTAAGATGTACACGCCAATGATTCGTTAAGCAATATATGTTAAAAGTATAAATCTTGTTTTTAAATTAAGAGTTACTTCGTTGAGATATACTTCCCTTAACCCTCGGCGGGGACGACTCCTATGTAACAAAAAGTGCTAAACAAAAGGGAGATCAAATTTCTTTCGAAAGCAAAGGCTGGAAAAGAGCCCTTGCCTTCTCAAGATTTTTTTTGCCTGATACAAATTTACATTAATTCAATTAATCTTATATAAAAATCTCAAGCTCCTATTAGTGGTCGATTTTTAATGCCACACCATTTTATTAATTTGTAATATAACAGCCACAATCTTCGAGAGTAATTAAATACATGCGTCCCCTGGTGGTCTTGCTATTCATTTATTAAGATTTGTAAATAAGATTTAATTAAACTAATTTATTATTTCATGTTTTCGTATTTTATATTTTTTATCCATAGATTGTATATTCTGTTTAATAGTTTTCTTGCTACACGAATTATAGCTCGTTTTCCTGACATTCTTTTTATCAATTTTAAATAGTATAACGTCATGGATGGATCTATTCTAATGGAAGTCCATGCAGTTTCTACAAGTAAACTTCTTAATATTTTATTATGCCTAGGTGTGATTTTGCCTTTGTGTACAGATTGACCAGAACTATGTTCGGTTGGACAAAATCCAACAAACGAATTAAATGCTTAAAAGGAGCCAAATCTTTTTATTTCTCCGATTTCTGTAATGAACGCATAACATATAATTTCACCTATGCCTGGTATGCTGCGCAATACAGTGGTGTGCTGTATATACTTATCTGATTTCATAAGCATTCTAATATGCCTTGTAACTTCTGATAATTCACTTCGTAAAAACTCTAGATGTTTTATTTTCTGATCGAGTGCAAGTCGTGAAGACGCTTCCTTATGTTCTATAGATTTTAACCAGGTTATAAATTTTTTACTAGCGTGATTTTTAAATGGTTGCGGTATTTGTATCCCTTTAAAGTGTAAAAATGATTTAATCATATTTTTAGTTCGGGTTATACTTTTTACTAATTGAGCTCTTTGTCTTAAAATAATTCTGTCATCTTCTTGGGTTTCTGATGGTATGAATATACCCTTTAGTTGCCTTGTTCTCAATGCTAATGCTATCCTTTTAGAATCTATCTTATCTGTCTTATTTAGAGCATTCTTATTTGTTTGAGGAACATCTCCAGGATTTACAACTATACATTGAAAATTTAATTGCTGAAGCTTTCTCTGTAACCAAAACCCAGAAAACCCAGCTTCATAGGCTATTTCAAAACTTGCTCCCGGATAATTTGAATTTAGATAATTTACTAATAAATTCAAATCAGCTGCCATATGAAAAGTCTTAAGAATTATGTGATCCGAACACGTCGTAACATTCCAGTTCAATGCATGAACATCCAGGCCTACGTAAATTTTCTGTCCTGAAAAATCAATTGATTTGGCTAAATTTGTCATGGTCTTAGATTTAAAGAGTTATAAAATTGTGGCTAAATTATTGACCACCATCTTAATCTAGGACCTTTTTGTTTACATAGAATCTTCGGGAACTGGGCTTTTTAATCAAATTAATTTGAGTTTGATTTCCAAAAAATCCTATGGAATAATCAATTTGAGTTTCTGGTAATTAAACCTCCGCCGACAAAATTTTAATTCACGGAGTTGAGTTCTACGAAACTTATTGCTTTAGATTAATTATTTCATAATCCATTATTACAGAAAATACTTTTAAAGAATTGTTTTCATATTCTCCGATAATAAAATTTCGAACATTCGCTGTATAAGTCAGCAGCTCTTGAATTTCAGTAATACTATTTGCCAATCGAATCAATTGTCCGGATTCACTTTTTAAATACCAGGTATCCTGATGCAAAGTAAATTTTACAGAATTGAGAATAAAGCAATCCTGCTTTAATAGTGGATTTATAGAAATCCGCTCGCAGTAAAGGTCCAAAGCGGTTTCAATCGTTTGTGATTTTATAGAATACTCCGCAGCAAGGTAACTGGACTCGGATTGTATTTCTTTAATTCGTTGTGGTGAAGCAGATGGATAAAACTGGACAGCGCTCTTGTAAATGAAGCCATACTTAAATTGCTTAATTGGAACGAACCGATTGAATTGAAACTCTAAAAACAAGACACAAGACTTGCAATTCAAACCATAAAACCAGTTTCTATTTACTATTAATTTATCCTCATTTTCTGAAACAGTTCCGAGATAGAGCCAATCATCTGTATAAAAAGAACTTTCAGAAAAACTGGTTTTTGTAAATGGTATTCCGCAATAGCTTAATAAATCTTCCTTTTCAAAGTCATTCAACGCAGCAATGTTTTTGAAAGAGTTTATTACGAAATAAAATTCACCCAATTGCTGGAAGGTAAATTCCATCCAATTGGATCCTTTAGCTATTCGCTCTGGAATCATGCGCAATTTCCTTGCAATCCCTGGAGCACCGTAATCAACCATTCGGCTTGCAATTTCATTCAATTTAACAGGATCATGTTGCAGTTGTGAAATGCCTGTAATCAATAATTCATCTAACCAACTATTAAATAGTGAAACGGCTTCCAGAAGCTTTTGCTCCTTTTGAAAATTGAGCCTTTTAAAATATTGGGCTTCCGCCATAATCAATATGCGCTTTAATCCTTATCAGGATCATCCTTAACCCCAAGATGTTGGATTGCCAATTCGGATGCAAATTGTTCCGCACTTTTTTTATTGTAATCTTCTGCAGAAGATATTTCTTGTCCGTCGATAAATACACCCACTTTAAAGCGATCCCTTTTATCTACTTTATATTTACTCAATACTTTAAAATCAATTTCCCTGGAATGCTTTTGACACCATTCCAACAACTGGCTTTTGTAATTATCATCAAATTCTTCCAGTTGATCCATGTTGATGAATTTCTTGAGGATGGCACTGAGTATAAAATGTTTTGTAAATTCAAATCCACGTTCAATGTAGATTGCACCCACCAATGCTTCCAATGCATTGCCCAACATCGATTGTGATATGGCTGTTTGATTAAACTCCATCATCAAATGATCCAAGCCCATTTGTTCGGCTATGTAATTAAGCATTTTACGCTTTACAATTTTAGATCGCATTTTGGTCAGGAAGCCTTCATTGGCAGAAGGGTATTTTTTAAACAGATACTCACCAACTACAAAACTCAATAAAGCATCACCAAGATATTCCAGTCGCTCATTGGATTGATACAACCCATTGGTATCGTTAGGAAAATTATTGAGTGTGGATTTGTGATAAAAAGCAAGTTTAAAAATATAGATGTTGGATGGAGTAAATCCAATTAAATGATGCAGCCGCTCTGCAAAATGTTTATCCTTAGAGAAAAACTTGTGATTGGTCTTATTGTAAAACTTAACTAAGAATCCTAACATCTTTTAAAAATCACTGAACTGTTATGCCCTCCGAATCCAAAGGTATTACTTAAAAAAGCATTTACCTTTCGACTTTGTGCTTCATTAAAAGTAAAATTTAGTTTTGGATCCAAATCAGGATCCTCAGTAAAGTGATTAATGGTAGGTGGTATAAAATCATGCAAAATGGCCATAATTCCAGTAATAACTTCTATGACACCAGCAGCACCCAGGAGGTGGCCGGTCATAGATTTAGTTGAACTGATATTAACTTTATAAGCATCATCCCCAAAAACATTTAAAATTGCTTTGGCCTCAGCAATATCACCTAAAGGTGTGGACGTGCCATGGGTATTTATGTAATCTATTTGCGATGGGGTTAAGCCGGATTCTTTTAAAGCCAAACGCATGGCTGTACTGGCACCCAGTCCATCCGGATGGGGAGCCGTAATATGAAAAGCATCGGCAGTGGCACCTGAACCTACCATTTCTGCATAAATTTTAGCTCCGCGTTTTTTGGCAGATTCATATTCTTCTAAAATCAACGAACCAGCGCCCTCACCCAAAACAAAGCCATCCCGATCTTTATCATAAGGCCTGGATGCCGTCATAAAATCATCGTTGCGCTCAGACAAGGCCTTCATGGAGGAAAATCCTCCTACTCCGGCGCGGGTAATTGCTGCTTCTGAACCTCCTGTTACCATCATATCCGCTTTATTTAAACGAATATAATCAAATGCATTTGAAATGGCATGCGCTGAGGAAGCACAAGCCGACACTGTACCGTAATTAATACCCATCAAGCCATATTTTATGGAAATATGACCTGGTGCAATGTCTGAAATAAGTTTAGGTATCAAAAAAGGACTGTATCGTGGGGGTCCGCTAGCTAAAGCCGCTTCAGAAATGTCATGTTCAAGCGTATTAAATCCACCGATTCCAGATCCCCAGATCACCCCAAATCGGGATAAATCCACTTGATCCAATTGGATCCCTGAATCTTTCATCGCTTCTTCAGCTACAATTAAGGCATATTGAGAAAATGGGTCAATCTTTCGGGCTTCCTTTTTGTCTAAGAAATTTTCAACATTAAAATCCTTAAGTTGACAGGCAAACCGTGTCCGAAACAGGCTTGCATCAAAATAGCTGATTGGACATGCACCACTCATTCCTGCCTGTAAACCTGCAAGAAAAGCATCCTGACCAATGCCAATAGGCGTTAATGCGCCGATTCCGGTAACTACGACCCGTCTCATTCGCTAATTATTGTTCGTATGCCCTTGAATCATTCAAATGGCATGCTAAAATAACAAATTATTAAATTGATTATTTACAGTTAGCCTCAAGGTAGGCAATAGCTTGCCCTACAGTTTGAATTTTTTCTGCCTGATCGTCTGGGATAGATGTATCAAACTCTTTCTCGAATTCCATGATAAGTTCCACAGTATCAAGGGAGTCTGCACCTAAATCATTAACAAAACTCGCTTCGATGGTAACTTCAGCCTCATCTACAGCTAATTTGTCTACGATAATTTTTTTAACTCTTTCAGCAATTGTTGACATGATAATTTAGATTTTTTTATAATCAAGGCGCAAATTAAGGGATTCATTAAAGGATTACCAAAATAATTTTCGCTTTTTTTAAAGACCTTAGCCCTGTTTTACATTGTAAACCAAAGTTTTGCTAAATAATTCCCCAAATCTGATAATTATTATATGATTCACCATAATACTAAAATTGTAGCAACCGTCGGACCAGCCTCAGCATCTTATGAACAACTGGCGGCTTTGACTTTAGAAGGCGTAGCCGTATTCAGGCTTAATTTTTCACATGGTAGCTATGAAGACCATGAACAGGTAATTCGGCATATTCACGCTATCAATGAAAAATTTGATACCCATGTGGGCATCTTATGCGATTTACAGGGTCCGAAATTAAGAATTGGAACCATCGAAAACAATGCCTTGGAAATTCAACCGGGTGAGATATTAAACTTTGTCAATAAGCCATGCATTGGAACAAAAGAACAGATTTACATGAGTTATGTAAACTTTGCCCGAGATGTCAAAGTTGGAGAAACCATCTTAATTGATGATGGAAAACTTGTTTTTGAGGTTCTTACCACCAATGGAATTGATAAAGTCCAATTGAAATGTTTGTTTGGAGGCATTTTATCCTCAAACAAAGGCGTTAACCTTCCGGATACTGAAATATCCTTGCCTTCATTAACTGAAAAAGACCTCAAAGACCTTGATTTTATACTCAAACATAAAGTCAACTGGATTGCCCTTTCCTTTGTACGAAAAGCACAAGACATTGAAGAGCTCATTCAATTAGTAGAAAAAGCCAAACATCCGGCAAAGGTGATTGCCAAAATTGAAAAACCGGAAGCAATTAAAAATTTGGATGCCATTATTAAAATCAGTAACGGTATCATGATCGCCCGTGGGGATTTAGGGGTTGAATTTCCAATTGAAAAATTGCCAACAATTCAAAAACTAATCATCACCAAATGCATTCAACGTGCCCGGCCGGTGATCGTGGCAACACAGCTTATGGATAGTATGATTAATAATCCGAGTCCAACACGCGCGGAAGTAACCGATGTGGCCAATGCAGTATTGGATGGTACAGATGCGGTCATGTTATCGGCTGAGACCTCAGTGGGTAAACATCCCGTAAAAGTGGTCACTGCAATGAATAAGATTATCTTTGAAGCAGAAAGGCATTATGCCATTTTAACTAAAAGACCCCGTCCTTCCGATAAATCCTCTACTTTTTTGTCGGATGTTGTCTGTTTTAATGCTGCTAAAACGGCAGAAGATATCAAAGCCCAGGCAATCATTGGTCTCACAATTTCCGGTTACACTGCCTTTAAAACGTCTTCCTACAGAACCCATTGCCCGATTTATATTTTTACCAGTGCAACGCACATGCTGGGAACTTTAAATCTGGTATGGGGCGTTCGATGTTATTATTATGATAAAATGAGTTCGACTGATGAAACTATAGAAGATCTTATTGAAATTTTAAAGAAAGATCATAAACTGAAAGCAGGAGATCTCGTTGTTAATACCGGTAGCATGCCCATTCATAAAAAATTGCGGACCAACATGCTCAAGGTAACTGAAGTAGAATAATTTTAGCACGTTTGTCTAAACCATGTACAGAATATATCAGTCAATTTTAATCACCATTTTAGTTTCTTTCAACGCATTTAGTCAGGAAGTTGAAAAAAACCTGCTGAACCAAGGTATTTTAATTGATGCCTTAAAAGAAGAACAAATTGGGAATCGGCAAAAAGCCATCGATTTGTTCATTAAGCTTAAATATGCTCCTGAAACCAAAGGAGTCAGCAATTATTATTTGGCTCGTATTTATCGGGAACAAGGCAAACATGACGAGGCGATGAGTGCCATTGACGAAAGCATCGCCGCTGAACCGCAGAATAAATGGTACTTGATTCTGAAAGCGAACCTGGCGGAAGATTACGGGCAGTTTCAAATCATTGCAGATGTATATCAGAAATTAAGTCAGCTGGAACCTGATAATTATACTTATTATGACAATGCAGCATTAAATTATCTCAAAGCTGAAGATTTTGATAAAGCCTTGATCGTATTAAATGCATCGGAATTGCATTTTGGACTCCTTCCACCCATTGGAATTAAAAAATCCAAAATATTGGTTCTACAGAAAAAATCAAAAAAAGCGTTGAGTTTGTTGGAAGAATGTTTGATAAAATATCC
The DNA here is from genome assembly GCA_016714025.1 of Saprospiraceae bacterium. Lineage (NCBI taxonomy): Bacteria > Pseudomonadati > Bacteroidota > Saprospiria > Saprospirales > Saprospiraceae > Saprospiraceae bacterium. Next base: position 1,453,297 of record JADJOB010000002.1, on the reverse strand, counting down.
TGGTCATTTAGAAATAATTGAAGAAATCAGAACCATAGCTCTCGAAGAAAACAACACAGACATATTAACTAAATATGGTTTAAAACCTAAATCTGCTGATGTCGATTCACAAAATCAACAAGCCCAGCAAGACTTAACAAATTTAATAAACAGCACCACAGTTTCTTTGGATGAAAAAATTAAATCAATCATCAAAACACTGACTGATTACATAAAAAATTCGAATACACAAGGAATACAATCGCTGATTCCATTAACCAGTGAATTAATCAAACAATATCCGGAGAGTCCAAAATCATATGCTTTAATGGCAGATTTGTATTTTCAAATGGACGATATCGTGCACGCATGTCGGTATTACACTAAAACAATTTCCTTAGGAACAGTCCCCTATTCAGTTTGGGAAAATTTATTGAATTGTATTATTTCGTTAAAACATTGGAATGCACTTTATTATTATTCCAACATGTGTATGGAATATTATCCTGCACAAAGTTTTCCTAATTACAGTCAACTCTTAGCTTCATTACAGTTACATAAACTTGATTTTTCTGAATCTGAATTAAAGTCTCTGCTGATAAAAGCTAAAAACAATCCAATCAGAAATACAGATGCACTTATTCTCGCTGCACGACTGTATAAAATGAATCAATTGTTGGTAGCATCTGATTCTGCATGGCAGCAAGCCTTGCGTTCAAACTACAACGAACTTGCTTTATTGGAATATTCACTCGATCAATCAGTTATCAATGGTTCCATTAGTGATGCCACACTTGCTACGCTTGTGAAATCAGGTCAAATTCATCCAGCGATTAAATTTTACAAAATTGCACAAATTTATTTCAATCGGAAAGATTTTGCAAAAGCACGCAACTACCTCGAAGAAGCATTAAAATTCCCAGTTGCGAAAAACAAAGAAATGTTTCAAATGGCAGCATCCATTTATGAAGCTTTGGGAGATACGCAGCAAGCAAATCTCTCTTTAGTAACAGCCAATGAATTTTCAGAAGAACGCATGGAGTATCCATTTATGCTTCAAAGCAAAGGAAAATGAAATTTTTGTATTTAAATTTCTTAATCCTGTGTATTCTGATTGCTTCATGCCATCCAGCTAAAAAGCTAACCGAAATCGATCACAATTCGAACGTAAAAAAACTGGACTCCTGTAATGTAGATTGTTTGCTTAATAAAATAACTGCAAATCAAAATCTACACTACTTCATGGGTAAAGGTTCCATTCGGTATCAATTTGAAAATGAACGTCAGGATGCACGCTTGACTCTCTATGCAATAAAAGATAGCCTCTGTTTAATTTCATTAAAAAAACTAGGCGTCGAGGCTTTTAGAATCTTGCTAATGCCCGATCACATTCTTGTAATAGATCGCTTAAATCAGGAATATTCAAATCTCAACTATTCCGATTTACAAAACCAATATCAATTGGAAATCAAATTTGACTGGTTACAAAATTTGTTAAGCAGTGGATGCTTTATAAAAGAAGCCATGGACTACCAAATGATTGATTCTGCTTTAAATTTAAAACTAAAAGGAAGCTCTAAATCGTATGCTGTTGCATATACGCTGTCCAATCCAGAAGTGTTGTGTAAAGATTTTAAGCTGGAAAATTCACAATATGCATTAAATTTTATCGTAAGCGACTATTTAAAACTTGAAAACAGGTCCATTCCATCAAAATTTAAAATAGAATTTGAATCTATCGATCGATCTGTTTTAAATTTGGATTTAATTTGGGATGAAATTAAGTTGGATCCAATCATTCAGGTAAAATTTAACATTCCAGATCACTATAAAAAACGATGAACAAATTCACCCTAAAATCCATTCGTATAAATTACCCTTCGCATCCAAAGTATCGGTACATTTTTCATGCGATTTGCAGCAGTTTGTTTATACCTATTGGCATTATTTTATGGTACCAATTAACTAGCCAAGTCAATCCGGCAAATAAACCTAAGGATAGTCAAATTAAAGAGATTCAACAAGCCATTGACCAGACTGACCAATTGATCAAGCAAAATAAATCGGAAAAAAATCAACTTTTAAAAAATCTTGAATTGTATCAAAGTCAGATTTCCTACCGAACTGAATTACAAAATGCACTTACAAATGAATTGACCACTACACAGAATGAATTAAAAAATCTTCAGGAACAAAATAAATCCAATGTACTAAAACTGCAGCGTTTTAAAGAACAATATGCTGTATTGGTAAAGAATAAGATCATACACCGTATCACCTATAATCCCATGTTGACTTTATTACATCCGGAGGATCTGGATGCCAAAGTTTTAAAATGGTATCTATTGGAAAAATTGGAAAAACAACGAATGCAAACGTTGGACTCATTAAAAACCTGGAATCAGTTGTATACAAAAAACTTTCAAAAGCTTAAACTGGAATTAAATACCCAGGATTCCTTGTTGAAAAATATTCAATCCGAAGAACTGCGTTTAAAACAAGATCTATCCAGTTCAGGACAGCTTATAAAAGAATTAGATAGTAAAGAGGCAAATCTCAATGCAACCCTCACGAATTACAAAAGAAAAAAAGAAGAACTAACTAAATGGATTGAGGCCAGCGTTCATGAATTGGTAAAAACAAAAACATCCACTTCAAAAAACAAACAGGTTAAAAGGATGCGTTATCCCATGCAGTCCCCTACGATTATATCGAGGTTTGGGAAAAACATGGAATCCGGTAATAAAAACCTGGTCATTCGCAATAATGGAATCGATCTTCAATCACAAAACCCTTTTGTAAGTGCAGCCAATCCGGCAGAAGTAGTTCAAATCCGAAAAATGCCCAATCAATTGTATTTACTAATTACAAAATCTGATGATAATTATATTGTGTATTCCAATTTAAATTCTGTGTTACTTCGGAATGGAGAACGCATAGAAAGTGGAACCAATATCGGTCAAGCAGCTAAAAACGAACAGGGATTTTATGAACTCCATTTTGAAACCTGGGAAGGTAAAACACCTACAAATCCGATGAAATTTTTAAAATGAAGTTATCTAATATACAAATGAAATATTAGATAACTTCATTCAAAATATTTAACTACTTTTCTCTAATTTGACATCCACAATTTCCATATAATTCATAATCTTTATACACAATTGATGCTGAACCATTTGAGAGGGTACCTCCTATAACGCTAGAAATAGGATAAGGACAATCTCCAGTAGTATATTTAGGAGAAGATGATAACTCGTATTCAATTGTACCTGGTGTTGAGTTTAAAGTGCATCCTGTAGTTATTTCGTTTGGATGATAAATAACTCTTATGTAAGAAAAATATGGGTTTAATTCACAATTTGCATCATAAAAGCTGTTTAATGTAGGATTATCAATTTCACAACTGGAGTTGTTTCCATGTGAACAACCACTACTACCGGAATCAAATAAAAATGTTCTAAAGAAATAGCAATTAGGAGGAGGAGATGGATTACAATCATTTAAAGTTACAAACTCAGTAATGTAATGATCCGGACTATTAGTGTAAGTGTCGGATATAATTTTAAATTTTAGAATACACTTTTGATTTGACCCAGGTGGATCTCGGAAATCAAGTTTTAGATTTTTATTAAATTCTGGATTTCCTTCATCATTACAAGATATGAATATAAAAAATCCAAATAACAGAGTTGTAATTTTCATAGCTTTAGAGTTTTAATTGATTAAATAATATTCTAAGCTATATTAACTCAACAATATGTTCAATTACACATTAATAGTATTTAATATATTCAACTCAATTAAAATTTATAAAGGTTTATTAATATGGTAGCTATAAATTTGCTTAATCACATATATTTTGCAAAACATTAATAATGCCAAATAAAAAAAGCCCTTCAGTAACGAAAGGCTTCATTTAAATATATTAAACTAAATTATTTAATGACAATCAATTTATCAGAATAGGTTTTAGTATTATTTTGTATTTTAACAATATAAATACCCGATTTTAATAATTCCGTATTTATAATATGTTTAAAATCACCAATTTGATTTGGAAAAAATTCCTTAGAAATTAAATTGCCTGAAAGTTCAATTAATTCAACTTTTATATCTGAGTTTTCTAATAACCTCATTTTTAAAATAGCGTATCCGTCCCACGCAGTACACTTAGGCAACAATGTCAATGTTCTTCTTCGCGGTTGACCAGCACCAATTCTGCGGAAGTAGTTCTGAGATACGATTTATAGGATGATCCTTAATTCTGTGGAAGACATCGGTTAACCAATCATATGGGTTAATGTCATGAAGCTTGCAAGTTGCAAACAAGGAATAAACCATAGCTGATCTTTGGGCTGAATCGTCAGAACCTGCAAACAAATAATTCTTTCTACCCAGAGCTAAAGGACGGATAGAATTTTCTATAAGGTTGTTATCAATTTCTACTTCACCATGAACTGTATATGCCAGTAGCTTATCCCATCGTTTGATTGCATATCCAAAAGCTTTTCCAATTGCACTGGCTGGAAGTATAGATTCTACATTTTTATCAAGAAATTCTTTAATGTTATTTAAAACCGGAGTGGCATTTTCTTGTCGCCATTTTTGTCGCTCTTCTTTGGATAGTTTTTGTTCTTTGGCAGATTCCTCAATTTTATAAAGAATTTGAATTTGCCTTAACACGTAATCTGCGCGCTGTTTGTCATTATCAAGTGCTTGTTCAAAATATCTTCTGGCATGTGCCCAGCAACTGAACATAATAAAATCCGGATTTTTATCACAGGATTCATAAACGCTATAACCGTCTGTTTGTAACTTACCTCTAAATCCCTGAATATGATTATTAAAATATTCTGCGGACCTTCCTTTTTGATAAGTAAATAGGACTAAATTTTTTTGTGGATCTCTGCTGACCCACATATATCCTAAATGACATTTCCCTTTTACTTCATCTGATTGCACTTTGATTGGGCTTTCATCAGTTTGTAAATAATTAGCGGATAGAACTTCTTTTTGATGAGCACTAAAAATGGGCTCCAATGCATTCACATATTGACTGCCCCAGCCCCCAAATGTAGAACGAGAGATATCCACTTGATGCATTCTTTTGAGTTGTTGAAGAAATCTATAATATGGATTATGATCCATATACTTACCGATAATAGCATACGCCATAAAATCAGGCCCTGCTATACATTTATCAACGACCCTTGAGGGCATCGGAGCAATGATTATTTTTTCTGACTTTGGGTCTTTGTATTTAGGTCTTTCGTAGCGATTTACATAGACAACTCCTGGAATGTACTGCAATTCTTCAGTGACTTTTTGCCAATACATTTCATATCATCCGTTTTTCCTTCGGGTTCCAGAACTATTATTTCCCGCTTTAAATGAGCCGGAAGCTCTTTTCTTCCCCCACGTTTATGAATGGGTTTATCTCGTGTGTATGTTATTTCCTCAGTTAAATTTTCTAAGGGCTGATTGTCATCGTACGTTTGTGTAAATAAAGTATTCGGTGGGAGAGGTGGTTCATTACTTATGAATCGCTCTGATTTTGCTCCAAATATTAATCGTTTTAATTGCGCTAATTCGTGGCGTAAGTATTCGTTTTCCTTCTTGTATTCTGCAATTTGCGTAAGCAAAAATTCATTTGTAATTTCTTTATTTGAATCTTGTATCACAACAACAAGATCGTAATTTATTTTCAATTTACATAATTATTTCTCAAATATTTTTCGCCAATTATATGTCGTTTTCTATAACGAATACTGCTCAGTTTAATGCCCTGCATGATACACATTAATTGCGTCCAACTGATGTTCAATTTTATAGGATTAGTTTGTGATTCCATAATTTCAAAGGTACCTCTATCTAAACGCTTGCTCAACAATACTAATCCTCCGGTATCGTAAACCATCATCCGTATTTGATTACGCCGTTTATTAGTAAATAGATATACGTCTCCGCTCAATGGATTACTTTCCATGATTGTTTTAATAATTCCAAACAGTCCGTCATAGCTTTTGCGGAAATCTGTAATACCGGTATATATAAAATAACGGTGTCCGCTAGTAAACGGAATCAATTTTTGGAATTGATCAGTTTCAATAATGTTTCTGATCCGGGATTCGCCCGAAAGTTGATCGTCACTCCATTAGGATATTCCAATCGGATTGTTGAATTTGGTGGTTGGATAGATCCAATTTGAATAAATTCATTTTTTGATTTTGATGGTTCCTTTAAACAGTACTTCTTTCTCCAATAATGAAATTGATGTATTGGGAGCCCCTTTGTTGCCATAAAACTTTTAAGCGACATTCCGCTAGTTTCCAATTCAATTTTCAGTTGTTCAAATTCTTGCTTTGTCATAAACTAAATTTTCACAAAGCTATTTGGTGGCATTTGATTGTGCAAGATGTACTTGGTTATACGGATACAAAATAGCGAAATCATTAGCTGGATTAGGCTCTATTGAAATATTTTCATGACTTGATTTAACATCTCCTGTTGAAGTAAACAATCCAGATTTGATTGCTTCGTCAATTGAGGATTCATTTACATTTAAAACTTCTCCATTAGGATTTAATATTATTCCAATTAATTTGAGTTGCGATATATTGAAATTTGGTGGAACAATATAATTATAAGCTTTTATGTAACTAGACCCCGAAGGAATATCTTGTGGGAAATCTCCAGGTATACCTGCCCATCCACCCAAAATAGCTCTTGCTACATGATTGTATGTCATCTTAGCTGCAGGTACTGGATTAGGCAATAACTCAAATCCTCCCATTACTCCATAAGATCCCCCTGAATATACATTAGCTTGATTGTAAGATGAATTGGTTCCTTTAACTCCATTTTCCGTAATAATTAAATTAATAATATGGTCTCCGGATACTGATTCTATAAAGTCTGATTTTATTTCAACTTTTAATTCTCTGCTTACATCATTAAAACTTGCCCCCAATTCAATTTTAACGGGAGTAATTTCAACAATTTGATCATAAAATACAGGTTCTAAACCATTTGGATCACCCAATGTCTTTCTATTTGTTAATACGCTAGGGTAACCTGTGAATCCGGGAACACTGGTCCAGCCTGCATCATATTCATTAACAGTCATTGGATCATTATTATGAACTGCAACTCCAACAAAATGGTTTGGAAACAATTTTGTTAATGAATCCATGTAAACTGCACCTCTTGGACACCATTGACACCAGGTACCAGTTGCTTCTTCAACAAAAATTTTCTTGTGTGGTGCCGGAGTAACTCCTTCTAATGGTACAGAGCGGCTGTTATTAGATGGCTTATCATCTACACTTGCATTTACTTTAGTAATTGCAATATCTATTTTACCAATTCCTGCAGCATAATTAATACTTCCAGTCAAGGGCAGGATAGCAGATTCTTTTAAACTGTCTAAGTTCAAAGCATAATTTTCTGTGGTTATTGGTCCGCCATTAACTGACCATTGCACTTCAGCAGCAGTTATTTTAGTACGTCCAACATTTTTAATTTTTATAGATGCAGGAGCTGTTCCACCGGTTAAATTTTTAGGTCTCACGGTAACACCAGATAAGGTAGCATCCAGATTAAGTGCTACAAAAGGCTCGTAGGTATAACTTACATCGTCGACGTAATAGGTAGAAAGGTTATTTGAACTTGTTGGATATATATCCATTGAAGCCACGGCATTGTTTGGATTTGTCCATGATCCAAGGGATACATCATCAATAAATGCTTCCCAATTGTTATCGGTCATGTTGGCAACCACTTTTATTTTAAACCAGGCATCCTTTGGATGAGTACCTTTCGCGATTGTTCCTGCACCTCCTGTACCAAGGGTAAATCGAACATCTCCATTAGGATCAAAAAATGCATCCAAAGACCAGATTCCTCCGACTGCAGCATTTCCCTGAAAATTAAAATAACCACCTGTGCCATTCACTACATACATCCACATTTCCAAAGTGAATATTCCATTGGTTTTTCGGCCTCCAAATGGAAGAATCACGTCAGCTGGACCTCCACCTGCAGTGGTACTTAAAAATTTAATGGATTTTGTGCCGCTGTGTGCTTGTTCGTTGCTCACTTTGGTATCATCTGCACCTCCTTTTACGCCACTCCAGGTTGACCATTTTGTTGAACTAACACCAAGGAACGCACCAGCTGTATAAGCCTCAAAATCGTCCGAAAACGAATTTTGGGCAAACACATTGCTGAAACTTGCTCCAATGAAAATCAATAGTAAAATTCTCTTCATATCAGTAATTTTTTCTGTGAATAAATTATTAAGGCTTCAAATATAAGGATTAGATTAAAAATCAGTTGAAAATTAACGTTTTGTGGTTGAAATGGATCCGTATTGTGGGATTAGGTTTGGCTTATGCTCTTTGCCGCTGGGCGTAGGATTAGCTTATGCTTGGCTCATCGCTGGGCGTAGGCTCAGCCTACGTCCGTTCTCGTCCGTTCATCCAGCATCATACCTATTAATTTTGCTCAAATTCAATTGTGCGTTTGACGTAGGCTCAGCCTACGCCTAGCTCTCGTTTAGTTTGAAAATTACTAATTTGAATTACCAAAAATTTTCCACCGTTGGGCGTAGGCTCAGCCTACGTCCGTTCTCGCCCGTTTCTCTAGCATCATACAATTGATTTTACTCAATTTCATCTGCACATTTGACGTAGGCCCAGCCTACGCCTAGCTTATGGGAGCATTAATTTGAATTTTTTTTAGGTATTGCAAATAAATACACTAAAAATGAGCACCGGTTATAAAATAGATAATCAGGATGGACTTTATTTTTTAACTTTTCAGGTTATTAATTGGGTAGATATTTTTACCAGAAAAACGTATCGAGATATCCTGATTAATAGTTTGGATTATTGCAGAAAAAATAAAGGTTTACAAATTTGGGCATATGTAATCATGTCGAACCATGTACATGCAATATTAAGTGCCAAGGAAAATAACTTATCAGATATAATTCGAGATTTTAAAAGTTTTACAGCAAATCAAATTTTAAGAGAAATAAAAGCAATTCCAGAAAGCCGCAAAAAGTGGATGTTGCAATTATTTAAATCCGCAGCTGACAAACATCAAAGAAATTCTGAGTTTCAATTTTGGACGCATGAAAATCATGCGGTGTTTTTAGAAACTATGCCATTTCTTAATCAAAAGATGGCATACATTCATGAAAATCCAATTCGGGCCGGATGGGTTGAAAATGCAGAAGATTGGCTTTATAGTAGTCAACGAAATTATTTATCGATGGAGACTTTATTAGAAATTGATTAGTTGGATATCGATTGAATTTTCAAATTGGAACGTCCGTTCTCGCCCGTTCATCCAGCATCATACCTATTGATTTTGCTAAAATTCATCTGCACATTTGACGTAGGCGCAGCCTACGCCTAGCTTTCGTTTAGTTTGAAAATTACTAATTTGAATTATCAAATATTATTAAAAATTTCATCGCTGGGCGTAGGCTTAGCCTACGTCCGTTCTCGCCCGTTCATCCAGAATCATACCTATTGATTTTGCTCAATTTCATCTGCACGTTTGACGTAGGCTCAGCCTACGCCTAGCTTTCGTTTAGTTTGAAAATTACTAATTTGAATTATAAAATATTATTAAAAAAATTCATCGCTGGGCGTAGGCTCAGCCTACGTCCGTTCTCGCCCGTTCATCCAGCATCATACCTATTGATTTTGCTCAATTTCATCTGCACGTTTGACGTAGGCTCAGCCTACGCCTAGCTTTCGTTTAGTTTGAAAATTACTAATTTGAATTATAATATATTATTAAAAAAATTCATCGCTGGGCGTAGGCTCAGCCTACGTCCGTTCTCGCCCGTTCATCCAGCATCATACCTATTGATTTTGCTAAAATTCATCTGCACATTTGACGTAGGCTCAGCCTACGCCTAGCTTTCGTTTAGTTTGAAAATTACTAATTTGAATTATAATATATTATTAAAAAAATTCATCGCTGGGCGTAGGCTCAGCCTACGTCCGTTCTTGGCCAACACCTAGCTTTCGACTACTTGAACATTACATTAATAAATAATTAAATTTTTCTGTTTCCTCTTCTTCTTCTGATTCATCAAAAGACATGAGGGTTCCGGGTATTTCTTTTTGAGAATTGAGTCCGAGCTTTTTCATTTTTTCAGCGCGGCTGACCAAACTTCCACGGCCATCACGTAACTGTCCGACTGCTTTGTGATAAGCATCCTGTGATTTATTGAGATGCTTGCCAACATCTTCCATACTTTCTAAAAATCCAATGATTTTGTCGTACATGCGTTCTCCTTGTTTGGCAATTTCCAACGCATTTTTGCTTTGTTGTTCGCGCTTCCAGAGGTCTGCAATTAATTTTAAGGAGGTGATTAAATTCGTCGGACTGATCAACAATATCCGTTTGGCATAAGCGTAAGCCCATAATTCCTGATCCTCTTGCATTGCAATGAGATAAGCCGGTTCAATGGGGACAAACATCATAGTAAAATCCAGGCTTTCAACTAAGGTATCGTATTTTTTATCACCCAATTGATCAATGTGTTGGTACATGGATTTTACATGTTCCTTAAGCGCTGCATCCTGATCTTCTTTTGTGTCTGAAGATGAAAAACGATCGTAAGCGATGAGTGAAACTTTTGAATCAATGATGATCGTCCTGTTATCAGGCAAATACACCACAACATCCGGTTGAAGGCGTTTACCATCTTCGGTTTGGAGGCTAACTTGAACTTTATACTCCCGGTTTTTTTGCAAACCTGATTTTTCTAAAATACTCTCTAAGATGATTTCACCCCAGTTTCCTTGTTTTTTGGATTGTCCTTTAAGAGCCGATGCCAGGTTATTGGCTTCCTTACTTAATTTGTGATTCATCTCAACCAACTCCTTGACACGTTCTTCCAGAGAAAAACGTTGCTTTGATTCTTTATCATAGGTTTCTTCAACCCGCTTTTTAAACTGATCTATATTTTCACCTAAAGGTTTTAGAAGACTGTCCAAATTTTCTTTGTTGGCAGATGTAAATTTTTGTGATTTTTCTTCCAGAATTTTTTGTGCCAATTCTTGAAATTCCAATTGTGCACGATTTTTCATTTCTTCAAAATCACGTTTTTGATTTTCCAATTTTTCAAGAAAAAAATGATTCTGAGTTTTACTCTCAGCGAGGTTTTGCTTCAGTTGATTAATTTCATTTTGGCGCGCGTAATTCTCATTTTTTTGTTCAGTTAATTCACCAACCGCTTTTTGCAACTGTTCCTTAGCATTTTGAATATGACTCAACAACGATGCATTTTCAGAAATTAAACTATTGAGCTCCACTTGTTTTTGTTCAAGTTTCAAATGACTTTGCGTTGCTTGTGTTTCATAATCCTTGAGTCGTTCATCAAATGATTTGATGCGGGCTTCCTGCGAACTACACAAATTTCTGAGTGCTTCTCCTTTTTTATTTTGGTTTAAATAATTGAGTAAAAAAATTATCAGACCGATTGCAAGCCCGAGTAAGAGCGAAATAAAATCAAATGATTGCATGGATTAAAATTAAAACAAATTTGAGTGATCCCGGGTTTTGAAATTTCCCCAAACTTTTCCAAAACTTGGGGTTTAAACCCTAAGTTTTGGAAAAGTTTGGGGAAATCTAGAAAAGGGTGGGTTTAATTAATTATTCTGTCAGTTTTAGCCCTCTGTAAATTCTCCAGATCCCGTAAAGGATGCAGGCAAAAGAAAACACATAGCCCCAAGGTGCTGAAATGATAGGATAGAAATATACATACCCGCCCAATACGATGTAGCTAATTCCCAATAATATGAAAAATATCCTTCGAAGGAGCACTAACCCTCCAACTTAAATCGGATCGGGAGCGTAAAACTCACCGGAACGGCTTTGCCATTGTGTTTACCCGGTTTCCAATTTGGCATGGATTTGACAACGCGTGAAGCTTCCTCATCGCAACCTCCGCCAATACCTCTGGCAACCTGTACCCTTTGAATGTCGCCATCTTTAGTAACGACAAACTGGATTACCACAGTTCCTTCAATTCCATTTTCTTTGGCAATAGCCGGATAGCGGATGTGTTCCCGTATGTATTTCATCATAGCTGCATCGCCATCCGGAAATGCGGGCATTTGTTCAACAAATTTAAAAACCTCTTCCTCCTTTTTCTCTTCCACTACCGGTGGAGGAGGTTCAAGCAAGGATGCATCGATTCCATCTTTATCGCCTTCTTTCGTTTCTGTGGCGATTTCCTTATCCTTCATTTCCTCAATGGTTGGAGGAGGTGGTTCTTCTTCTTTTACCTCCTCATCTTTTTTAACCTTCGGAGGAACGAATTTAATTTGATCTTTAATTGGTGGAGGCTCTACTTTAGGCGGAGGTGGTGGTAGTGGTTTTTTAGGATCCAGCGGTGGAGCATCAGCCAAAACCACTTCTTTCATAATTTCTTTATCCGCTTTTTCAGGGATCCAACCTTTCACCATTTTAATGATCATGGGCATACTGATTCCCAATATAAAAAGCAAAATGCCCAGAATGGCCGAACGAGCCATGTTGTCGTCGTAAATTTTACGCAACAAATAGGCACCATAGGATTTATTTCGTCCTTCAAAGACGATTTCATCCATGCTAAGTTTCATATAATCTTTATTCTCCATTGCTTTTTATTTAAGCGTATTAATGGTATAACAAAAATTTCTTCAATTTATTTCCTGGATTGACCAATCTTTAAACAAACCAAACTATCCACAGGATCATTGGGTTTTAAGATTGCGTAAGTCCGAACATTGTTAATGGTCATTTCATCCAGGATATCAACGATGTTTTTGTATTTAGACCCTGGTAAGGGTTTAATCATTACAAACAAGTTGGTCGTATCCGTCCACATTTCGTGAACTTCTTTGATTCTTCTTTTAATAATTTGGCGGACGCCATTGGCACTGTAATCCACACTGTCCAATTCCAATTTAGTATCGGCATTGATTTCATCCGGGGAAACATACCAATACACTAAATTATTATTCCCCAATAAAAAATTGACAGTCTTTGACATTTTTATTGGTGGTTCTTCAACATCCTCCTTTTGTTTGGCCGGTTTATTGACCTCCATGGTTTTGGGTTTGTTGAAGGTAGTAGCCAACATAAAGAAGGTAATCAATAAAAAGCCCAAATCCACCATCGCGGTAAGGTCTACACGAGTAGACATCTTTTTCGATCGTGCCTTCTTTTTTCCTTTCTTCGCCCCACTTTCGGGGACATTCATTTCAGCCATAATTCATTTGAATTGTTTGCTTTAAAAATGATTTTACTCTTTACCGGTTCGAGCCGATGTAATTAAATTAAAACGATTGACTTTTTGTTCCTGTAGCGTTTCAATTACTTTATCAAAGGCTTTGTATTCAGTTGTCTTATCTGCCTTAATGGCAATTCTTAAATTATTATTGGCACGTCTTGAAAATAAAATCAAGTCCTGCAATTGATGTTCACCTCCAGTAGTATCAATCTTCATCCCTGGTTGTGCAGCGGTTGCACGGGTATTAATATCCTGATCCAAAAATTGAGGCAACTGGCGAATATCCATACCCCACAATTCAGTGAGTCGAAATGCATCCCGTTGTTTTGGTGAAAATTTTATACTGTAGGCTTCCTCCAGTTTATCCAATAAAGCCAAACGGGTATTTTGATCATCCAAACCCATAAATACTTTTCCATCCGGAGAAATATGAATCATTAATATGTCCTTATCCGGAATTGGAATTTGGGCAGTTGAAGAAGGGATGTCAATTTGCACAACCTCTTGAGGCCTGAATTTGGTAGTAAGAATAAAGAAGGTCAATAGTAAGAATGCGACATCACACATCGCAGTCATATCAATGGCCGTACTTTTTCGTGGAACTTTAACCTTTGGCATAATGGTATGCTAGTGGTTTATAGATTAATGCTTGGAAGCAAATGTTTGAGCAATAGTAAAACCTGCTTCATCAATACCATAAGTCAAGCCATCAATACGGGTTGTAAAGTAGTTGTATGAAACAATGGCGAGCGCAGAGGTAGAGATACCTAAAGCGGTATTGATCAAAGCCTCAGAAATACCCGTTGATAAGGCTACTGCATCCGGAGCTCCTGCTGTTGCAATCGCAGAGAATGCGCGGATCATCCCAAATACGGTACCTAATAAACCAAACAAGGTTGCTACTGAAGAAATCGTTGCGAGAATTACCAGGTTTTTTTTCCAACATGGGTAACTCCAAAGAAGTGGATTCTTCAATTTCTTTTTGGATAGCCAAAACTTTATGATCTTTATCAAGATCAGTAGCTTTTGTCATCTCTTTGTACTTTGTCAAACCTTCACGGATCACATTGGCAACAGAACCTTTTTGTTTGTCGCACTCAGCAATGGCCTGATCGATTTGATTTCCATCTAAGAGTTGTTTGATTTTGCGAACAAATCCCTGAATCGAACCTTTACCTGATGCAGCACCAATGGTCAACATCCGTTCGATAATGACAGCAATTACTATCATAAACAGACCCATAAGGACCGGTACCAAAATTCCCCCCTTTGTACATCATGCCTAAATAATCACCTGGGTGGGGGTGACCCTCTGGGTTGCCACCTTCAAAATGGGCTGAATTTCCCAGAATAAATTTGTAAACTAATACCCCTACAAAGAGTGCCAAAGGAATTACAATGGCTGCAAATAACGAACTGAATTTACTACTGGATGCTTCAGCACCCTTTACATTTGGATTACTCATAACCGACTGGAATTAACAGTTTTGAATGAATTAAAAAATTTTATTCTAAAATGATAGAAGAAAAAACAGCCAAACCAAACAAATGCAAAGTTTTAGCATAGCGGTATTTCCTCTTGTTTGCGTAATGATAAAACGATTTCGTTGAAAAAATGTGCTTGCAGGAAATGGAAATTTAAAAAAAAATATATTAAATTTATTTATAATACATAATCCATTATTATTTGAGATTATATACATTAAAAATAAAATAAACATTTTAATGTTACCAAAATATAATCTGGAGAACGCATTGAAACTTTCCAATTTTTAAGGTTTTGGTGGATTTCCATGCTGTTTGGCTCGCAAAATAATATTTTGAGTCATTAGAAATGCAAAATGCCATGTACATAAGGAATGTACATGGCATTTTAGCTATTGATTTTTTATCAGCGCTTAGCTCTGAGGAGCGATCAATTTAAAGAATTGATCTAATTGTGGTACCAGAATTATTTCTGTCCGACGATTGGCTTTTCTGCCGTCAGCATTGTCATTAGATGCTTTTGGATCATATTCTGAGCGACCTCCTGCAGTCATACGACTTGGGCTCACTTTGTATTTCTTTTCCAGCATACGAACTACTGCAGTTGCTCTTTTTGTACTCAGATCCCAGTTGTCTGCTACGCAGTCATTAGACATTGGTACATTGTCTGTATGACCTTCAACCATAATGTTTAAATCTTTATGGTCATTTAAGACTTTAGCAATTTTTTCAAGTACCATTCCTGCTTTTTCATTGATACTTGCACTGGCTGTTTTAAATAACATTTTATCAGAAAGCGAAACAAAAACAACGCCTTTCTTAACTTCGATATTTACGTCTTCAGAATTAATACCAGAAAGTGATCTTTTCAAGTTAAGGATCAATGCCATATTGAGTGAATCTTTACGAGCCATTGCATTGTTAAGATCCTTGATGTAGCGATCTTTTTCATTCAAGGCATCCAAAGATTTTTTAATACTTTCTGCACCTGCTTTACTTACAATGGATAAATCAGATAAACGATCCAATAAATTGTTATTGGTTTTTTTCAACATTTCCATTTGCTCTTCAAGCGATTTAATTTTACTTGATTTGGATTTGGATTCAGCATCTAAAGTAGCTACCTGATTTTTGCAATCAGAGGCTATTTTAGCTTTCTCCGATTCACAGTTTGCAAGGTTGTCATTGCATTTTTGCAAACTCATTTTAGCATTTTCCATTTCAGACTGAAGATCTTTGTATTTTTTACTGGATACACAAGAAGCTAAGAACAAAACAGAAAAAGCAAGCGTTACAATCTTATTCATTTTGGTATATTGTTTAAATATTTTAAAATTGGCCACAAAAGTACAATTTTGGCTGGTTTAATTGATAAAATATATGTTAATGGTATGGAGAAGAGGAAATAGACGGAAGGTCGGAAGGACTGAAGGGCTGGAGGGCTGGAGGGAAGGAAGGCTGAAGGGCTGGAGGGCTGTTAGACTATAAGACTGTTAGACTGTTAGACTATTAGACTATTGGACTGTTGGACTGTTGGGCTGTTGGGCTGGAGGGTTGTTAGCTTGCAAGCTTATTAGCTTATTAGCTTATTAGCTTATTTGCTTGTTAGCTTGTTAGCTTATTAGCTTGTTAATTTGTTAGGCTGTTGCTAAAATTTTTGACTACTGAATACTAATTCCTGACTACTGATTCCGGGGCTGAAGGGGTTTTGAATAGAGTTGCTATTTAAATATATAACATTGATATTCTGTTAAATATAGATTGATGAATTTAAAATTAAATGTATTTGGAAAGCCATTAGTGCCTTGTAGTATGGATCCTTTAACCGGGTTTTATCGTGATGGCTGTTGTACAACTGGGGCTGATGATCTTGGAATGCACACGATATGCATCCGCGCAACCACTGAATTTCTTGAATTCTCAAAACTCAGAGGCAATGATTTGTCCACCCCAAGACCAGAATATCAATTTGCCGGAGTTAAGCCCGGTGATCAATGGTGTTTATGTGCCTTGCGTTGGAAAGAGGCCTGGGAAGCCGGCGCTGCTCCAGAAATTATTTTGGAATCAACGAATCAAGATGTTCTAAAATACATTCCGTTTGAAGTATTGTTGGAATATAAAGTTGAAACCAGCAGTTTATCGTAAAAAAACACTGCCCGTTGATGTAGCTCCAAGCTACGTCTAGCTACGGATATTAAATTGAAACATTACCACATTGGAACATCGCAGCATTGGAAAATTGGAACATTGCTCCCAATTTTCATTCTTCCGAATCTTTAGAATTCCGAAAATATTTGTTCATGATGGTTGAGGCCCAGTCCTTGGCTCCAAGTCCAAATGCGATGGCAAAAGCTAATCCGATGGATCCAAAGAAAATACTGACTACATTGGTAATGAGGGTTTCACCAATTCCAATTTGGGTTAAGGCTATAGCCAGTGTAAAAAAGCCAATGCAGTAGAAAACCAATTTGCCAATCAACTCCGGATTTTCAAAACTGCTTTCTTCCAATGATCCTACTACGAGGCTGGAAACAAATTCTGCAAGATAAAAGCCAAGAATAATGAGAACACAAGCGATTAATACATTAGGGATAAAAAACAAAAACTGATTGAGTAAATCGGATACAACTTCTAAACCCAGGAGATTAAAAAATTTGACCATCACAATCAAAATGATCATCCAGAAAAAGATAGAAGATGCCAGTCCGGAAAAACCCCGTTTAATGCCTCTTTTTGCGAGGAACCGATGTACGCCGGATTTTTGAGCCAGTCGATCGATTCCCAATGCATGACTTAATTTATAAACCAGCCATTGGATAATTTTTGCTAAAACCCATCCGATAATTAAAATAATTAAAGCATTTACTATGGAGGGATCATGCTGCTTAAACTTTGCATATACCCTTCAAATGCATGTTGAATATCGGAATACATAATTTATTATTTGACGCAACTTATAAACAAATATATTTAAAATCTTAGTCTTCTTCGGTTGACAATTCTTTGGTTGTTAAATCTTCAGTAATTTTTCGGATTACTTTAAATTCACTGAGAAATGTTTTAGCCAATACCCTGAAAATAGTATAAGCCGGTATAGCAACCACCATTCCGATGATTCCACCAACACGGGCTCCAATCATAATTACAATAAAGATTTCCAAAGGATGTGCTTGTACACGTTTTGAAAAAATATACGGTTGAATAATGAAATCATCTAATAGTTTGATGACGATAAACACCAACAATACTGTTGACAACAAGGGAAGTGTTTGAGAATAAAAATTCATTTCCAAATTAGAGGAAATTGTAAGCAAACAAGCAAACGCAGCTCCAATAACCGGACCCAAATAAGGAATGATATTCATGACAACGTAAAAAAATGAAATCAATAATGCATTTTTAATTCCGAAAAAACTTAAAAGTCCACTTGAAAGGAGCATCAGAATTGTCATTTGCAAAACGATCCCTCCAAAATAACGGGTTAATAATATACTTACATCGTCAATTACATTGCGCACTTTACGCTCTTGTCCAGTAGGTACGAATGACTCCACGATTTCTGTAAACAAGCCTCGTTCTTTCAAGAAAAAAAAGCTGATAAAAAGTATAGAAAACAAACCGATAAAAATTGAACCGGCTTTACTGAGTAAGGTTCCAAAAAAATCACTGATGTGACTGGGATCAAAATAAGAGCCTATAAACGATTTTACCTGATCCCCCGCGCTGGGTCCTGGTTCCAGGCCCAGGGAACGAAGCCAAATATTCAGCTTATCAATGGGTTCCTGAAGAGCCAGTGAAATTGCATTGAAATCCACTTTAGACAATACCACCGCTTGTTGAATCACCAAGGGTACAAATAACCACAACAACACCCCTAAAATACTAAACATGCTGATCAGACTCAACAGGGCAGCCAGCGATTTTCCAAACGAAAAACGCAATAAATGGAGGCGGACCAATAGGAAACCCATAATGGGTTGACCAATCATACTGAGCACCCAACTAATCAGAATATAACTAACGACTTCACTGAAATAACTCAGTACAAATAATAAAAAGATCAAGATACCGATCCCGATGATGTACCGGTAGTATTTTTGCCACATGGAGTAAAGATACAATTCAATGAGGAAGCTGTAGCTTACATTTACACGCTTTTCCATGGATTGATCTAAAAATTCTATTAAAAACAAATCATGAACGTTCTTCGAAATATTTGGACAATCGAACTAATCTGGTGGATATCAGCAGCACTTTTGGCAGCACTTATTCTGTTTCCAATCCATTTTTACAAAATTGAATTTGAATTCTATAAGGTCAACTTTTTTTATATTTTGGGATTGATCTTATTTGTCCGATGGATCTTTCTTTGGAAATACACCCCGTATGCCTGGTGGATCCCTTTTAAATTGGTAGTGCTCTTTTTAATGATTCCGGTCGTATTCTGGGGTATTACATCGTTTTATGGATTCAAAGGGTATCTGGATGAAGTTGGAATACAGGAATTTGTTTCACATCTCAATGAAGCCGATCAATCCAGCTTGTCCGTTTATATACGAACTGAAATGATCTTTTTTGCCAGTGCTTTTATTTTTTCCGGATGTTGCATTCCCTTAAAAATGATTGCAAGTATTTGGAAACAATACAATCGAAATACAGTTTAATCTTTGCTTTTTCAAAATAAATAAAACCATGTCACTTGTTGAGGAATTTAATGATTACAGATCTCGTATGAACGAAGTGATCTTATCACACGATCACCTTCCTTTAAAACGTTTTTTTCGCTGGACCATCAAATGTATCAGGAATCAGCCCTTCCGGTAAAAACCAAAGAATTGCTGGGTCTTGTTGCTTCCATGGTCCTTCGTTGCGATGATTGCATCAAATATCATTTACAAAAATGTTCTGAAAATGAGGTAAGTACAGAAGAGATTTATGACGTGTTTGCAATCGCAAATATGGTGGGGGGTTCAATCTGTATTCCACATACGAGAAGGGCGGCTGAGTTTTGGGAAGAGTTGAAGGGTTGAAAAGATGTTTAGTCTGTAGTCTTTAGTCTTTAGTCTGTAGTCTGTAGTCTGTAGTCTTTTAGAATGGAGCTTAAAAAATGCTTAATTAAAACTCGTTTGCAGGTTGTACCTAATTTAGTTGATTTTCTGTCAGAAAAAAAAAGCCCAAATTTGCAAGGCGCAAATTCAGGCTCTTTCGACTAAGGTCTCAAAATAAGAAAACTACGTTCTTTATCTAAAATTAAATAGATGTCTGGTTGAATTGGATAAACCAATTTGAAATAAATCTTATAAAATGGAGCGATAGGGTATCTGATCGTTATAGATATACTGTCGCTGGGATTTGACGTAAAAATAAATTCTAGCATCCAAATATCCAAATAATCAACGAAAAATATTATAAAAAAAGTTTATATATAATATAATTAATTATAAAGACCTTAAGCTGCTTGGAGTTTTAATACATATTAAACGCTGCAAATAAACTGATTATATATTACATATTATAATAATATTAAATATTTATTAAAAATTATTGATCTGCATATCAGGCTTGATAATTAGGGCATTAAAGCCTGTTTGGATTGCGATATTAGAATAAAAAAGAAGCTAAATACCAATCAACAAATTATCCTTTACCGCGATCAAGAGTAGAAAAAAACAAGCATTCCCGTTTTATCTTTGCCCCATTCTGCCCGGGTGGTGAAATTGGTAGACACGTACGTTTGAGGGGCGTATGCCGAAAGGTGTGCAGATTCGACTTCTGTTCCGGGCACTTGTTAAGAAAGATTTGAAGGAATGTTGCAATTTTGGAATGGTTCAATGCTACAATTTTTTAAATACATTTTAATAAATTGTAAACAGTGCCATATTGTAGCATTGCAGAATTGAACCATTGTAGTTTTGGAAAAAAGTTGAAACTTTCCTTTCAACATTCCTTAACAGTTCCGTTAAAACTCTATTAAATCCTTTTAACTTATTAAGCGTTTTGCACCAATTTAAATCCTATAACTAAATACAATTTTTTTGTAGTCTTACTTTCGTAATTATAAATTCAAATGAAATGAAAAATCTATATTGCTATTTGCTTTCTTTACTGGTTTTGACTTCGTGTGCTAATGTAGATAAAATGATAGACAAGGGTCAATACGATCAGGCTATTGATAAATTGGTACATAGACTTGCCGGAAAGAAAAATAAAAAGAAAGATGAAGTCATTGCATTGGAATATGCGTTTAAAAAAGCACAGGACCGTGATTTAAGAACTGAAAAAACCTTGCGTGATGAAAACATACCAGAAAACTGGACCCGTGTTTATACTATTCACAATCAAATTACTTCCCGTCAAAATAAAATTGAAGGTTTATTGCCTTTGGAAACAAATGATGGGTATCAGGCTACTTTTAATTTTGTAAATATCGACGAACTTAAAAAAGAATCCAAGCGCAATACCGCTGATTTTTATTATCAATCCGCACTCAGTCTGATTGATGAATCCAGAAGAAGTGGCGATAAAAATGCTGCACGGGAAGCTTATAATTACCTCAATAAAATTGATGGATTGTTTAGTCAATACAAAGAAAAAGAACAGCTAAAAAAAGATGCACTCAATTTAAGTATGGAAAATTATCTGGTTAAAATAAATAATCAAACCAACCAAATAATTCCTGCAGATGTTGAAGCTGAATTATTAAAATGGAGTGTAGATGGATTAAATTCTAAATTTAAAAATTTTGATGTTAAAGCAAATCCTGCATTAAACTACGATCATTACATCCTACTCAATTTAACTCAAATGGAATTTAGTCCGGAGCGTGAAAAAACCCGGATTTATGATGATGTAAATGAAATAACAACCGAAGAAGTTGTGAAAGACCGAAATGGAAAACCAAGAAGAGATACCTTGGGTAAAGAAATTAAAGAAAAAGTGGTAACCCGTTATGTTGCAACCATTGAAGAAATCAGTCAACTCAAATCCGTATTGGTTGGAGGTCGCCTGGAATTTATCAACGTACGTTCTACCGATATTGAATTTACCAAAAGCTTACAGGTAGAAGGAGTGTTTGAAAACAAAATGGCCCGTTTAATTAAAGGGGATCGATCTTATGTAACTGATGAGTGCGAACGCAAATTAAAAGGACGTTTAGTGGCTTTTCCCAGCAACGAAACGATTTTATTAGATGCGGTTGAAAAACTTAAAAGCCAGGTTAAAAACATCATAAAAGACAAAATAAAATAATCCAAATCAACCTAAGCTACAGTGCTAAAATACCTGATTATACTTCCAGTTAAAGCTTATCAGTACCTGCTTTCTCCCCTATTGGGAAAAAATTGTCGTTTCGAACCTTCCTGTTCAACGTACATGATCCAGGCTGTTGAAGAATGGGGAGTTTTAAAGGGCAGTTGGCTCGGACTTAAACGCATCAGC
Organism: Saprospiraceae bacterium; assembly: GCA_016714025.1. Lineage (NCBI taxonomy): Bacteria > Pseudomonadati > Bacteroidota > Saprospiria > Saprospirales > Saprospiraceae > Saprospiraceae bacterium. The sequence continues at coordinate 1,431,090 of JADJOB010000002.1, read as the reverse complement.
CGATGCCATCCATGGGGTTCCAGTGGAGAAGATCCAGTACCTAAAAGGGAGAACAGGAGAAGTAGATAAGGGTATAAGAGGAAAGGAGGACAAAAGGAGTCTGATTTTTAAAGCTTGTCAGCTTAACAGCTTTAATGCTTCTTTGCTGACTCCTGAAAAAGAAGCAATATTTTAAAAAATCCCCGGCAGCAACAATAACCAACCTTTGTCCTTTGACAGATTTATAAGACAACTACCGGGGAGTCTCTTTCGGATACTTCCGTTCTGATGCAAACAGACAATGTTTTATTTGGTTTCAGAAATTATGCTAATATTTATCAAGACCGGGAATTTTAACGTTAAAATTGGCCAGGACCCCTCCAAAATCTGTATACTTCCATTACCTTTAAGTCCTTATTTACAAAATTATGAAATCCTTCAACCTAAGCATTCTATTTATTTGTCTTTGGACTGCTTCCCTTTTGGGGCAATCCCAGCGTAAAGTGTTGATTGAACATTTTACTCAGGCTTCCTGTGGCCCTTGTGCTGCCATCAATCCGCAATTGCAACCCATTCTGGAACGCAACAAAACTAAGATTACAAAAATCACGCATCAGGTGAGCTGGCCAGGCGTGGACCCTATGAACAAAGACAATCCTGGAGAAGTACAGGACCGGGTAAATTATTATGGTGTTACGGGGGTTCCTGATATTTTTCTCGATGCCTACAGCTCAGGAAATCCAACTGCCACCATCACAGATGCCAGCATTCAAAATGAATATTTAAAACCTTCACCTTATGAAATCAGCATCAACAATACTGTTTTGCCTGATTACAACTCAATTGAAGTTGAAGTAACGGTTAAGCTGACCGGTGCAACCACTACTAAACCTGTATTGCGCATTGCCGTTTTGGAAAAAATTATAAGTTGGACCAGTCCACCGGGTAACAATGGTGAAAAGAATTTCTACCATGTAATGAAAAAATACTTACCAAATTCAAAAGGAATTTCGATTTCAGATATCAATCAACCTGGTCAAACGAAAACATTTAAATACGTTTATAAATTTGACAAGCTGTACAATTTTAAAAATTTGGAGACCGCTGCCTTTATTCAGGATGATGCCACAAAAGAAATTCATCAATCTGAAAACAAAGAAGTGCTCTTTACTCCAACTGCAGGATTGGATGTCGCTATTAAACAGGCAAACCCAACCGGTAACTTTACAGATACTGTCATTTGTGGAAATCAAACTGCCCCGATTGTAAAAATCATCAATACTGGAAATCAATCTGTGACTTCGCTTGATTTCAGTTATCGTGTAAATGGCGGCAGCCCTTCTACCTATCAGTGGACCGGTAAACTGGATTTCTTAAAAGAAGTAGACATCGTATTGCCTGCAATCAATTTTACCGCTTACAAAGGTCAGAATACCATGCAAATTGAAGTACAACAAGTGAATGGAGGCAGCGACATCAATACCATCAATAATTCGTCACTCTTGACATTTCAGGCGGCTCCTTCCACCACTTTGAATTCTACGTTTGAAATGAAGCCGGGTGCACAACCTTCTTTACTGAGTTTCACCATTAAAGACGATCAGGGTAAATTGATTTTGTCAGATGGTCCGTTTCCTGATAACATGGCCAGAACCTATTTTCTGAATCTAGATAAAGACCGTTGTTATACCGTGCAAACGAACAACTCAACCAGCAGTTTGAATGGTACGTATAAAATTTTTGATGAACAAATAAACCTGATCATTCAACAAAGAGTCTTGGGTGTTGGTACAGCAGAGCGTGATTTTGGTACGTATACGGTTACTGTTTCAAATCAGGATGTTTCCAACGCAAATCTTTTAAAACTATTTCCAAATCCTGTCAATGACTTTGGTACCCTTGAATACAACAGCAATCAATCAGGAACTGCTCAATTATTGATATTGGATGTTAACGGAAATCAGCTTGATGAAAAATCAATTTATATAACAAGTGGATTGAATCAAATTCCATTGAACTTAAAAAATCTAAACAGTGGGGTTTATTTTATTCAACTAAATCAAAACAATCAATTGATCGGCACCAGCCGGTTGATTCGTTTTTAATAATTAAATCAAAACAAGATAAAATCGCCAGGATTGAACTTAATCGTGGCGATTTTTTTTTGCCTTTTTCGAAATAAGATATAAAGGAACTCCTGCCAGAATTAAGAGCAGGCCTACAATGCATTTGAGCACCGGTTGTGAACCGTTCATGTAATTTATATAATCATTGTAAATGGTGGTGTACAAATAAAATCCAGTAAACACTACAAACAATCCTGACAAATACGGAAAGCATGGTACTTTAAAAGGTCGTTCAAGATGCGGATTTTTGTATCGCAACATAATAACACCGGCTGCACTCAATCCATAAAAAATCCAACTTACAAAAATCAAGATGTCGGTCAATTGATCAAACGAACCTGACAACACAAATAAACAAGCCCAGACTGAATTGACAATAATGGCCTTAAATGGAGTTTGGTATCTTGGATGAATCGTACCAATGCCGGACATAAATCGATGATCGACAGCAAACGAATAGGTCACCCGTGAACAAGCAAACACATTGCCATTTACAGCGCCCAATACTGAAATAATGACTATAAAACTAATGATCAATCCACCGGTATTTCCAAAAACATATTCCATAGCTGTTGCGGCTACAAATTCTGATTGTTGGATTTCATTAAACGGAAGTACATAAAACAATACGGTATTAAATAATAAATAAATTCCAGTGCATACCAACAAACCAAAAAGTAAACTTTTGGCTATGGATTTATTTGGATCTTTTATTTCACCTGCAACAAAACTGAGATTATTCCACCCATCAAAACACCAAAATGCACCGGCCAGTGCTGCTATAAATCCTGACCATCCTAAACTACTTTCAAGAAGTGGTGCTTGTGGTTGAACAATAAAATTATTTTGTGAAAACAAAAACAAAAAAAGGATTGCACAAAATATACTGCCAAGTTTTAATCCGGTCAAAAAACGTTGTATCCAACTGCTTTGCTGTGTACTGTAACAATTAAAAATGGTAAAAAAAATGATCACTCCGATCGTGAGAATTTTTCTGCCAAACATTTCTAAAATATAAAACGTACCCACGCCCGGCAAATGAAAAGAATACATCAACTCGATGTTTGTTGAAAACCGGAATAATGGGAATAGATAATCGAGATAATAAGAAGCCACATAAGCAATGGATGCGATGCCTGCTGTATTAAAAACAACTATGGAGGCCCAACCGTATAAAAACGCCACAAAATCACCAAACATCTTTTTAAAAAACACATATTGTCCGCCTGTTTCCGGATACAAGCAAGCAACTTCTGCATTGGTCAATGCTCCAATGAGGGTAATTGCTCCTGCAAACAACCACAAAATCAGAATCCCATAAATAGAAGGAAATTGGCTGGCCATGGATGCCGGCTTCAAAAAAATACCCGATCCTATAACAGCTCCTATGACAATGGCCAGAAGTGTTGAATAGCTGAGTTGACGGGAGAGCTGTGGCATGGTTTGATTTCTAAAACACGAAGCCTTTCTTTGTTCCTGTTCCCAAACCCAGGGCAAACTCTGGGCTTGGGAACAGGAACAAAGAAAAGAAGGTTTAGAAAACCGAATCTTAGAAATTAAATCCTAAGCGGGCAAACAATTTTCGACCATTGCCACCCATTTGAACTGCATCCCAGGGACCACCGGTTTCATTATTGTATGCCCATCCTGCAGCACCCGGTACATAACCCAGGTCTGGATGTTCATTCCAAATATTGTCGAGTCCCAGATAGAGGGTCAGTCCGTTGATAATTCGTGCAGACGCATATACGTCTTGAACCCATTTTGGTTTGTATAAATACAAATCTGCAACCCGCACATTTTCATCTGCATCTGTTGGAACTTCGGGTAATAAACTTGCGAAATCACCATAACCATATAAATTAACTTGTCCGAAATAATTAACACGGGTTCCAATCGTCCAACGTTTATAATTGTAATCCAGGCTCATTCCGAATTTTGTTTTTGGCGCAGAAGCCAACAAAAAGTTTTGTTCGCGAACGCTGTAAAAGTATTCTACATTGGAAGCGGAAGTACTTAATGCTTTCGGAACATTGATTTTATCAATTTCCATACGCTGAACATTTCCTGTAAACAAATAGCGCAAGCTTCCCATACCGCATTTATGATTGCAATCCAGCACCACATCCACACCGGAATTTGTTGTATTGACCGCGTTGGCAAAAAACTGGGCATAACTCACTTTCAAATCCTGTAAAGTTTGTCGCAATTCAGCACTCAAGCTGGCATCATCTGCACTAAACTGTCCGGATAAAACAACCCGGTCTTTTACAAGCACGCGATACGCATCTACTGAAAAGGTAATGTTGTTACTTGGGCGAATGCTGACACCTACATTATAATTTGTTGAAACTTCTTCTTTCAATTCGGGGATACCGGCTGCCTTAGTAATCGGACTCGAGTTGGGTGCAATTTTTACTTCTGAAATCAATCCACCTTGCACCGTGGTAAAGGTGGAACTAAAATTTATTTGTTGTAAGGAAGGTGCACGGAAACCTGTACTGACAGAACCGCGCAATGTTGTCATGTTATCAACTTTATAGCGAGCAGCCAATTTATAGTTGTCGGTAAAACCAAAGTCAGAATAATTTTCCAGTCTTACGGCACCAGCTACTAAAAAGGATTTTGTAACATCCAATTCAAGATCCGTATAGAAACCAAAAGTTGATCTGGTTTCATCTGCTTCATCACCCGGTTGATAACCAGGAAAGCCTTGAGAACCGCTGGGTTTATCAACATTATAATTTGCATAAGAGGCCTCTTCTCCTGCAGTCAATTGATAATTTTCTGAACGGAATTCAGTACCCAATCCTAGATGCAATCCACTCAATATGGATGGAAATTCTTTTCCAATATCCAGGTTGCCGATGGCTTGTGAAAAACTAAATCCACCATCATCAAAATGCGTTTGACTCGCACCTAACCCGGCATTAAATGTTTGATCCCCGAAAAAATGAAAATCATTTTTTCCATAGCTTCCACTCAGATCCCAATCCCAACCTGCACCTAGTTGACCTTTTAAACCTGCTACACCGGATAGGTCTTTAATTTCAGTTTGAATGTGTGGATTGTAATAAAAACTACTGCCATCTGCAGTAGCTTTAATGATTCCGGGTACAGGTATTAAATTTCCCTGATCATCTGTTGGAAAACGTTCCGGATTGTCATCAAAACGGCGGGTAAATGCAAAGGCATCTGATTTCTTGAAATTATATCCTCCAAATGCATAAACGTTTAATTTATTATCATCCATTAATGGCAATTCCAAATTGGCCATACTGCCATATGCATCTACAGAACCATCTCCATGTGTTCTGCGATAGATGTTGAATGGAAGGATTTGGTCGGGATCCTGTCTATAGGTTTTGTCAATCTGTGCAAAATCAGCTCCAATATTTAAAAAACCTCCTTTACTACCAAGAGAAATGCCATAGTTGGCGCCAACATTAAAAGTAGCTCCATCCAATTTTTTATCGTATTCCTGATAGCCCTGATCTTTAGAAAGTATGGTATTGTATTTATTGTCATAATACGCTGCATATCCTGCACTTCCTGTGAGTTTACCAGGATTCTTTTTTAAAATAATATTCATCACCCCAGCGATTGCATCGGATCCATACTGTGCAGATGCACCATCCCGTAAGATTTCAATCCGGTCTATCGAAGATTGAGGAATGGCATTTAAATCCGTTCCAGAATTACCTCGACCTCGGGTACCAAATACAGAAACAAAAGCAGTTTGATGTCGACGTTTACCATTGATCAAGACCAGGGTTTGATCCGGTCCCATTCCGCGGAGTGTACCTAAATCAATATGATCGGCACCATCCGATCCAGATTGTTTGGCGTAGTTAAAAGAAGGAGCTGCAAAATTGAGCATGGATGTGATGTCCATCTTTGCGGTTGGAAATTGCATTTGACTCACTTGCAATACATCAACCGGAACGGGAGTTTCGGTTTGGATGCGATTGGCTCTGCGGGTACCGACGACAACCACTTGTTCTAAAGCCGTCATCGAAGGCTCCATATTAATAATCAGATTTGGATTGTTAAAATCAGAAATTGTAACCGGATTATAACCTACCAAACTAATTTGCAATTGCTGCCCTTCATTCATTTTAATACTGAACCGACCATTTGCATCTGATACGGTGCCCGTAGTAGTACCCACCACATACACACTGGCTCCAATGAGCGGACTTCCGGTGGCATCTTGTACCATACCATTTATGATGCGTTGGGCTTCAAGCTGTAATAAATACAACAGGCTAAAAAATAGAAACAACACTGTTCTTTTCATAATTTGGTTTTTATTTTGAATAAGTGAAATTAAACATATTTTCTAATATCTAAAATTCTTTGATAAAACTAAAAAAGGCCGTCAACAATAATGCAGACAGCCTTTCTTTATTCTATCAATTTTACGAATTACTTCATGACTTCAAAACTAAATTGTTTGTAGCCTTTGTCTGTGCGTACTTGCAAATGATATTGGCCATTGGTCAGATTATGGACATCAAATCTTGCGCGATACTCTTTGCTATTGTTTGGATCAATTTCTTGTTTGATCAATCTTCCTAAATTGTCAATGATATTATAAACGACTTTTGAAGAATTTTCTTTTAAGCTTAAGCCAACAACTAATTGGTCTTTAACAGGATTTGGGTAAACACTCAATTGTGCATCTAATTCTGATAATTGATCGTTGCCAACAATAATACATGGACCTGAAAAAACCATGGATACAGCCAAAGCGCTAGTAAGTCCGGTAAAAGTAAATGCGGCATTATCTAAATCCGGTACTCCAGTATTCGCATCATATCCAGTAATTCCTAAATAGGGTAAATCAGTTATTGCTAATGTTCCTGCAGCATCACGAATCGCATTATTACATGAATAATCCATGCCTTCATCAAAGCCAAAAAATGGTGTTTGATCTGTTCCTGAATAACGAACTCCAACAAAAACACCGATGTTATCATCTGGAATTGTATAACCTGGGTCACTGGTATTGAAATCTTCCAAAGGAACCCGAACAACCGCTGATGTTCTTGCATCTGCAGCATCAAAGGTATAAGTGCCTAATGCTAAAAAACTCAATTCATCATTAGTTGCGTCTCCGTCACCATTTAAATCCTGCCAGCCATATAAAGTAGCTTCTGGAGTTAATCCTGCTAATGTAGCGGGCGCAGATACAGCCATATTAAAAAGTATGGTATCTATTTTGCATCCTTTACCATATGGAATTTTAAAACCAGTTACATATTCGGCGTTGGTTCCATCTCCTCTTCTATAATTGTTAGTAATAAAAGGATCTCTGCCATTCGAAGCTAAACGAGCTTTTGAAAATAAATTATTAGATAAGTAAAAATCAGATACTGCAGCATTATCTCCACCTGAAGCTTCAGAACTATCAGAACTGATTAAATAGGATATACTTCCCTTCCCGGTTGTACTTGCATGACCAAACAAATCTTGTGGCTCTAAAAATAAATCATAACTTGAATCCACTTCTACAAAAACTCCATCAGCAGATGTTTTATCGTAAAATTGACTTGGAGAACCACCAGTTGGTGTGAAACTGATTTTACCATTCACTTTTACATTTGAGGCTAAATTATTACCCTTATTGGTTGCTGTTGCACCGGGAGTTAATTCAAGATCTCCAGTTTTTTTAATCCATGAAAATGGATAAGTTCCAAATGGAGCATGACAAACTCCTTCGCGATTATTGGTAGCCAAGTCATTTGCAAATCTGATGTTTCCAATTGAAATATTTACAGCGCCATTTGCTAAAGCTTCTTTAATTTTTACTCCATCTTCATAGGACAACATAACTACTGGGATGGTAACAGATCCACCAAAAGTTCCTGCACCCATACCTGCAACTCCAGCACCCGGAGCATTGTTAAAAATTATACATCCAATGGCACCATAATCTTGTGCATTTAAAGCTTTAAAACTAAAATTACAAGTACCTCTATCAACCAGAGCAATCTTACCTGCAATTTCCGCTTTGTTGACAATCGTATCACAACCTTGTGTGGGTGTTGTCGGATTGTTCGTTTGGACTAAAACTGCATCTGCTGTCCAAACATTAGAAAGTAAATCAGCTCCCCAAGCTGTGGCTACTCCAAACTGATAAACCCCAGCAATTGAAGTGGGTGAATTTACTACTACTGCTTGCCCATACGAGCTTGCAGCAAAAAGTGATAAAAATAAAAGGTGTAAAGCTTTCTTCATATAATAGTTTTTTGATTGAACTATAAATTTACAATTGATTAACGAATGCAGGAAGATTGTATTCATATTTTATTATATAATATATATATTATATTAAATTTCAAATATTTGTGAAGATAATTGAAATTAAAAGGCTTAATTTTACTTAGAATCTAAAGTCGATTTCCTACATATTTTGTAAATCCTTTCCTGGATAGGTTGGTATTCCGGTTGCAGAATTGTTCGGCTCAACTCGTCCTTGTAAGTTAGTTTGCTGAAACTTGTCCGAATGGTTTCCTGATTTATCAATGATTTTTTGTTGATCACACGGGAAGCTAAACCGTCAAAGAAAGCCAACAGCTGTGCAGTCAATTTATTTGCTTTTTTATTGATGGGTGCTTGATCCAAAGATTCTGCAATCGCATTTAAAAATCTCTGGTAAGTCCAACTTTCTGCATTGAGTAAAAATTGTTTGTTCCATAGATTTTCGTTGAGGACTTTCAATACAATGCGTGCAATGTCATCGGCAGCAATCAAACCCACATTTCCAGGAGGATAAAAGGATAAACCGGTCTTAACTCTTTGAAATAGCTGCATGGAAGATTGATCCCATGATGCATCCCCAAGAATCAAGCTTGGATTGAGGATACACACATTTAATCCTTCCGCTGCCCCGCGCCAAACTTCCAATTCTGCTAGATATTTAGTTTCTGCATAATAGCTTCTGAATACGGGCTGTCCGACAGCCTGGTCAGATACCAATAACTCATCCGCAGAGCGAACCATGGTCGCTGCGGAGCTGATAAAAATAAAATTCTTGATCCCATAAAATAACGCTGCATTGATCAATGAGCGGGTACCTTCAACATTAACCCGATACAATTGCTTTCGATCCTTTGAGTTATAAGATATCATAGCCGCACAGTGGATGATGGTTTCTACGCCTTCCAATGCGAGCTCATAAGAAACCGGATCCAATAAATCTCCAACAATTAGCTGTGCCGCTGAGGTCGTTCCCCGTGGTTTTCTGGTAAGTTGTTTTACGTAAAAATTGGAAGCTAGCAATTGAGAAAGAATCTCCTTCCCCAACAAGCCGCTGGCACCTGTCAAAAAAATTGACTTATTGCCCATTTGCTGGAGTTTGATTCAGGCTTTGCGTAAACTTCGCCAGTGCACGAATTTCAGCATCTTCCAATATGGATTTAAAACCGGTCATTACATTTCTCCCCTCAGAAATTACTAAAATCCGCTCTTCCAGGCTTAATATTGAATACCGGAGGTCTTTGGCTCCATTGGTTTTCAAAGATCCATCCAAGCCATGACAATTGACACAATAGCGACGAAACAGATTCGGACCGTCAGGCTCCTTACCAACTTTGCTATTAGAAGCAGATTCCTGGCATCCAAATAGCAAAACACCAATCAAAATAGCCCAACTGACTAAAAAAATCCTCATTTTCAGCTGTTTTTGTAAACATCAGGGCGTAAAATTAGTTTTAATTCCATGGCTTTTTATAAAAGTCACTATCCGTACGTTAATCAGAATTTAATAAAGTCTGATTCAAACGGTTTCTAATCATCTTTGTAAAATTTTCTGAATGAAGCATTTCTTAATTCTGGCCGTTTGTGTGATTTCGATTTTAAATCAAACCAAGGCACAAAAAAGTTTTAGTCTTAAAGAAGCAATTGATTATGCCAAAATCAATAATCAGCAATTAAACATTCAAAAATTAAATATTCAGGATGTTGAAGGTCAATTGAAAGAATATTATGCAATCGGTTTACCTAAATTATCAGGTTCCGTTTCTTACAATTACTTCTTAAAATTACCCACCAGCATATTCCCTAATTTTATTAGTCCGGCGATTTATGATGTTCTTTTTGATGAAAACCTGTTGCCACGACGGGACATTGATGCCGGTCCTGGTGTACCAGTCCAATTTGGAACTAAAAACAATCTAACCGCAGGTTTGGAATTTTCTACTCTTTTGTTTGATGGTTCCTTTTTTGTTGGATTAAAAGCACAGCGCTTGTATAAAGACCTGATCGTAAAACAAATCAACCAAACGGAATCTGAAGTTAAATATCATGTAACCAAAGCGTATTTGGGAGCATTGGCTATTCAGGAAAATTTAAAAATACTGACTAAAAATATTTCCAATTTACAAAAAGTAAATTCAGATCTGAATGAATTTTATAAATCCGGCTTAATTGAAAAATTAGATGTTGATCGCATCGAATTGTCTCTACAAAATCTGAATACGGAAAAAGAAAAATTGCAGCGATTGGCAACCATCACTTTAAATGTATTAAAGTTTCAGATAAATTATCCTTATGAACAGGAACTTACACTCAGTGATTCCCTGAATGCGCTGTTGAATACTTCCTATCTGGAAATTATGGATCCATCCATCCAATTGAATTACAATGCCCGGCCTGAATACCCTGTCATTTTACAAGGATTGCAATTGGCAGAAATAAATGTAAAACGTTACAAAATGGCTTACCTGCCATCTTTGTTTGGATTTGCAAGTGTTCAAGAAAGTTTACAACGCAATAAATTATTTGATTCAAAAGACAATGATTGGTTTCCTACCAGTTTAGTAGGACTTAATTTAAGTGTTCCAATTTTTGATGGTTTTGACAAGAAGGGTAAGATCATGCGTGCAAAAATGTTGTTGGATAAAACGAAATTACAACAAAAGGAATTTGAAAGTGGAGCACAATTGGAATTTGAAAATGCTAAAATTCAATACCTGAATGCCAGTGTCACCATCGAATCCAGAAAGAAGACGGTAGCACTCGCAGAAAATATTTACAATACCACCAAAATAAAATTTAAAGAAGGGATTGGCTCCAGTTTAGAATTAAGCAATGCTGAACGGGACCTCTATCAGGCTCAAGCCAATTTACTGGAAGCACAAATCAATTTGATTCAGGCAAAAGTAGATTTGGATAAGAGTATGGGAAGGATTTGATTAATTACGAATTAAAAATTACGAATTACGAATTTCAATCACATTCAATCATTCGTAATTCGTAATTCGCAATTCGTAATTCGTAATTCGTAATTCGTAATTCGTAATTGATTTCCATGGATAGTTTACGCAAAGAATACAAACATTCAACATTAGAATTTAATCAGCTGTTATTGGATCCTGTGGATCAGTTTACAAAATGGTTTGATGAAGTTTTACAAAACCAGTTGCCGGATGGGAATGCGATGGTCTTATCTACAGTATCGGATCGCGGACGTCCTTCTTCTCGGGTTGTTTTACTTAAAAATGTAGAAAACGGTCATTTTTATTTTTTTACCAATTACAACAGTCGGAAAGGGCAGCAATTGGCTTTGAATCCCAATGCCTGTTTGTTGTTTTTTTGGAAAGAATTTGAACGTCAGGTTCGAATTGAAGGGATGATTGAAAAAATCTCTTCGGAAGAATCTGAAAGATATTTTAAGTCGCGTCCATTTTTTAGTCAGATTGGAGCCATTGTATCTCCACAAAGTCAATTGATTCAACACCGGGATGAATTGGAAATGGCAATTAAATTTTTTGAAGAAAATCCAGACAAGGTACAACGACCCGAACATTGGGGCGGGTATAAATTAATCCCTGATTATTTTGAATTTTGGCAAGGCAGAGAAAATCGTTTGCACGATCGATTTCAGTATCAATTGAAAAATGACATTTGGGAAATAAATTGTATAGCTCCTTAAATTTTAGAAAGCCTTGCAAGTCTTTAGGGTGGCAGTCTTTGGAAAGGAAGTCTTTAATGTAGGAAGTTTTTAGGTTTGAATGCTGGAATTATTTAATTTTTCAATGTTGAAATTTGTGAAATTGTAGTTTGTCAAAATCAGAACACTGAAAATTGGCATCCTTATTTTTTAGCCACGAATGCACGAATTAAAGACGAATTAAAGAAGGAAGATTTGCCACGAATGCACGAATTAAAGAAGAAAGATTTGCCACGAATGCACGAATTAAAGACGAATTAAAGAAGGAAGATTTGCCACGAATGCACGAATTAAAGACGAATTAAAGAAGAAAGATTTGCCACGAATGCACGAATTAAAGACGAATTAAAGAAGAAAGATTTGCCACGAATGCACGAATTAAAGACGAATAAGGACGCATTCAGAATAAGCTAGTTTCAACCGTTTTACCATAATAGCATTTGAAGGAATTGTCCACAATAAAGTTATGGCTACAGACTTCTTAGCTATAGACTTCTCTTCCGTTTTGACAAATTGTCTTCTTTAATTAGACTTTTTGTCCATTAATTCAGCCTTTGGGATAATGGCATAGCTGTTGAGGAATAATACATACCAGATCGAAGATCTATTAATTATAACGAATTATACATTATGAATTTTAACAATATAATATTTGATTCAAAACTTCAGGAAGATGAGGAGTTGCTACCATTTGTAGCTGTAGCTGAAGATGAAGAACCGGTCCGCGAAGATAAATATGGGGAGGTCCTGCCCGTGATGCCTTTGAAAAATACTGTGTTGTTTCCCGGGGTCATCATTCCAATTACCGTGGGTAGAGATAAATCCATTCGTGCGTTGGCCAAATCTCAAGAAACCGATAAATACATAGCTGTATTAACACAACTTGATCATCGGACAGAAGATCCAGGATTTAAGGATTTATATCAAACCGGAACTGTAGCGCGCATCGTGAAACTGCTTAAAATGCCGGATGGGGGACAAACTGTTATTCTTCAAGGCCGGAAACGCATTCAGATCAGTGAATGGACCAAAGAAGAACCTTACCTTGAAGCACGTATTGTTAAGAAAGAACATACTTCCAGTTCGAAGGACCTGGAATATCAAGCTATGATTAGTTCGATACAGGAAAAATCCAGAAAAATTATTGAATTGTCTCCTCAGATACCCAATGAAGCACAACTTCTATTAAAGAATATCAACAACGACCGGTTTTTATTGCATTTTATTTCATCCAATCTCAACATTCCAATCGAACAAAAACAAGAGTTGTTGGAAATGGATGACTTGCATAAAAAAGCAGAAACTTTAATGGGTTATTTAAATAATGAATTGCAATTGATGGAAGTCAAAGATCAGATTGAATCAAAAGTTCGAACTGATCTGGAAAAACAACAACGAGATTATTATTTAAATCAACAATTAAAAACGATTCAGGAAGAACTTGGACAGGATCCGCAAGAACAAGATATAGAAGAATTAAACAGAAAGGCTTCTGAAAAAAAATGGACCAAACACGTTAAAGATCATTATGAAAAAGAAGTTGCGAAATTAAAACGGATGAATCCTCAAGTCGCAGAATATTCTGTGCAAATGAATTATTTGGATTTATTGGTAGACCTTCCCTGGAATGATTACACGACGGATAATTATGATTTAAAAAAGAGTAAGGAAATTTTGGATGCCGATCATAAAGGTTTGGAAAAAGTTAAACAACGGGTCATCGAACATTTGGCAGTTCTAAAATTAAAAGGAGACATGAAATCTCCGATCTTATGTTTGGTAGGTCCACCGGGTGTAGGCAAAACCTCTTTGGGTAAATCAATTGCAAAAGCATTGGATCGAAAATTCATTCGCATGTCTTTAGGAGGATTGCACGATGAATCAGAAATTCGCGGCCATCGAAAAACGTATATCGGTGCCATGCCGGGTCGAATCATTCAATCCATTCGGAAAGCAGGTTCTGCCAATCCGGTTTTTATTTTAGATGAAATTGATAAAATTGGAAAAGATTTCAGGGGAGATCCTTCTTCCGCTTTATTGGAAGTGTTGGATCCCGAACAAAATTCCAGTTTTCATGATAACTACCTTGACTTAGAATTTGACTTATCAAAAGTGTTGTTTATTGCAACAGCTAATTCATTAAGTACCATCCAACCTGCCTTAATGGATCGCATGGAAATTATCGAACTCCAGGGTTATAGTACTGAAGAAAAAATTGAAATTGCAAAAGATCATTTAATTCCACAGCAATTAAGCGATCATGGACTCAAAGCAACTCAGGTTAAATTAAGCGATGAGGTGTTGGAGCGCGTTATACAGGAATATACCCGGGAATCCGGTGTGCGCGGACTCAACAGGCAATTGGCATCCTTGATGCGTAAAGCAGCGAGTACCATCGCCATGGATAAAAAGAAAAATGTCACGATAAAAAAAGATTCTCTAAAAGAAATTCTGGGTATACCTCGTTTCACTAACGATAATTATCAGGAAAATCTTCCATCCGGTGTGGCGATTGGATTGGCATGGACGCGTGTAGGAGGCGATATTTTATACATCGAAACCAGCATTTCAAAAGGAAAAGGTAAAATGGTGTTGACTGGTAATCTCGGTGATGTAATGAAAGAATCTGCCAGTACAGCGCTTAGTTTTATTAAAGCGCATGCAGAAGAATTGCAAATTGAATCCGACTTTTTTGAAAATTATGATTTTCATATTCACGTACCGGAAGGTGCGATTCCAAAAGATGGACCTTCAGCTGGTATCACGATGTTAAGTTCAATTTGTTCTGCAATTAAAAAGAAACCAATCAAATCGTTTTTAGCAATGACCGGAGAAATTACTTTACGTGGAAAGGTATTGCCGGTTGGTGGAATAAAAGAAAAAGTATTGGCTGCAAAACGAGCCGGTATTAAAACCATCATATTGTGTACTGAAAACAAAGCAAATATAGAAGAGGTAAATCCTCAACATCTGCAAGGATTAGATTTTATATACGTTAAAGATATGAATGAAGTGTTGCAGCATACTTTGAACATTGGGATGTTTTAGTCGGACAAGGACGGGAGGGCTGAAGGCTGAAGGCTGAAGGGCGGAACGACTGGACGACTGGAGGTCTGGACGACTGGAGGTCTGGACGACTGGAGGACTGGACGACTGGAGGACTGGACGGATGGAGGACTGGACGGATTGAGTGTGGACCTAAATGATTTATGTTTTTTCGGGGGCCTGTAAAACTAAAAAATTCTATTTATCCCTTCAATTCCATAAAATTTAGCCATATCACTGGGACTAACATTTCATACTCCTAACCAGAGCAAATAAAACATGTTCAACTCTTTGAAACTTTTCATCACACGATTGAAAATCTTTTAGTTCAAGGTAATTCAGTCTAGATGCAAGATTCATTTGATATCTAGATTCTTTTAATGAAGCAAAGGCTATTTCTAGAAATCTATAATATTCTTTTTGGCTATTTCTGCAGTTTCCTTCGACAATATTGGATGGCACAGAAATAATCGCCCGTCTAATTTGAGAAGTCAAGCCATATAGTTCAAACTTTGGAAACTGGCTGGTCAGTCTATAAACTTCCAATACTAAATCATCGGACAAATTAAATGCATCAAGTTTTGTGTAATCTCTCACAGTATTAATTTTTAGGCGTTAAATATTCAAATTTAATAAATCCTTCGAATTTATCTAATTCAAAATTTTGTATACTACTATATAAATTTTTTACACCTACTGTCAATCAAATATTCAATACTTATGGTATTAAGTCGTCCAGTCCAACAGTCGTTCAGCCGTCCAGTCGTCTATTTTTTTTTATAAAAAAAAAAAAAAAAAGAGCCTGCTACAATAAATTGAAGCAGGCCCTTTCATTTTGTTCTATATTTTTTTACCTCGAAACGGTAAACTTCTTGTTAATTACACCTGACACCGTTTTAATTTGTAATACATATTGACCTTGAATCAAATTGGCGGTACTTAAAAGTTCGCTGTATTTACCTTTAGTTTTGTATTCACTAAATGGAGCATACAATACCGTTTTACCATTCTGATCAAATACTCTTACATCCAATTCAGTATCCTGTGGTATCCAGAGTTCAACTTTCAACAAGTCATTTACCGGATTTGGATAGATGAATACATTTAATTCATCTTCTGTTGTTACGCGGATTGAAATGATCTTACTGTAAGTAAATCTGCCATTCTTATCAAATTGTTTCAAGCGATAATAGTAAACACCTGATTGCGTCACATCAAAATCATCAAAGTTGTATTCATGTGAAGTCAATGTCATGTCGCTATTTGCTTCCACTTGTCCGATTTCTTTGAAGTCAGTTTCGGATTCATGTCTTCTTTCTACTACAAAGTGATCTGTATTGATATCCACACGGGTCGTCCAATCCAATTCAGTAAAGCTTCCATTGTAGTTTCCATCAAAACTCAACCATTCAACGGCAAGTACCTGAGATACAACACCCGCATCAATTGTCGGTCTGACTTCACCACTTTGAATTCTATACATCTGAGTACTACCGTATCCGAATGTTCCATCTACATCACTATCTACTTCATCAAATCCAGCGTGAGGTCTTGTAAAGCCATAGCTTGTACCTGGTAATTCAAATTTAACATAGTAGTCTCCTTGAATCATACCGTCCAATGTAAATTGACCATCAGTACCTGTTACACCTTCACTTACCATCGTTCCAGTACTCTTATAAGCTGCTACTTTTACACCGGATAATGGTGCTTCACCCTGATCCTGGATTCCGTTGAAGTTTTGGTCAACCCAAACACGGTCTCCTACGATCGACTTAACCTGGAATCCACCACCATATCCACAAACCATATCCCCACTCACCACGATAAACTTCTTAGTAGTGTTTACACCGTTCTCGTGAGAGATGTCGCTGTCTTTATTTGGATTGCTTCCTTTGTAAGGTTCACTAGCTCCTAAATGTCCCGGTCTTTCAAAACGTATGTAATAAGTTCCTGGTCTGAGACATGCTGCTTTAAAGTAACCATCATCAGAAGGTGTACCTGGTTTTACGCTGGTAGTCAAGGTTGAAACCGTTGCACCACTGATTGCATCGATAATATAAACACGCAAACCGTTAATTCCTTTCTCAGCCGCATCGTAAATACCATCCATATCGAAATCATACCAAACATCACCACAAACCATAATGCATCGGTAGAAACCTGCATCAACGGTTGTGTCATCTTCATCAGGTGACAGGTGTGTGGTTGCAGTTGTACCTGGACCATTTGTATTATCTACATCACTGTCCTTATGATCTGCAGTGGCGTTAGCCAAAGTAATCACATAACCAGCAGGTGCTTCAAACTTGAGGTAATAATCCTGAGGTAATAAATCCTTCAATAAATAATATCCATTTACGTCTGTAATGGTATTTTTCACTGGCAGCTTCGTAACTGCATTGTAAACAGTTACAACGACACCCTGAATTCCAGTTTCACCTGGATCCTGAATACCATCACCATCTTTATCATCCCATACAAAGTCAGAGAAGGAACCTAATTTAACTAAACCGGCATCATAAGTTGAATCTCTCTTTCCTGGTTGGATGGTTAAGCATGGACCAACTCCATTTGCATCAACATCACTGTCTTTCGTGTCATCACCACCCTGATTTTGGAAAGTAAATCCATAACCTGGAGGCACTAAACCGAAGTCATATTTAACAAAGTAAGATTTCAATGGTAATAAGAAATCAAACAAATACATACCGCTTGCATCTGTAGTATCTTTCTTAACAAGTGCTAGCGTACTGCAATCGTATAAGTTAGCGATTACATTTGGTAATCCTGGTTCGCCTGGATCTTGAATACCATCTCCATCCAAATCATCCCATACGCGGTCACCAATTGCACCGGTTACTTTTACATTTTCGAAGTCATGGTCGTCTTCATCTTCGTTTTCGACTTGACCATTTCCATCAATCACATTATCCCAAGGATGATTTTCAACAACCTGTCTTTCCCAAGCACTGTTGGTGTTTGGTTTACTGTCTGCATCATCATTGTCTCTGTTTACATTTAAGGTATCATTTGCCGTACGAATTTCTGCATAATTATCCCAATCCAATAAAGTTGGAATTGCTGCGATCTGTACTTTCAGATTTAATGTCAACTGCACACTATCGCCCGGATACAATTTTGCAATACTATTGTAAACCAAAGTCGAACCAACAAATCCCCATCCAGGATTTGAACCTGCTTCAAAGACATATCCTTGAGGCATGTAATCATTAACCTGAATATTCTTAGCAGTTATATTACCCTGATTGAATACAGTAATGGTATAAGGTACTACATCACCCGGAGCATAATATGGTAATTTGTTTTTAACATATTTTCTCAAGGCAAGGTCAAACACTGGGCCTATCGATGGATCGTGATCATCCTGATCATTTGGATCATTGATTGCATCATCAATCGCAGGACCATCATCATCTTTAGTACCACCAGGGCTACTGTCAAAATCAGTCATTACATTTCCTAAAGTATCTGTGACCGTTTCAATTTCACCAATGTTATCCCATGCTCTTGGATTGCCAAGGTTTGGCAACAAGGTTAAATTGATGGTAATTTTCACACTATCACCCGGTTTAATTTTTCCGGAATACGTTGTCAATGCTTCACGTGTTCCTGCATTGTATGTCCATGTTGGATTGTTTGCTTGAACAAACTGGAATCCAGCTGGAACATAATCCGTTACTTGAGGATTCATCGCTGAAATACTTCCCTGATTAAACAAGGTAATTTCAAATGGAACCACTTCACCGTAGGTTAATGGATTCGCACCTTTAGCTATTTTGCGCAATGCAAGGTCAAACACATTAAATCCAGCAGGGTCGTGATCATCTTCATTTCCTCCAATATCCATTGTATTGATATTGTCATCACCTGGATCACCCGGTAACACTGCCAACTCAGCAGGTGTATTGGAGTTTGGTTTACTATCTAATTCTTCAAACGTTCTGTCATTTCCAGAAACATCTTTATAAGATTTGACTTCCGAATAATTGAACCACGCTTTGTATCCACTGCTCATTGCCACTCTTAATTTAAGAGGTACAATTACAGAAGAATATTTTGGAACGTTTGCTACTGCATTGTATTCCAATAATGCCGGATTGATTTGACTCCATCCTGCGATATTGTCAGCAGGGCTGAAGGTAAATCCACTTGGCAAGTAATCATTTAAAACAATACTTGTCAATGGAATATTACCTTGATTGAACACTTCCAAATTAAACGTAATCAATTGTCCATAACTGTAAGGTGCTGCGGTAACCGTCGTTTTGCGAATCGCCATGTCGACGATATCGATATCACCACACACATCATCCACATCTTCCGGAGTGCCGTCGTTGTTGATGTCCATTCTGGATTGGTTAAAGACTCCTTCTCCTGCTTTTGGAGTTCCAGGAGTTGCTTTACCACATTCACTGTATACATTATCGCCTCCAGATCCTGGTCTGAAATCAAGGGTTGCTTTCACTGTAAGATTGTAGGTATGCGTTGAACCAATTCCAATAGATTGGTCATTTGCAAGAACCCACGGACCACTTCCAGCCAATGCACCGCCTGGATTTCCAGGTGCTGTTGTTGTATAAGATGCTGTATTTATTGTTAAATCATCATCAAAACCAGGAGCATCTGTCAAATCATATTGTCCAATAGCACCTCCAAGATTTTGAACTTTTAACTGATAATTTATAGTATGCATTCCGCCACCAAGTGGGATAATGCTTGTAATTGTTTTACTAGAAACAACATATGGAAGATCCGCACATGCTTCATCATATTCCTCTGGAATTCCATCATTGTTGGAATCCATAGTTGACTGATTGTACAAGCCTTCACCAGGAGATGGATCTCCAGGTGTTGAAAGTTGACCACAAGCAGTATAAATATTATCACCACCACTTGTTGCACGTAAATCAATGGTCACTTTCACTGTTAATACATAGGTATGCGTTGAACCAGCATTGATATTCTGATCGTTGGCTAAATTCCAAGGACCTGAACCAGCTAATGGTCCACCTGCATTTCCAGGTGCATTTGATGTAAAGGATGCATTGTTTATGGTAATGTCATCATCAAATCCAGGAATGTCATTCAAGTCATATTGACCAATTGCTCCACCTAAATTTCTTACAACTACATTGTAAGTAACATTATACATATGTCCACCTAAGTTGGTAATGTTTGCAACTGTTTTAGCAGCTGTAACATAAGGTAGATCCCCACAAGCTTCATCAACATCTTCTGGAGTACCATCGTTGTTGATATCCAATTTAGCCTGGTTGTATAAACCTTCACCTGCTGTAGGATCACCTGGAGTTGCGTTTCCACATTTTGTATAAACATCATTACCAGCTCCACCTTCCATTTGGATGGTTACTTTCACGGTAATGGTATATGTATGTGTTGCACCTGCAGCAATTACTGCATCATTTGCCAAAGTCCAAGGACCTACTCCAGCTAATGCACCTGCAGCACCCGGGCCTGTTGTTGTAAAGGATGCACTGTTGATTACAATGTCATTATCAAATCCTGGAATATCTGTCAAGTCATAAATGCCTCCTGTACCTCCAAGATTTCTAACTACCAATTGGTAAACCACATTATACATATTGCCACCCAATGGTGTTATTGAAGCAATTGTTTTTGCATTCACAACATATGGTAAATCACCGCAAGCTTCCCGAAGTTCTTCTGGAATTCCATCGTTGTTGGAATCCATTTTTGATTGATTGTACAATCCTTCTCCAGTTGTTGGATCACCCGGTGTGATAGCACCACATTTAGTATAAATATCATCTCCACCACTTCCTGTTTCAAGATTCAAAGTGACTTTAACAGTAAGCGTATAATTATGCGTCGAGAATGCACCAATGTTTTGATCATTTGCTAAATTCCATGGACCGCTACCAATCAAAGCAGATCCTGGATTTCCAGGTGCCGTTGAAACATAAGTTGCAGAACCAATTGCAATGTCATTATCAAAACCAGGTACATCTGTTAAATCATATTGACCATTTGCACCTCCCAAATTTTTAACCTCTAACTGGTAGGTTACATTATACATGTGACCTCCTAAATTAGAAATATTTGTAAGTGTTTTGGTTGTTGTTACGTATGGTAAATCACCACACACTTCATCCAATTCCTCTGGAATACCATCGTTGTTGTTATCCAGTTTGGATTGATTGTATAATCCTTCACCAGCTGTAGGATCACCAGGTATGGCGTTACCACATTTTGTATATACATTATCACCGCTACTTCCAATTGTAAGATCTAAAGTAACTTTTGCAGTAATGATGTAACTATGTGTTGAACCGATACCAATCGCCTGATCGTTTGCTAAGGTCCACGGACCTGTACCAATCAACGAACCACCAGAATTACCTGGTGCATCGGATGTATAAGATACAGAACCCATTGTAATATCATCATCCAAACCAGGTTGATCTACCAGGTCATACATGCCTGCAGTTCCACCTAAGTTTTGAACATTTATTTGATACTTAACTGTATACATGTTTGCTCCCAATGGAGTTATAGAAGCAATTGATTTACTTGCAGTAACATAAGGCACATCTCCACATGCTTCATCAACATCTTCTGGTACCCCATCATTATTAATATCCAGTTTAGCCTGATTGTATAATCCTTCTCCAGTTGTTGGATCACCAGGAGTAGCAGCACCACACTTCGTGTAAGAATTATTACCAGGACTTGCAGGATCTAAATTTAAGGTAACTTTTACAGTCAAGTTATACGTATGAACTGCACCATTCACAATATTCTGATCGTTTGCAAGAACCCATGGTCCTACTCCAGCCAATGGACCTCCTGGATTTCCAGGCGCATCAGTTGTATAGCTTGCTGTGTTGATTGTAATATCATCATCAAAACCTGGTACATCCGTAAGATCATATGGACCGCTGATTCCACCTAAGTTTTGAACGACCATTTTGTATGTTACATTAAACATGTTTCCACCCAATGGAGTAACACCAGTAACCGTTTTACTACTTACTACATATGGTAAATCACCACACACTTTACTTACTTCTTCAGGTGTACCATCATTGTTTGAATCCATTCTGGATTCATTGTATAATCCTTCACCACTTTGTGGATTACTTGGATTTACTTGTCCACACTTCGTATAGATATTGTCACCACCACTTGCAGCATTCAGATCTAATGTAACTTTTACAGTTACCAGATACGTATGTGTTGCATTGGCATTAATTCCCTGATCATTAGCTAATGACCATGGTCCAACACCAGCTAAAGAACCGCCGGCATTGCCTGGTGCATCAGAACTATAGGAAGCAGAACCGATTGTAATATCATTGTCAAAACCAGGCACATCCAACAGATCGTATTGACCTGCTGCTCCACCAAGATTTTTTACAACAATTTTGTAGACTACATTGTACATGTGTCCTCCCAATGAAGTTATGCTGTTAATTGTTTTAGCACTGGTTACATAAGGAATGTCAGCACATGTTTCGGACGTATCTTCAGGAATACCATCATTATTAATATCCACTTTGGAAAGATTGTATAAACCTTCTCCGCTATTTGGATCTGATGGATTTACTGAACCACATTTAGTATATACGTTATCACCACCACTACCCTGACTTAAGTCTAAGGTAACTTTTACAGTAACGGTATAATTATGTGTTGCGCCAACCGTAATTGCCTGATCATTTGCCAAGGTCCATGGTCCGCTACCTGCCAAAGCATTGCCTGCATTTCCAGGAGCATCTGAGGTATAAGAAGCTGAACCGATTGCAAAGTCATTATCAAATCCCGGTACATCTGTTAAATCATACTGACCGTTTGCACCACCAATATTTTTAACAGCAATATTGTATTTCACATTAAACATATTTCCACCAAGCGGTGTCAAGCTGTTTACAGTTTTTGTATTTATGATGTATGGTAAATCACCGCAAGCTTCTTTGGTTTCTTCTGGTGTACCATCATTGTTTGAATCCAATCTTGACTGATTGTATAAACCTTCACCACTGCTTGGATCACCAGGAATTGCATTACCACATTTAGTGTAAATATTATCTCCGCTGGTACCTACTCTTAGATCAAGTGTCACTTTTACAGTTAAGGTATAGGTATGGGTTGCTCCAACACCAATCACCTGATCATTTGCTAAAGTCCATGGTCCGACACCAACTAAACCACCACCCGGATTGCCAGGTGCAGTTGAAGTATATGAAGCTGAACCAATTGCAATGTCATTATCAAATCCTGGTACATCTGAAAGATCGTATGTTCCATTAACTCCACCAAGATTTTTTACAACAATAGCGTAGCTAACATTATACATATTGCCACCTAAATTTGTGATTGTTGTAATTGTTTTGGTTGATGTTACATATGGAAGATCACCACAGGCTTCATCAACATCTTCAGGAGTACCGTCATTATTTGAATCTAATTTTGATTGATTGTACAATCCTTCACCTGCATTTGGATCTCCCGGATTTACTGCACCACATTTTGTATACGTATCATCACCACCGCTACCAGGATTTAAATCCAAAGTAACTTTTACAGTTAATGTATAAGTATGCGTCGCACCGATTGCTATGGATTGATCATTTGCTAAAGTCCAAGGTCCTGTTCCTGCCAAAGCACCTCCAGGATTTCCAGGAGCCGTTGTTGTATAAGATGCAGATCCTATTGTGATATCGTTGTCAAAAGCAGGTACATCGCTTAAGTCGTATTGACCAACAGCGCCACCTAAGTTACGAACTACGATTGAATAGGTAACATTATACATATTTCCGCCCAACGGAGCTGTACTTGTAATGGTTTTAGTTGCAGAAACATATGGAATATCACCACAAGCTTCTTTCGTTTCTTCTGCAACACCATCGTTGTTTGAATCTAATTTAGATTGGTTGTATAAACCTTCACCAGCAGCTGGATCGCCTGGTGTTACTGCACCACATTTTGTATACACATCATCGCCACCACTACCCGGTTCAAGATTTAAAGTAATCTTCACAGTAATTGTGTAGCTATGATTTGCACCTGCAGTAATCGCCTGATCATTTGCAAGCGTCCATGGTCCACTTCCTGCCAATGCACCTCCAGGATTTCCAGGAGCTGTTGTTGTGAAAGAAGCTGAACCAATATTGATGTCATTATCGAATCCAGGAATATCTGTCAAGTCATATTGACCATTAACAGCTCCAAGATTTTGAACTGTAATATTGTATGTAACATTATACATATTGCCACCTAAAGGTGCAATGTTTGTAATGGATTTGTTCGAAGTAATGTAAGGTAAATCACCGCATGCTTCATCTGTATCTTCAGGTATACCATCGTTGTTGGTATCCATTTTAGATTGGTTGTATAAACCTTCTCCACTGGTAGGATCGCCTGGAATTGCGGAACCACATTTTGTATAAACGTTATTTCCACCTGATCCAGGATTTAAATCGATCGTAACTTTTACCGTGATGGTATATGTATGAATTGCACCGATACCTATTGCCTGATCGTTTGCAAGCGTCCATGGTCCAACACCTGCTAAAGAACCACCGCTATTACCCGGAGCATCAGAAGCATAGGACGAAGAATTTATTGCAATGTCGTCATCAAATCCAGGGATATCTGTTAAGTCATACTGACCATTTGCGCCACCTGAATTGGTTACTTTAATCGTATATTTTACTTCAAACATATTGCCACCTAAAGCAGCAATGCTTGCAACTGTTTTAGTTGTGCTTACATATGGCAAATCGCCACACGCTTCATCCACATCTTCTGGAATGCCATCGTTGTTGGTATCCATTTTAGATTGGTTGTATAATCCTTCACCTGCAGTAGGATCACCCGGTATTGCAGCACCACATTTTGTGTAAGTGTTGTTTCCTGCACTTGCAGGATTTAAATCCAAGGTAACTTTCACTGTCAAGGTATAGGTATGAACCGCTCCAACTAAAATAGCCTGATCATTTGCCAAGGTCCATGGTCCGGTACCTGCTAAAGCAGCACCTCCATTACCTGGAGCATTTGAAGTATATGAAGCATTATTAATTGTTATGTCATCATCAAATCCAGGAATATCCGTCAAGTCGTATTGACCATTGGCTCCACCAAGATTTTGAACTGTTATTGTATAGTTTACATTATACATATTACCACCAAGATCTGTCTTGGATGTAAATGTTTTTGTTGTTACGATATAAGGTAAGTCACCACAAGCTTTTTTAGTTTCTTCTGGTGTACCGTCATTGTTTGAATCCATTCTGGATTCATTGTATAAGCCTTCTCCTGCAGTTGGATTACCCGGAGTTGCATTTCCACATTTCGTATAGATATTATCTCCACTGGTACCTGCTGTTAAGTCTAAGGTAACTTTAACAACCAGGGTATATGTATGTGTACCACCCGCAACAATCGCCTGATCATTTGCAAGGGTCCATGGTCCAGTACCTGCTAACGCCCCTCCTGCATTTCCAGGAGCAGTTGTTGTATAAGAAGCAGAACCGATCGTAATATCATTATCAAAGGCAGGAACATCCAATAAATCATATTGTCCTGCAGAAGCACCTAAGTTTTGAACTGTAATCGTATAAGTGACATTATACATATTGCCACCCAAAGGAGCAATTGTAGTCAACGATTTGTTACTGGTTATATAAGGAACATCTGCACAGGTTTCACTGGTATCTTCAGGAATTCCATCATTATTAATATCTACTCGAGCACGGTTGTATAATCCTTCACCAGATGTTGGATCACCTGGAGTTGCACTACCGCATGCCGTATAAACATTATCCCCACCACTGCCTGCTGTTAAGTCTAAGGTAACTTTAACAACAACAGTATAGGTATGTGTTGCACCTGTAAGAATTGCCTGATCATTTGCTAAGGTCCAAGGTCCGGTTCCTGCTAAAGCAGAACCTGCATTTCCCGGTGCATTGGAAGTATATGACGAACTGTTGATCGCAAAGTCATTATCAAATCCTGGAGCATCGATTAAATCATAGGTTCCATTGGCACCTCCTGTGTTTTTAACTTGAATTTGATAAGAAACATTAAACATGTTAGCACCTAATGGAGTAACGCTGTTTACTGTTTTTACTGTAGTTATGTATGGAACATCTCCACAAACTTCTTTAGTTTCTTCAGGAGTACCATCGTTGTTGGTATCCATTTTAGATTGGTTGTATAAACCTTCTCCACTGGTAGGATCACCAGGTGTTGCAGTTCCACATTTTGTGTAGCTATTATTACCTCCACTAGTTGTTCTTAAGTCTAAAGTAACTTTAACAACCAAGGTATAGGTATGCGTTGCCCCTGCAACAATGGATTGATCATTTGCTAAAGTCCATGGTCCGGTACCAACTAAAGCTGAACCTGCATTTCCTGGAGCATTCGATGTATATGACGCATTATTTATTGTAATGTCGTCATCAAATCCTGGTACATCCGATAAATCATATTGGCCTGTAGTTCCACCTAAATTTTGAGCTGTTATGCTGTAGGTAACATTATACATATTACCTCCTAAGTTGGAAATTGCAGAGATTGATTTAGTGGTAGTAATATATGGTAAGTCACCACAAGCTTCTTTAGTTTCTTCTGCAACACCATCATTATTTGTATCCATAGTAGATTGATTATACAATCCTTCTCCTGCAGCCGGATCTCCTGGTGTAGCAGTTCCGCATTTTTTATAAGTATTATTTCCTCCACTGCCTGCACTTAAATCAAGTGTTACTTTTACTATAAGGGTATAGGTATGTGTAGCACCGACCAAAATTGATTGATCATTTGCAAGCGTCCAGGGTCCGGTTCCAGCTAAAGCTGAACCTGCATTTCCCGGAGCATTGGATGTATATGATGCACTGTTAATAGTAATGTCATCATCAAAACCCGGAGTATCTGTTAAATCATATTGTCCATTGATTCCACCAATATTTTGAGCAGTGATGGTATAACTGACATTGTACATGTTTCCACCTAATGGACTGATACTGGTAATAGATTTAGTAGTAGTAACATATGGCACATCTGAACACACTTCACTGGTATCTTCTGCAATGCCATCGTTATTTGAATCTACGCGGGATTGATTGTACAATCCTTCTCCACTTTGTGGATCACCCGGATTGGAATTTCCACATTTAATATACACATTATCACCACCACTTCCCGGGGTAAGATCAAGTGTAACTTTTACAGTTAATGTATATGTATGTGTTGCTCCTGCAACTATATTCTGATCGTTTGCTAAGGTCCAAGGTCCGCTTCCAACTAAAGTTAATCCTGGATTACCCGGAGCATTGGATGTATAAGAAGCACTGTTGATTGAAAAGTCATTATCAAAACCAGGAGCATCGATTAAGTCGTATGAACCATTTACACCACCGAGGTTTTTAACCTGAATGCTGTAGGCCACATTGTACATATTTCCACCCAGTGGGGAAATACTTGCAATTGATTTTGTATTGACTATATAAGGTAAATCTGCACAAGCCTCGCGTGTTTCTTCTGGTGTTCCATCATTATTGGAATCCATTTTGGATTGATTGTACAATCCTTCTCCGGCAGCCGGATCTCCCGGAGTAGCCGTTCCACATTTGGTGTACACATTATTTCCTCCACTTGTTGCGCGCAGGTCTATTGTAACTTTTACAGTCAGTGTATACGTATGCGTAGCACCTGCACTAATGTTTTGATCATTTGCTAAAGTCCATGGACCTGTTCCTGCCAATGCACCTCCTGGATTTCCAGGAGCATTGGTAGTAAAGCTGGCGCTGCCGATTGTAATATCATCATCAAAATTAGGAACATCGGATAAATCGTATTGACCTGTTGCACCTCCTAAGTTTTGAGCTGTAATCGAATAAATTACATTGTACATGTTTCCACCCAATGCAACTATACTTGATACTGATTTTGTTGTAGTAACATAAGGTAAATCACCACACGCTTCATCCGTTTCATCAATGGTTCCATCGTTGTTGGTATCCATTTTCGATTGGTTGTATAAACCTTCTCCGCTACTTGGGTCACCTGGAATTGCTGCACCACATTTTGTGTAGACATTATCTCCACCGCCGCCTGCAAGATCTAAAGTAACTTTTACTGTTAAGGTATAAGTATGGGTAGCACCTACTATAATTCCCTGATCGCTTGCTAAAATCCAAGGACCAGTTCCAGCTAATGCACTTCCTGCATTTCCAGGAGCATTGGATGTATAAGAAGCGCTTCCAATTGTAATATCATTTTCAAATGCTGGAGCATCTGTTAAATCATATTGTCCATTTGCACCACCGAGATTTTTTACAGTAATTGTATACAATACATTATACATATTACCTCCTAATGGATTTATTGATGCAACGGATTTAGTCATATCTAAATATGGAATATCGCCGCAAGCTTTTTTAGTTTCTTCCGGAGTTCCATCGTTGTTTGTATCTAATCTTGATTCATTATATAAACCTTCACCTGATGTTGGATTTCCAGGAGTTGCAGTTCCACATTTTGTATAAGAATTATTTCCACTACTTCCTGCACTTAAATCAATGGTAACATTTACGGTTAAGGTATAGGTATGTGTTTGGCCTGTTAAAATAGCCTGGTCGTTAGCAAGTGTCCATGGACCCGTTCCTGCTAATGCTCCACCAGGATTTCCAGGAGCATTTGAAGTAAATGATGCACTGGTAATTGCGATATCATCATCAAAACCAGGAACATCTTTTAAATCATATTGGCCATCACCTCCGGTGTTTCCAACAGTAATTGTATAGACTACTGAAAAACTGTGTGCACCGGTTTGCGTTGCAGAAACAAAGCTTTTGCTATGTGTTATAATTGGTTGACAATTTACAGGTGCTGTATAGTTTACGCTCTTCGAACATTGCGTACCACCACTAAATACTGCATTAACAGTATGAACGGCACCATCTGCTGTCAAACCAGTAATTGTATAATTTGTAGGTGAGTTAAATGGTGCATTAAATACTTGTTGACTTGCACCTATACTTACTGTTAACGTACCACTTGAAGGAGGGTTAACTAAAGTTAAACTTCCTGATACACTATAGGTATTATTTGCAGGATTACATGCACTTGGATTAGCACTCATCGCACTGATACCTTGTTGTTGAACGGTACCACTTGCTGTATTGGTACAATTATTATTGTCTTCTACCGTAACGGTATATGTTGCATTAGCTAAATTGGTAATTGTTGCAGAATTTTGACCATTACTCCAATCGTAAGAGAATGGCGCAGAACCACCTGTTACAACTGCTGTTGCAGTTCCATTACTGAATCCAATACAAGCTGGAGTAGTTGTTACTGAAACTCCAGGTTTTGGATTAACCGTTACGTTTACCTGGAATGTTGCACCAACACAACCATCAGGAGACGTTGGCGTTACAGTATATCTTACTACACCTGCATTATTGTTTGTTGTATTTGTTAATGCTTGAGCAATGGTAGTACCACATGCTGAAGCGCAATTTGAAAAACCGGTAATTGTTGCACCAGATTGTTGTGCAGCAGTCCAGGTAAATGTAGTTCCAGGCACAGTTGAATTTAATGCAACAGATGTTGTCGCGCCACTACAAATTGTTTGAGCATTAGCAGAACCTGTTGGTTTTGGGTTTACAGTAACATCTATTTTAAATGTTGTACCGGGACAACCGTTTGGAGAAAGCGGTGTAACGTAATAGCAAACTACACCAGATGCGTTATTGCTTGTATTTGTAAGAGTTTGAGAAATTGTATTTCCGCATGCAGAAACACAATTAGAAAAACCGGTAATGGTTGCACCTGAAGTATGCACTGCTGTCCATGTAAATGTTGTACCAGCTACAGTAGAAGATAAACTAATCGAAGTGGTACCTCCGCTACAAATTTCTTGATTTGAACCTGATCCAACTGGGGTAGGATTCACTGTTACATCCACTGTAAATGAACTTCCAACGCAACCGTTTGGAGCAGTTGGAATTACTGTATATCTAACAACACCAGATGCGTTATTGGTTGTGTTTGTTAATGTTTGAGCTATTGTTGTTCCGCAAGCTGAATTACAAGCACTATAACCTGTAATGGTTGCACCCGATTGTTGAGCAGCAGTCCACGTAAAAGTGGTTCCTGGAACAGATGAATTTAAAGCTACGCTGCTAGTTGTACCACTGCAAATGGATTGCGGTGAGGCTGAACCAACAGGTCCTTTCGATACGATCACTGCAGCAGTATCTGTACAACTGCCGACAGTCCATATATATAAATAAGTACCTTCTCCAGCAAAACTATTAATAGTTGTTGTCGGTGAAGAAGGGCTCACTATGTTTGAACTTTGATTGGATGGATGAGCTGTCCAGGTTCCGCTTCCAGTTGCTGCCATAGCAGTTGAGCCTCCAGGAAAACTTGGAACACAACTTACATTTTTATCTACTCCTGCATTGGGTTTTGCAGTAACTGTAATTGTGGCGGTATCGTTACATCCACTGGTATTTGTCCAAATAAAATTATAAGAACCAGCAATAGAATAATTAACTATTGTAGTTGTTGGAGAGTTTGGAGATGTTATAGTAGCTGTACCTGGATTTCCAGCCTGAGCAGACCAGGTTCCAACACCTGTTGCGCCCATGGTGGCAGATCCACCTGGAAAAGAAGGTACACAACTTACTGTTTGATTTCCACCTGCGTTTGGTTTTGCAGTTACTGTAACCAAAGCGGTATCAGTTGCGCAACTGGTTGCATTAGTCCAGACAAAAGTATAAGTACCTGCAGCGCTAAAACTATTTATAACTGTAGTTGGTGAACCAGGAGTTACTATCAAAGCGGTCCCTGGATTTCCAGCACCTGCTGACCAGGTTCCTGTTCCACTTGCAGCCATAGTTGTTGATCCACCCGGAAATGTTGCTATACAATCTACATTTTTATCTGCACCAGCTTTTGGTTTCACACAGATATAATAGTCTTCAACCTCTCCGTTTTCAGCACTCTCTGTAGAACGTTCATCTAATCCCGTTGTATTAACATCATCTGCTAATGCATCGGTTGTAAGACGCAATCTTAAATATTGATTGGATGGATTTCCTGTTACAGTAACACCAGACCAGGTTAAGGTTTTTGAACCATTAAATCCATTGGCAACTGGAGTAGTTGCTATTTCATTGTTATCAAAATTTCCATCATTGTTTAAATCAATCCATCCATAAAGTGTTGCAGAAAGACCAGTTGAATTCATTACACTGTTTACTGTAATGCTGATATTCTGTGGACCACCGGATTGATAAATTGGAAAAGTTGAAATTCCATCTTCATCGTCGATACCTGCATTGTCATCACCATTGGCGTTAACTCCAGGAGTTGCACCAGTTTCAGCATCTAAAGTATTGATGCGGATATGAGCACAATCCAAAATGTGAGAAGGAGTTCCATACGATGAAGGTGCATCTGAATAATCTGTTTCGAACAACGAAGTAAATTGTATAGAAAATAAAACGTGTGTATCATCAGAAGCTGGATTCGCATGATTTGTTTTTACCTGATCAAAACCAGTATTGTCAACGATCTTCGGGGTGTGGGTCGCACTGTGCGTAGTTGTACCACAATATACATTTGCCCCTTTTACCCAAAGGTGATTACCCCCTCGTGGTTCCCCTGTATCTCCTAAATAGTCGTTGTACTGGCCTCCGATGTTGGTGGCATAAACAAGTGAAGAAACATTGTCAGAAAAACCTGCAAAATAAATATCCAAACCACCATTATTAGTTGCATCATAAAATGGATCTCCATTGATGTTTACCGTAGGAATTCCATTTGCATTATCTTCTGTGGTACCAAACACCAAGAGAAAGGCTTCCTCTGTACCATCGCACTGGGTTTGCATGACTCTTTTTATTGCACTACCTATATCATCACCACCACCTCCAAAAAGTGTAGCTTTATAAGAAGCAGCTCCACCCACATCACTGACAGAACCAACTACAACATCTAATCCGCCGTTATTTGTAGCATCATATGCTCCAGATGAGGTAGGAAATCCATCGGCTGATGATCCGGTCCAGAATATGGTACTGCCATTTATACCGCAGTCATTAATTTTATCATCTCCAGCACCACCTATTTCATCCAGGTAGTTAAATGCAGTACCATTGGCATTTAATACACCAACGATTCCATCAAGATCTGAACCAGTAGATCTGCTCGCAGCACTATTTACTTCAGTTAATGAACCTGTTCCAGAACCTGCGAAGGCAACACGACCATCTGCAAATAATTCCAGGTCATTAAAAATTTCAGTTCCAGCATCACCTACATAGGTACCAAAACTCAAGGTATTCAAACTGGTAAATTTACCAATCCACATATCACTGGCACCACCAAATCCAGTTTGAGCAGCTCCTCCAGAAATATAAGCTCCTGGTAAAGATGCTTCTGCGGTCAAACCGCAGACAAAAGAATTATCATCAATGGCTCGAATGGATGTAACACCTAAATCTTCAGAACCCGTACCACCTAAATAAGTTGAGTAATGAAGGGTACCCAGGTCTCTTGAAAAGACTGCCACAAAACCATCGTTGTTATCAAAACTATTATCGAAAGGTGAACCGGCCATTGGTAAACCACTTACTGTTGTACGACCTCCAATAAATACCCGATTCGTTGAAAGACTTAATCCATAAGCAACTACCGTATTTGATCCGGATACAGAACCAGGTCCGTACATGGTTAAGTCAACCAAATCAGAACCGGTACTGTTGACACGATATACAATAGCAACCCTTGGAGTTGCGCCGGTACCAAAACCAGAAATAGAATTTAAATAACCATCAGCATCATAAGGAGCAGATCCGGTAGGAATATTTCTATTGGTTGCACCTGCACAATACACCATCCCGTTGTTGGGATCCACTTGTATTGCAAAAAGATATTGGTCGAAATCCGGATCATTGCCATCCATAAACGTACCCCAACTCAAAACCGGGTCAATGACTGTTGGATAATTCGGATCTATTTTAGATTTAGATTTAAAACTTACATTCTTATCATTCTTTACATTAAAAGCAAAGTCTAAAGGAACTTTTCCGGCTTCAGTTACCTGATAGGTTTCAGGAATGTGAAACTTTACATCGGTAAAACGAAGACCAACATTCAAACTACCATCTTTAGATACAGATAATTTATCTTGTCCTTCAAACCGAAGGTCAATATTT
Source organism: Saprospiraceae bacterium (assembly GCA_016714025.1). Taxonomy (NCBI): domain Bacteria; kingdom Pseudomonadati; phylum Bacteroidota; class Saprospiria; order Saprospirales; family Saprospiraceae; species Saprospiraceae bacterium. The sequence continues at coordinate 1,397,740 of JADJOB010000002.1, read as the reverse complement.
TTATAATCTGCACCCGGATCAACTATCCAGTCAAATTCCAAAGAACCATCTTGATTACTATATAAACGAATGTCAATCCCAGGATATACCTCTTCCAGTGTAATGTCTTTAGCTGCCTGAACACCAGAAACCCATTTGGACTGATCTTCTCCAATAAAGAAATTGTATTTAGTTCCAAACGATTTACCTAAAACAACTTTAGCATTCGGATTCGAATGCTCCATATTTAAAGTAAATTGATGCGCGCCATTAAAGAAACGATCGGTCTCTTTTGTTTTTTCATTCTTTACAAACAGATAATCCTTGGCTACAAATCGGATTTTATCCTTCTCTATATAAATGGAACCTTGTTTTCCATTGAGGTAATAGAGTATGTTTTTATTTTCCAATTGGCCTTTGTTTTCCATAAATCGCAATACCTCTGCATTTTGCTTCAAGGTTTCTTTGACTCTGGTTTCCAATGGATTTTCCGCTACAAGTTGTGCTTGTAGGTTAGAAGTAAAGCCAACAATACAAATTGTTAAGCCGACGAGTAAGAATGTAAACTTTGACATACTATTAGTTAAGTTGATGTTTGAATTAGTTGAAATGGATGCTTTTGATTGCAATGAATTACCAGTTAGAGATCCTGAATCCCAGGAAACCGGTTTGATCCATTGTTTATAAAATCCATCTTTTATTTGTAATAGAAAATTAAAGAGGTACATACAGCCGTATAAGATGAAGCTGCCTGCAACAAAGGCTGTAAATAAGCCGGGATTAAATAAAAGATTTAGAAAAGATCCGGATAGATTAAAATCCGAATAATTTATACTCGCTGCTAAAAGGATTGCAGCAGTAAACATTACGATGCATAGCATCCACATACGCAATGATTGCGTTGTTGTAGTTTTCATATATTGAGACTTTACAATTCGATCCTTGAGAATCCTACTTACCCACTTAGCACATGATGCTATCTTCTACACCAGAATTCAGTCTGCGGAAATCTTAAAATCAAATATTGTACCAGAAATCAAAAAATATCAAATACAATGCTTTGCCGTAGTCGGTTTCCACAAACTCAGGCAAACATAAATACATATTACATATTTTTTTAATATTTTAAATATAATTTTTTAATTATATTTTTATTAAATTGATATACAATACATTACAAATTATCTATATATATATGTATTTATATTAATTATAATTATAATGTATAAACATATTATTATTTATTTGTATATGATTGACTTTGAATGCTTTGTGTGATGTTTTGGAGGTTTGAATCCACTGTGTTTTATATTGCTTGCAGCGTTTCGATCTGAGAATTCGTTTAACTTACAGAAGATTTTGTGTAGCTGCCCTACACCACAGGCAACAAATCCTTGATTTAATGCCTCCTGATAGTAAGGCATACTCAGATCCCTGGAAATCAGACTTTAATTAACCAACCCTACGAGTTTATGAAAAATGCACTACCCTCTTTCCATCTCATCCGATCTTTCTTCTTTTCAATTCTTCTCATTACATTTTTGCTATTGAATTTTGATTACAACGGATTTGCACAATGCACGCCCCCAATGTCAGAATTTTGCGATGAATCTAACGTGCTTTGTTCTTTGGATGAATTGAACGGATATACCTGCAACAATCCCAGTACGATTCCTAGTCCTTGTGGACCACTGTGTTCACAAGGTGGTGTCGGTCACAATACCTCCTGGTGGGGCTTTGTAACCAATGGTGGCAATATTACGATTACCATGGATATTGGCGGATGCCCATCCTCCCAGGGGCTTCAATTTGGAATTTGGGGCGATTGCATTTGTAAGGAAGAAATTTCTTGCCGTTCTATACCTTGCATTCCTCCAAATTCCAGTGCGACTGTTAACGTAAATCTTACCGCTTGCAAAACTTACTACTTATGGGTGGACGGTTGCTCTGGAGATGTTTGCGATTTTACGCTCCATACTTCAGGAGGTGGACCACCACAATTAACGCCTTTAGATCCAATAAATCATGTAGCGAGTAGAATTATTGAACCTGTTTGTGTAGGTGCCTGCAATTATAGGTTTTTTGTAAATCCTCAACCCGGTGGATGCGAGCCAACCTACGTTTGGACTTTGGATGGCGACGAAGTAGGGGGAAATTCAAACGAATTGCGTTTAGATTTTCCGGATCAGGGTGATTTTATAATTTGTGTCACTGCCTACATTGGAAATCCTTCAAGTGGTTCTATTTGTTCCCAGGAAGGTCCTGTTTGCGCTACTGTGCTAGTTCGCCCAATTCCAGACAGAATAGGTGTGCCAAGGACCATTTGTTATGAACAAGCAAATCCCGGAGGGTACACCTGGTTTTCACAACGCGTTTTCAATACGGGTGAATATCGTGAACAGTTTACAGATGCCAACTGCTGTAAATTTGATTCAGTGGTCAATTTTACAGTTTTGCCAAAACCTGCTCCACAAAAAATAACATACATCGGCTGCAATGGGGAAGCCTATAAATCGCCCTTGGGCATAACAATTCCCGGATGCAAAAAAAATTATGAATTCAATGCAGGAAAAACTCAGGATGCATTTCGATGTGACAGTACCGGTCTTTTAACTTCAATTTACCCAACTGTAATTCCTCACTTTACACAAACCTGCAATGAGGGAATCGCAATCATCGCTTCAAATTTAACTATTCAGGATACCTGTAATTCAAATGCAAGCTTTAGTTATTCTTATTTTTGGTATCGTCAGCTGGATCCCACAAAAAAAAGTATTAGTACAGATGAGCGTATTTTTATTACAAAACCTGAAACCTATTGCATTGAAGTTTTATTGACTACACTGTTTGAAGGCCAAAGTAAAACCTGCATATCCACTTTTTGTTATGAAGTACCAAATGATACCAGTCACCCCAATTTAGTAATTGCAGTTGAAGATACTGTTTGTATAAATGAAATAAATACGATATCCTTTGATACCACGCACGTTCCGGGAATCCAACACTTCTTTTGGGAATTAAGTCCGGATGGAAACATAGTTTCTCCAATTCCTGAATTATCAAATTCCATTGAAGCCAGCTGGACTACTAAAGGGCAAAAAAAAGTATGTCTGAGTTTTAAAAACGACTCTATAAATACTTGCTTTTTATGCAAACAAATTACAGTTATTAAAGCTGCAGAAGCCGGTGCTGATTTTAAAGTATTTGGATTAAAAACAAATTTAAATGCAAATAAAGTGAATTCCGGATTATGGCGTAAAATCAGTGGTCCGGGTGCAGTAGCTTTTTCCAATCCAAGAGATCCTAAATCACGGATAACCGTCAGTAAAACCGGAACCTACCAATTGGAATGGGATGCCAGCAATTACGGATGCCATGATTTAGATACGGTACAGATAGAATTTTTCACCTACCCGAAAATCTTAGTTAAAAAAACACCATTTGTTTCTGAAAAACAAAATCAACGAAACCAGCAAATGGTAACTCCCGGAGAGACAATCAATTTTATAACTCCTAATCCTATTGAAGGTATCGGACGCACCCGTATTGAATTTAATGAATCATTTTTATTTGAACGGATTCAGTATCGTTGGATTCAACTAACAGGATCTACTGTATTAAATGGAACCGTTTACAATTCTGATTGCAGTTCGATTTGTGAAATCAAGGCTCCTGTTCAAGCCGGACTGTATTTACTACAACTAGAAGCGGATGGTGTCAGAGGCTTACAAAAAGTACTTATTTATTAATACCTACTTAATTAAAAAATATTTAAAAACCTGGATAAAAAAACAATTAATAACAGGATTGAATACAAATAAATTGCTGAATTCAATTCATTAATGCAAGGGTATTGCTAAAATAGACCTCATTCGGTGTTTTATAGTTAAACATTTTCAAGGGTCTGTTATTGAGTAAATGTTCAACTTTGTTTATCTGACTTTCAGATACTTCATCAAAATTAGTTCTTTTCGGAAAAAATCTTCTTAATTGTCCAATTCTATTTTCGACACTTCCCTTTTCTTGAGAACTATAGGGATTTGTAAAATAAACATCAATATTTAATTGATGATGATTAGCAAATGCGAGATCATTATCTGTTGTTATACTGCGTATTGGTTTTTCAGTTCTGTTAAGTATTGATTTTATTTTAGAATTTATGTATTTAGCATTTTTGTGCTCAATTTTTTTCAACCATGTTTTACGAGATTTTCTATCTTGTATTATTAAAATACCAGGTTTACGATTTTTTCCTAAAACTATATCCATTTCTGCATGCCCAAATCGCTTTCTTAAATTAATATGATCTGGCCTTTGGCTGATTGGTATTCTATTTAAAATTCGAGCTCTGTTTTCGTATACATTTCCTCGTTTACGCCTTCTGCCGTAGTGCTTGAGGAATTTATGCAAAGTTTTATATGCCTTACCAGATCTTTTGTTTCCATGTTTTGATGTCCAGATAAACTTATAAATAGTTTCGTGGCTTACCATCTCAACTTTTTCCAACTTAGCTCTGCCGCTTATTAATTCTGGAGATAACCTATCATGTACAATCAGTTTTTTGATTTTGCACTTAAGCTCGTCTGTGAGTTTGATTGCCTTTGGTTTATTTTTTATGCCTCTGAACTGTTTTTCTTTGTGCCGATTCAGCACAATAATGTCCTGATCCTCTTCCCCTTTTAGCAATATTGCGGTTAAACTCTCTACTAATGGTCGATGCAGATCGATTCAATAATTGAGCTATATCTTTTTGAGAATGACCAGTTTCTAACAAAGCCTTAATTTTTAATCTTTCTTCAAAACTCATTTGAGAAAATGTCCTAACTTTACACATACGGAAATATTGAAAGGGAGCAAAACTTTTGATTCGACACCATAAAGTTCTTGCTTCCTTTTAATTTTTACAATATTTCCTTGCATTTATGACTTGAACTTAGAATTGATTTTAAAATTAAAAATCCTGTTTTAATGAATGAAGTATTCACCGTATATACAACAACTGAAAAACATATTGAGCCAATCCAGTATTCCTGGATTCAGCTTGTGAATTATTCTAAATTCGACGGAATTATAAAAAATTTAGAGGGTACGTCATTCTTTGAAATACAATCACCTCCATTTCCTGGAATATATTTATTAAATCTTTTTAATACACGTTTTCAGAAAACCATTAAAATAATTGTTTTAGACAACCATTAATCAGATTCCTACTTTAATAATATCAAAGCATGCAAGCTAAAATTCATGCTTTAATAAACTTCTCAATTTCTAAACTGCATTCCACCCCATTGGAAAATATTTTGTAATTAAGAATACTGCATCTATCTTAGAGTAATTAAAAGATAGACATGAAACCGCCTAAAGTACTATATTACTTGTTTGTTTTATTCCTGATTGGATTTAGTACCACGAGTCATTCACAAACTTCCAGGACTAAGGACAGTCTTTGGGTAATTGAAACGACTGATGGGAATACTTACATTGGAACTGTTTCAAATTTCAATACGGATCCAATTGAGATCAATACAAAAATTGGAATCCTCAAGATTCCTAAAAATACTATTCGATCAATTACACAACCAGAAAAATATCAATTGGTACATGGAGAATACTGGCCTGAAAATCCCCATTCCACTCGACATTTCTGGGGACCTAGTTCGTATGGTTTACGAAAGGGAGAAGGTTATTATCAAAACTCCTGGATATTTTTTAATCAAGTGAGTTATGGTTTTTCAGATCATTTTACTTTGGGTGTTGGAATCATCCCTTTGTTTATTTTTGGAGGCGTTGCAGAAACTCCTGCATGGCTTACTCCTAAGTTTAATTTTAACTATAAAAATGGAAAAGGCGCTTATGGTGTTGGAACCATCGTTTTTGGAGTGCTTGGAGCTTCATCAGAATTTGCAGGGATACTCTACGGAACAAATACCTTTGGGAATCGTGATAAACAATTGACACTTGGTTTAGGATATGGCTATTCATCCAACGGAGGATTTACCAGCACACCAACGGTTTCATTAAGTGCAATATTCAGAACTTCAAAAAAATGGGCCTTACTCACTGAGAATTATTTACTTGCTGTAGGTGATTCTGATTCTTTTGGCTTTATCAGTGGAGGTGCACGTTACATGGGTCGTAAACTCGCTATTGATTTTGGAGGATTTATTCCTGTAACCAGTGAAATCGATCAACTTTTTGTGCTTCCCTGGTTGGGTATTACTGTACCGTTTAAGTGGTGATAGAATTATTAACAGATTTAAAATTGATATTTGTATTAAATAAAAATCAATACTAAAGTAAAAGCATATCTTAAGGTCTGATCATACTATGAATGAATAGCACCCAAGCCACTCGCATCCAGGGCTGCTTCCTTTAAGGCTTCAGTAAACGTTGGATGTGGGTGACACATTCTGGCTAAATCTTCAGCACTGGCCCGATAGGTCATTGCCGAAACGGCTTCCATGATTAAATCCGCAGCACGTGCACCTACAATGTGTACTCCTAATATTTCATCAGTAGTTTTATCAGCCAATATTTTAACCAGGCCATCTACATCCATGCTCGCGCGGGCTCTACCAAGTGCTTTGAATGGAAATTTTCCTACTTTATACGCCCGGTTTTTTTCTACTAATTGCTCTTCTGTATATCCAACACCTGCCATTTCAGGCCAGGTATAAACAACACCTGGAATCAAATGAACATCTCTATGCGGTTTTTGTCCCGCTAAATACTCAGCAACAAAAGCACCTTCCTCCTCTGCTTTATGTGCAAGCATGGGTCCAGAAATCACATCCCCAATTGCAAAAATATTAGCTTGTGTGGTTTGCAAATTTTTGTCTACTGTAATTTTACTTTTCTCATCGGTATGCACCCCAATGCGTTCTAAATTCAAACCATCGGTGTATGCTCGACGCCCGATAGCAATTAAACAATAATCTGATTCGATTTCTGAGGAATCCTTTTGATCTTTCGATAGGTGTGTAAGTTTTACTTTATTAGACTTTTTATTATAATCAATTTGATTTACGCTTCGATTCAAATGAAATGTGATTCCGGTTTTACTCAACGATTTTTGCAGCTCCTTTGCACAATCTAAATCCATACCAGGTAAAATCCGATCCATGTATTCAAGGATTGTAACCTGAGTTCCCAATCTCGCAAATACGGACCCCAATTCCAACCCTATTACACCAGCCCCTATAACGGTCATGCTTTCTGGTATTTCTTTAATGTTAAGTGCTTCTGTCGAACTTATTATTCTATTTTTATCATAATTTAATGAAGTCGGAAGAAAGGGTTTTGAACCTGTTGCAATAATGCATTTGTCAAACGGAATCATTTGAACTGAACCATCAGGCTTTGTAACACGAATTGAGTTTGTGGTTTCAAAAGAAGCAGTTCCTTGAATTACATCAATGCGATTTTTTTTCATTAAGAAAGCAATGCCCTTCACGTTCTGATTCACTACATCATTTTTTCTTGCAATCATTTGTTTTAAATCCACTTGCAAGTTATCAACCAGAATTCCATGGGACTTAAAATGGGTACGAGCCTGATAAAAATGTTCGCTGCTATCTAAAAGTGCTTTGGAAGGAATGCATCCAACATTTAAGCAAGTACCTCCTAAAGTACTATATTTTTCAATCAGTACAACCTTCATCCCTAATTGGGCACAGCGAATAGCAGCAACATACCCACCAGGACCAGATCCGATGATTACGACATTCATTTAATTAGATTTTTTCTATAAAGAAGGTAATAAACAGGAAACTACTTATTAGCTGGTTTGTTTTTGTCGAATGGTCTTTTTCTGAATTTTTTCTTCTTTTTCTTTTTGTTATCTGGCAATTCAATTTCACCAGTCACATCCACATATTCATTTTCAACTTTTTTTGCTGCCTCGCTCGTATCTTCTTTTGCAATAATTTCATCCGGACGTTGTCCTTTATCATTCATGGATTTTATTTCACGAACATATTCCGGGGTCAAAGGCATTACCATGGAACGACCTTTTTCTGGTTCATAAGCGTAGTATAACACACCTCTGAATATATCAACTTTCACCAGGCTTGCTTTTCCTTTCATCGAATACAATTCGTCAACATTTGATGGATATTTGTCTAACTCATCTACATACAAATCCAATTCATAATTTAAACAACATTTCAATCGTCCACACTGACCTGTTAATTTAGATTGATTGATGGCTATATTCTGATAACGCGCTGCATTTGTGTTGACTGTTTTGAAATCAGAAAGCCAGGTTGAACAACATAATTCCCGACCGCAGGATCCGATCCCTCCGATACGTGCAGATTCTTGTCGCGCTCCGATCTGCCACATCTCAATCTTGGTTCTAAATTCTTTTGCATACGAACGAACCAATTCACGAAAATCTACACGCCCGTCTGCAGTATAATAAAAAGTAGATTTTTTTAAATCAGCATGTACTTCAACGTCTCCAATTTTCATGTCTAATTTGAGATTTCTTGAAATTACACGGGCTTTAACTAAAAAAGTACGTTCAAGAGCTCTTGCTTCTTCCATGCGTTCAATATCCCTTTGATTTGCACGTCTTAGTATATCAAACGTAATCCGGTTTTCCTGAAAATTTTTCTTACGCATTTGTAGTTTTACCAAGTCACCCATCAAACTGACCCGCCCAACATCATAGCCACCGTATCCGGTATCTACAACTACCAGGTCGCCTGTAGTAAAGCGTTGAAAATCAGGAATCCTATAAAATGTTTTACGTGAACCGTTTTTAAAACTTACTTCTGCCAATTTTACTTCCTGCGGATCTTCTAAATCCAAAACAGTCAGCCAATCATAGGTATTCATTTTATTACATCCACCACTGGCGCAATGGCCTTTATCCCCACATCCGGTAGGCATTCCATTTTTCTGCGTGCCGCAACTCGTACATCCCATAATAATTAGTATTTAATTCAAGGGTTTAGTTTTTCTTAAAATATGTGAAAGCTTGATGCTAAAATTTGTCATCATCAATTTTACATTTGCATTCCGCTGTAAATACAATAAAGCATCATTAAGTAAATCATCCCAATGTTCAATTTGCGAAACACTCAATGAATTTGAAAGTTTGTTTGCATACTGCAACACAGGATTATTTTGAAATTCCGGGTCTGGATTTAATTTAAATTTCTCCCGGATCACCAGGGATAAAAATTGCTGAATCCATTGCAAAAAGTTTTTCTGTTCTTCTTTATTTAAGCTTGCAAATTGTTCGACCCATTCGGTTAATTCGATTGCATTATAAGTAAATGCACTTTGTAATAATTTTCGTAAATATTCAACAGATGGATTGTTTTGATTCTCTAAAACATTTAAAGTCTGCTGCATATTGCCATTTCCAGCCAACCATGCTGAAACCAACTCATCTTGATTGCATGAAGGCTCTTTGGCTGATAATGTTTGAATTGCATCATCCATTTGGATTGCATTCATCCTAAAGATCTGCGCGCGCGACAATACGGTTGGCAAGATTAACTCTTGATTTTCTGCCGCTAAAATAATAAAGACGTGATCAGGAGGTTCTTCAAAAAATTTTAATAATCTGTTTGAATCTCTTCCCAGGTATTCAGGAAGCCAAACAATTAATACTGAATTTTTAGATTCAAAAGGTTTTAAAGAAAGTGTATTTAATACATTTGAAATTTCAGTTACTGAAATATTTGCATTTTTACTATCGCCTTCCAAATATGAAAACCACTGGGATATTCCCATAAAGGGTTTTTCCAGAATTGCAGATCGCCATTCTTTATAATGTTGTTGGCACGTTTCTTTTGGACTGTTGAGTGGAAATGAAAAATGCAAATCCGGATGAATTAATTTGCTCACTTTATAACAAGCTTCACAGCTTCCGCAAGGCTTTTCATTAGAAATACATAAAATCGATTGAGCTACTGAGAGTGCCAATAAGAGTTGACCATTTCCAGGTCTTCCCAACAACAAGCTAAAATGAGGAAAACGATTTTGCTGAATGGACCGATTGAGCTTCTCAAACAAGTGATGTTGAGAAACCAGTTGGTCGGACCACCGGTCCTGCTTAACATTCAAAATCATATCTTCTTTACCAAAAAGCATGCTGATACCTAATTCACAAAATTAGGAAAAAATAAATTTAATTAATAAATTGATTTAGAGTTATTTACATATTAAATAATATATTATTATTATAGATATTGATCTAAGATTCAAGCCATTACATCGCGGCATGGGTAATTAAAAACCCCACTCCATTCAAATTTTAAAAATTGCCTCCCTTTATTTTAGGATTCCTATCAAAACAGAAGGTAGCAAACCGGCCAACAGGGTAATGATGGTAAATACATATAATAGTCCCCTATAATAGATCGAAACAGACCAGGGTTGGTCCGAACTTTTGCTGTAAATGGCATTAATCACTTTATAATAATAATACATTGAAACTACAGCACTGATCACTGCAACCATAGCAAGCGCTGTAAAGTTATTTTGTATTGATTGGCTGAGGATAAATATTTTAGCCATAAAACCAGCTGTCAGAGGACCTCCAGCCAAAGAAATTAATGAAATGCTTAAAACGAGTGCTAAACCCGGATTGCTTTTAGATAAACCTGCAAATGAATCCAAACTGTCTGAACCACTTTGTACTTCTACAAAATGAATTACAATAAATCCAACAAGTGATGCCGATGCATAAGCAATAAAATAAAACAACATGGTCCAATCCACATAGGCGCTTTGATATAAAAATCCCATTAATATAAAACCAGATTGAACGATTCCAGAATAAGCAAACAATCGTTTCACACTATCTTGTGTAACAGCCAATATGTTTCCAAGTATTAATGTGGCTAATATCAGTAATACAAAATACCAATTGATCCATTCCGGCAATACAGCATGATTTAATTGTACCAATCTATAAAAAGCGCCGATGGCTGCAATTTTAACGAGGGTTGCCATAGAGGCTGTAAATAAAGTAGGCGTTCCCTGGTAAACATCGGGTGCCCAAAAATGAAATGGAACCAAAGCAACTTTTAATGCAAATGCCGTAAACAAAAATATGAATCCGAAACTCATCATACTTGTTGCAACTCCACTGGTCTGAATCATAGAAAGTGAACCACTTTCAGCATATATCCAGGCTATACCAAACAACATAATTGCACTGGTAAAAGATCCTGTGATAAAATATTTTAATGATGCTTCATTAGAGAGAATACTCCTTCGATTTGCTCCGGCTAACACATACATACTGATGGAAAGAATTTCAACCCCAAGAAATAAACTCATATAATTTAAGGCACTGACCATTAAGATCGAACCAAGAATTGCAAATAAATAAATGCCTAAAAAATCAGAAAGCTCTTCCTGCCCCCGGTTTTTAAATAAATTAAAAAATGGCAATAAACCCAATGCAGCATACATCAATATCAATGAAATTTTTCTAGAAAGTCCATCGACTTGCACCATGTCTGCGAGGTAATGATTCCAGAAAGTTTGTTGCGAACTCAAAGAAAAAATAGCAGCACAAATTGCTATGATGGCAACAGGCAATAGTACATTCCGCATTCCGCTAAATCCTAAGAAAAGAATCAGCAATCCGGCAAGGGTTAATATGATTAATGCAAGCATCATAGATTCATCAATTATCTGGAATGAAGTTCATGTATTTATAAGCAAACTGTCCAAAACCTATCCAGTCTGCAGGAAATAATCCTAGTATAAGAATTAACATAACAAGGATCAGAAAAATATAGTCTTCTGAGAGACTTAATTTTTGGAAACCTATAATATTAGAGGAAGGAATTCCAAACATTGTTTTTTGATACCAACGCAACATGTAAGCAGCTCCAAATATTAAAGTCAATGCTGCTACCAGGCCAATATAAAATTTAAACTCCACCAAGGCCCAAATCAAATAAAACTCACCAATAAATCCGCAAGTAAGTGGCAAGCCTACGGCAGAAAGTAAAATGATGAAAAAATAAACTGCAAAGCGAGGATTATTTCTGGCAATTCCAGAAAAGGAATCTACACTGTGTTCATTGGTGCGTCGAATCATCACATCGGCAACAAAAATTAAACCTGCAACTGCAAGTCCATGAGCCAACATAGCAAACATTGCACCCTGCATTCCAATATTTGTTAAGGTCATGGTGCCCGCAGCCATTAAGCCGATATGTGATAAGGAGGAATATGCAATGAGTCGGATGATATCTTTTTGCCGCCATGCTATGATTGCTCCGTAAACTACTCCGATCACACACAACAGGGCAATGTAATTAAACCAATCATACACAACCTGAATGAAGAAGAAATTAAATCGAACAAATCCATAAATGCCCATTTTGGATAAGAGGGCAGCCAATATCATTAATGTAGGGCGGTCTGCTTGTGAATACAAATCCGCTTGCCAGGTATGAAATGGAAAGAGGGGCGCTTTAATTGCAAAAGCAATAAAAAATGCTGTAAACAACCAATATTGATATTTCAGTGAAAGTTTGTATTGATAAAAATCAGCCCAGCTATCCAATCGCAATTGTGGAAACATATTGGACTGATAAAACAAGATTGCCAATAGCATAAGTAAACCTCCAAATACCGTATAAATAAAAAATTTGAAGACAGCCTGTTTCCGTTTTGGCCCACCAAAATTGAGAATTAAAAAATAAATCGGAATCAGCGTCGCTTCAAAAAAGATTAAAAAAGTCATTGGATTTTGAGCGCTAAAAAAAGCATTTAGAAACGCATGTGTCAGGCCTATCAATCCATAATAACTTCCAGTCCGGTCATTGCCCTTTACCATCGTAGCCAATACAGCTAAACACACTACAATTTGTGTGAGCATCAAAACCAATAAATTGGCAGCATCCATTCCAAAACTCAGTGAAGCACGTATGGAAGGAATCCAATCGTAATAATATCCAAAAGCAACGTAATTTGTTTTTACATTATAAGCACTTAATAGCAATAAAAAATAAAATAAGCTTCCAACGGATGAAATCAAAGCAATTATGGAAGACCATTTCTTTCCGGATACAAAACTCAGTAAGGAAAAAATGAATGGAATTAATATAAGGACTCCTGCTGAATTCATAGCTTATCTGTAAATAAACACTAAGACAATTAATAATATACTGACTACAGTACTTAACAAGTACCAACTCAATTTACCCGATTGTAAATTTTTAAGTGCATAACTTGATGACTCAATGAGGTTGTCTGGTATTCGAATCAACCGATCAATTACTCCATATTCAAATTGATTTATAATCCAGCTTCCAGTTTTCTTTAAAGGATTAACAAAAAGCATTGCGTACAATTCATCCAGATAAAATTTATTTACAATGATTCTGGAAATCAGTGAATTTCCTGGTTCAAAAACTTTAGTATCTGAAGTTGCGTATTTTTTAAAAGTTATATAACCAATGGACACTAGAGCTAGGACAGTTACACCCCATAAACTGTATTCAAATAAATGGGTAACTTTAAATCGGGTATGTGCAATGGATTGAACTAAAAATTTATATAATTTATGATCACCTCCGGTAATTTCCGGCAATCCGACAAAGCCTCCAAGGATAGAAAATACAGCTAGCACAACTAATGGAATTACCATACTATAAGAAGATTCATGAACCTTGTTCAGTTTTTCTTCCGAACCTCTGAATTGTCCATGAAAGGTTGCAAATAATAATCGGAACATATACCATGCTGTAAAAACGGAAGCAAATGCCAATACTAGAAAAAACCAAAAGTTTTTAGAATACACCGCAGCTAAAATTTCATCTTTAGAAAAGAAACCTGCAAACGGAGGACACCCAACAATGGCTAAGGTACCAATCAGCATAACAGCATAGGTCCATTTCATCTTTGACTTCAATCCGCCCATTTTGCTGATGTCTTGTTCACCATGTAAACCATGAATCACACTGCCGGCACCTAAAAACAATAAGGCTTTAAAAAATGCATGGGTCATCAGATGAAATACTGCCGATATATAAGCACCAACACCTAAGGCAACAGCCATATAACCCAATTGGCTGACGGTTGAATAGGCTAATATTTTTTTAATATCGTTTTGTTTTAATGCAATGGTTGCGGCGACCAATGCAGTAATACATCCTGTAATAGCAATAATGGTTAGACTCTGAGGTGCATAATCAAACAGGAAGTACATTCTTGCAATCAAATAGATCCCTGCGGTAACCATAGTCGCAGCGTGGATCAAAGCTGAAACAGGTGTTGGACCAGCCATTGCATCCGGTAACCAGGTAAATAAAGGAATTTGAGCAGATTTTCCACAAACACCTAAAAACAACAAGAGGCATATTAATAATATTTGAGGATCATGCAATTGACCTTCTTCCATAATGGTTTCATGGATATCTGTAAATTCTATTCCTCCAAACTTATTGATTATTAAAAATATAGCAACTAAAAATCCAAGATCCCCAATCCGATTCATGATAAAGGCCTTTGCAGCAGCCCGATTGTATTCTTTATTTTCAAACCAGAAACCAATCAATAAAAACGAACACAAGCCAACTCCTTCCCAACCTGCAAATAAGACCACCAGATTTGAACCAAGGACCAGCAAGAGCATGGAAAATAAAAACAAATTCATGTAGGACATAAATCTGGAATACCCCTTATCATCATGCATGTAACCAGTAGAATAGGCATGTATTAAACTTCCAACGCCTGTTACAACAAATAACATAATGATAGCCAGATGATCTATATAAAAGCCAAAATTAATTTTTGCACTTCCTTCAACAATAAACCAGGTGTAAAGTGGAATTGAATGAGCCGGACCCGACAAATAGGTATAAGCTAAAACGGTTCCAACGAAACTGGTAAGCGGGCCCAAACATGCTAGTATACTAACAGCCCATTTAGGAAATGAATTACCAAATAAACCATTTATCAAAAATCCGATAAGTGGTGGCCAAAGTATAATGTGTAATATTAGTGTTGCATCCATGCTGTTTTCCTCTTGCTCAACCTTTCAATTGATTAAATAAATCGATGTTGGTTGTTTTTAAATTTTTATACATCATCACGATAATTGCCAGCCCAACAGAAACTTCTGCTGCAGCTACTGCCATTATTAATAAAACCATAATTTGTCCGGAGGCTTCTCCCCGATATGCTGAAACGGAGACCATCAATAGATTTACAGCATTTAACATGATTTCAATACACATAAACACTATAATAATATTGCGTCTTACCAATACGCCAATCATACCGATAAAAAACAAACAGGTACTCAGCATGAGATACTGCTCTAACGGAACTGTGCGTATTAACTCCGGAATTGAATTCATGGTAAATTAATTTTAACTGGTTCGACCCGTTCTTTACGGCCTAATAAAACAACGCCGATCATTGCTACTAAAAACAAAACGGAACAAATTTCCATTGGAAATAAATAATCACGATATAAAACTTCTCCTAAATTTTCTACCAAACCGTGTTGATATCCACCGGTATTGTCATGCTGTGTCAATGCAGCTGTTCTAAATGCTGAGAAGAATACTAAAAACAAACAAGCTCCTGAAATTGCAGCAGCGCTTAAAGGAATCCAGGATTTAAATCGTTCAATTTCCTGATTTAAATTTAAAAACATGACAACGAAAAGAAACAACACCATGATTGCACCTGCATAAACCACCACATTTACCAATGCTAAAAACTGAGCATTGAGTAACACATAATGTGCAGATATCAGAAAAAAAGTAAATACTAAAAATAAAATACTCCGGATCGGATGTTTAGAAATGATAACCATAATTGCTGCAAAAATGGTTAAGCCGGATAAAATATAAAACAGGTTTTGCATCAATTTAACTTCAAGGGTTCAACCAATCGATCTTTTCCATATATAAAATCTTCCCGCTCGAAACTTGCCGGAGCCATGACATCATTTTGTAAGAATATCGCGGCCTTGGGGCATGCTTCTTCACACAAACCACAAAAGATACATCGCAACATATTGATTTCATAAACTGATGCATATTTCTCCTCGCGGTACAATTTCTTTTCTTCTGGTTTCCGCTCTGCAGCGGTCATGGTAATTGCTTCTGCTGGACATGCCAAAGCGCACAATCCACATGCTGTACAACGTTCTGCACCTTGATCGTCTCTTTTTAAAATATGCAATCCTCTGAATACTTCACTCATCGGACGTTTCTGTTCCGGATATTGAATCGTAGCTTTTTTCTTAAATAAGTGACTTAAGGTAATTGCCATTCCTTTCAACACGGCCGGAAGATAAATCCGTTCCATAAACGTCATCGGTTTACGAAACATGATTTTTCTTTTATTCGTCAGTTTATATTCAATCATTGTTACGATTTAAATAATATAAATGCACCGGTTAAAATAATATTTAACACCGCCAGTGGGATTAAAACTTTCCAACCTAAATTCATCAATTGATCATATCTGAACCGAGGTAAGGTCCATCGGATCCAAATAAATAAAAAGATGAAAAAGAAAATTTTTCCGAACATGACACCAGCTCCTAATAATGTTTTAGTTAAACCAGGATCCATACTACTAATAAAAGGAAATTGGTATGCACCAAAATATAAAGTTGCCAGCACTGCACTGCTTACAAACATATTGATATATTCTGCAAACAGATAAAAACCAAGTTTCATAGAAGAAAACTCTGTATGATATCCGCCAACCAATTCTGTTTCGCATTCAGGCAAATCAAATGGAGCGCGATTGGTTTCTGCAAAAGCACATATAATAAATATTAAAAAACCCAGGGGCTGATAAATTACATTCCAATGCCAACCGCTTTGTTGATCTACGATATCGCGCAACGATAAACTGGATGTAACCATGATCAGTGAAACGATAGACAAACCCATGGCCAGTTCGTAACTGATATTTTGAGATGCAGCGCGAATTGCACCTAATAAACTAAATTTATTATTAGAAGCCCATCCTCCGATCAAGATCCCGTATACACCCAACGAAACGACTCCAAATAAATATAAAATACCCACATTCAAATCCGTGGCTTGCATTGAAAAAATCTGACCATTCCAAGGCAAATCGGGTGCAAAAGGGATTACAGCACTTGTCATCAATGCAGTAATCATAAAAAAACCAGGACCCATAATAAATAACCACCGATCTGAAGCTTTTGGGATAAATTCCTCTTTAAAAAATAATTTAATCCCATCAGCCAAAGGTTGCAACAATCCGAAAGGTCCGGCGCGATTGGGTCCCAATCGGTCTTGCAGAAAGGCAGCTAGTTTTCGTTCTGCGTAGGTAGAATACATCGCAATAAACAAAGACAAGCCAAATATGACTGAAATGAATATTAATTTAAAAATCAGCTCGCTCATTCTGAAACAAATTTGGCGTCCACATTTACTGCAGGTGAAATCACCGGCAATTCATATTTATTTGCAGATATCACAGAATCTTCTCCCATATCTCTTGGACCTTCAATGTGCCAATCTGCTGTTTCTTTATGTTCAAATCTGCATTCGTTGCAAATAAAATCTTCCACTTCCCCAAATGCATTTTTTCTGGCTGTAATTCGAATAATATCATCGCCTTTCATCCAGGCTATTGTTTTACCTGAACATTTAGAACAGGAACGATGTGCATTAAATGGTTTTGAAAACCATACGCGTTGTTTAAATCGATATGTTTTATCTGTCAATGCACCCACCGGACAAACATCAATAATATTTCCAGAAAAATCTTTATCAATTGCATGTTGAATGTAGGTACTGATTTCTGAAACGTCTCCACGATTTAAAACACCGTGTACGCGTGAGTCTGTAAGTTGCTCAGCCGCATAAACACAACGATAACATAAAATACAGCGGGTCATGTGCAATTGGACATAAGGTCCAATATCTATCTTATTAAATTCTCTTCTTGATTCTTCATAGCGGGTTCCCTCAGTACCATGTTCGTAGGAAAGATTTTGCAAATCGCATTCTCCTGCCTGATCGCAAACAGGACAATCCAAGGGGTGATTGATTAATAAAAATTCAACGACTCCATTGCGAGCTTCCAGTACTTCCGGAGAACTTTCATTTTCAACCACCATTCCATGTTCAACGCGTGTAAGACAGCTTGCGACCAATTTTGGCATAGGCCTGGGATTGGCTTCACTGGATTGTGCAACTTTCACCAGACATACGCGGCATTTTCCTCCCGTGTCTTTCAAAGAAGAATAATAACACATAGCGGGTGGATACTTTCCTCCGATTTGCCTTGCAGCTTGAAGTATGGTCGTTCCGGGTGGAACTTCAATACTTTTACCGTCTATGGTTACTTTAAAAAGATTTTCCATTCTTGTTTTATTTAATGGCTCATTGCAGTTTCAAAATGTAAATGCCTGGCATTACACGATTCCGGATTCCTGACATGCGCTTCAAATTCATCCCTAAAATGGCGAATGGCACTGGCTACCGGCCATGCTGCTGCTTCCCCCAAAGGACATATTGTTTTTCCTTCTATTTTTTTAGCTACATCAACCAATAAATCAATATCAGTCAATTTGCCATGACCATATTCAATGCGGTGTAACACTTTTTCCATCCAACCGGTACCTTCTCTGCATGGACTGCATTGTCCACAACTTTCATGATGGTAAAAACGGGTAAAATTCCACAAGTTTCTCACAATGCAGGCTTGATCATCGAATACGATGAAACCACCAGAACCTAACATGGTTCCACTTACAAATCCACCATCAGACAGTGATTCGTAACTCATTAAACGAGCTTCCTGACTGGCTGTTTTTAATATCAGATTTTTTGGGAGAATGGGTACTGAAGAACCACCGGCAACAACTGCCTTTAGTTCTCTTCCATTTGCGATTCCACCACAATAATCATCGCTGTATATAAATTCTTCAACCGGCAATCCCAATTCAATTTCATAAACACCCGGTTTATTTATGTTTCCACATGCTGAAATTAATTTGGTACCGGTACTTTTTCCGATCCCGATTGCAGCATAAGCCGCACCACCCTGATTGACAATCCATGGCACTGCTGCTATTGTTTCTACATTGTTTACTACCGTTGGGCAACCATACAAACCCCAAACTGCTGGAAATGGTGGCTTGTTTCTTGGATTGCCGCGTTTGCCTTCAAGTGATTCCAGTAAGGCAGTTTCTTCACCACAGATATAGGCACCTCCACCAGCTTGAACAAATAAATCCAAATCATATCCGCTACCTAAAATATTTTTTCCAAGATAGCCTTTAGCATATGCTTCTGCAATTGCTTTTTCGAGAATGCGTATGATATACATCATTTCACCCCGAACATAGATATAAGATGTTTTTGCAGTCAATGCAAAAGAAGAAACAATCATTCCTTCAATCAACAAATGAGGAATATGTTCCATTAAAAAACGGTCCTTAAAAGTACCCGGTTCGGATTCATCCGCATTACAAACAAGGTATTTCGGTTTGTCTGATTTTTTATCGAGAAAAGACCATTTCATTCCAGTTGGAAATCCTGCTCCTCCTCGACCTCTTAATCCGGAAGTCTTGACTTCTTCAACCAGTTGATCTGGACTTAATTGTTTGAGTGCTTTTTCAACGGAGCGATAGCCTCCATTTTTTATATATCCATCAATTGATTGGATTCCAGGTTTATCGATATGTTCTAGTAATAATTTCATTCCTCTATTATCCTTTAGACCTAAGTTCGTCAATCAATGAATCTATTTTTTCTTTTGTCAGGTGTTCATGGTATTTGTAATCAGGGCCAATTTGCAATACAGGGCCGGTACCACAAGAAGCAAGACATTCAACGGGTTTGATTGTAAATAAACCATCTTGAGTAGTTTCCCCTTCTTCAACATTCAGTTTTTCTTTTAAATATTGAATCATTGATTCTGCTCCAACTAAACAACAAGGGCCGGTACGACAAATTTCCAAAACATATTTACCAACCGGCTTTACATGAAACATCGTATAAAACGTTGCGACTTCATATACTTCAATGGGTTTAATATCCAATACCTCTGCTACTTCATTCATGGCATCCACCGGCAACCAGCCATGATCTTCCTGAACCAAATGCAATATTGGCAGCAAAGCAGATTTGTGCTTTCCTTCCGGATATCTTTTTTTAATATCCTCAAATTGTTTTAACCGTTCACTTGTAAATGGCATATTTATTTTTCACTAAAACCATTATTCAAACCACAACATTTATTAATTCGCAAGTACTACTTCGTAATTACTTTAATTTAAGCATCCAGTTCACCGGCAATTACATTCAAACTACTCATTACAACAATGGCATCAGAGAGCAATTGTCCTCTGACCATTTCCGGAAATGCCTGGTAATAAATAAAACAAGGTCTTCTAAAATGCAGACGATACGGAGTTCTTCCGCCATCGCTGATTAAGTAAAAACCCAATTCACCGTTTGCACCTTCAACTGCCTGATATACTTCACCTTTAGGAGCATCGATTTCACCCATAATAATTTTAAAATGGTAGATCAATGCTTCCATATTTTTATAAACTTCCTGTTTTGGAGGAAGATAATATTTATCACAATCGGCATGAAAAACTCCAGGTTCCAACGCTTGAATTTTATGCATGGCTTGTTCAACCAAACTCAAACTTTGCCAGATTTCTTCATTACGAACTACAAATCGATCATAAGTATCTCCAGTAGTACCAACTGGTATTTCAAATTTAAAATCTTCATAAGAACAATAAGGCTCTGCTGTGCGCACATCGTAATCCAAGCCACATGCTCTTAAATTCGGACCAGTAAACCCGTAATTCAATGCACGTTCCATGCTGAGTCCACCGGTATCAATGGTTCGATCCATAAAAATCCGATTTCGTGAAAGCAGACTTTCAAACTCTCGCCAAACCGGTGGAAATTCCTTTAAAAATTTATTTGTTTTTTCAAATACGATGGGATTAAAATCTCTTTCAAATCCACCGATACGGCCCATGTTTGTTGTTAAACGAGCACCACAAATTTCTTCATAAATTTCATAGATAAATTCACGCCATTGGTACACATAGGTAAACCCAGTGAGAGCACCGGTATCAACGCCTAAAATCGAATTACAAATAATATGATCTGCAATGCGGGCAAGTTCCATAACCATTACACGCATATAATCCACGCGCTTTGGCACTTGAACTCCTAATAATTTTTCTACGGTTAAATACCAGCCTGTATTATTAATGGGTGCAGAGCAATAATTCAAACGATCTGTGAGCGGAGTAATTTGATAAAAAGGTCTGCGCTCTGCAATTTTTTCAAAAGCTCTGTGAATATATCCTATTGTTTGTTCGCCATGTACGATGCGTTCTCCATCCATGGTGAGCACGTTTTGAAAAATACCATGGGTTGCAGGGTGGGTTGGACCCAAATTAAGCGTATTGTATGGAATCTCCGGTTTATCGGGCAATTTAATGTTTGCTAAAAATTCTAAGTTGGTCTTCATCCCTCTTATCTTCCAAATTGGTAATCAATTTTATCTTCCCGGTTCGGGTCCTCTAGTGGAAATTCTTTTCTCATGGGAAATGCTACCATTTCATCCATATTGAGAATGCGTTTAAGATTTGGGTGACCCAAAAATTGAACACCGTAAAAATCATAGGTTTCGCGTTCCATCCAATTTGCAGATCCGTAAATACCCGTTAAACTTGGGACTTCCGGTTTGCTTTCAGAAACAAAAACTTTCACTCGCAAGCGCAAATGATGTTTCATACTTTGCAAATGATAAACTACTCCAATTTCTTTTAATGCCTGATCAGGAAAATGAACGCCACAGATATCTGTTAAAAAATTTATTGCAAGGACTTCATCCTTGTATAAAAAATGAACAAACTGATACAATTGCTTCACATCAAGTTCGCAGGTATAAACCCCGAATGCATCTTGTGAAATCTGGATTCCATTAGCTAAATGTGCATCGATGTGATGTTGAATTGTTGCGAGATTGATGGGTTCCATTATTTCACAAGATATTCTTCCATTAATTTTTTGTACTCTTCAGAATTTCTTCTTCTGATTGATTCCTTCCCAATTAAATCCTGAATGCGCATAACTCCTTCAATAATTTGTTCCGGTCTGGGAGGACATCCGGGAACGTAAACATCCACTGGAATGATGCGATCAATGCCTTGTAAAACACTGTAGGTATCAAAGATTCCTCCACTCGATGCACAGGCTCCGACCGCAATGACCCATTTGGGTTCTGCCATTTGTTCATAGACCTGTCTTAAAACGGGTCCCATTTTTTTAGCAATCGTCCCCATCACCATGAGCAAATCTGCCTGACGAGGTGTAAAGCTTAAACGCTCCGATCCAAAACGAGCCAAATCATAATGAGATGACATCGTGGACATAAATTCAATTCCACAACAAGAGGTGGCAAACGGAAGTGGCCAAATACTGTTTTTACGAGCTAGACCAACAACGGAATCCAGGCTGGTTGCAAAAAAACCTTGTCCTCCAATTCCTTCCGGTGCTTCAACTATTTTTACTGTACTCATTTTTAATTGTCAATCAATTCACGTCCTGAAACAAGTTTAATGTTCTTCGTTTGTTTCCCATTTTAAAATTCCTTTCAACAATACATAATAGAAACCAGCCATCAGTAAAGCAAGAAAAATAAACATTTCCGCAAAGCCAAACCAGCCCAACTTTCTGAAATTGACTGCCCAGGGATACATAAATATAATTTCCACATCAAACAGTACAAACAAGATAGCGGTCATAAAATAGCGAATCGAAAAAGGGCTTCGGGCATTTCCTACCGCATCTAAACCACATTCAAAACTGGCATCTTTGCGTTTCCCGGACCGCTTTGGACCCAATAAATGGGTTCCTATCAGGGTAATTACAACAAAACCCATTGCAACAAGCAACTGGATTAGAATTGGTATATAGTCAAAAGGTACGTGTTGTGCCTCCATACGGCCTTAATAATTGGCGCAAATATAACGGCGCTTAAGCACAAATGATAGTATTTTCCAGGCTTTTGGAGGATTAAAACAAGGCTTTTTATAAACTTCTTACTTTTGTTTAAATTTCACACCATGCGAATTTCAATAATCAGAAAAGCCCACTTCAATGCAGCCCATAGACTATATAAACCTGAATGGTCTGATGAGAAAAACCGTTCTGTTTTTGGAATCTGCAGCAACCCAAATTTTCATGGTCACAATTATGAACTGGATGTCAAAATAAGTGGCGAATTGGATCCGGAAACTGGAATCCTCATGGATCTGAAAACCTTGAAGGAAATTTTAGAGCAGCACGTAGAACTGTATTTTGATCACAAAAATCTGAACTTGGATTTGCCGGAATTTAAATCCAAGGTTCCCACTGCAGAGAATATTTGCATTCTGATCTATGAAATTCTTCGAAAAGTAATTTCTGAACATTTAGACATCCATATCAGATTGTCAGAAACGCCCAGGAATTTTGTGGAATACCCTGCTTGAAATATATTTTGTACTTAAGCGGATCCTTTAGAATCCTCTAATTCAATGAATTAGGGTTTGTAAGAGCGCTTTTGAAGTCTGATAGTGCGTAACATCTGGTCGTTTGGACCAATCAATTTCACAAAATAAAGACCATCATCCAACCAGCTGATATCATAACTGCCTTTTTGAATTGCAGGATATGAAGTTACTTTTTTACCTAAGATAGAGTATAAATCAACTCGGGTAAGTCCGGTGTTAAATTCAACTGAAAATGAATTGGATGCCGGATTTGGGTAAACTTTAATGGCTATGTTTTTAACGTCTTTATTTGATACAATTTTATTAAAAGAATAGTCTGCTCTAAACTTATTCAGTGTGTCTTCTTTTTCATAAACCCACATAATAATATGGGCTTCTCCCATGTTGCCGTCATCAAAAATATGAACATCCAGGGTGGCAGAGTCATTAGCTCCTATGATATTGGGGTTATTATATGGACATTTGTCTACATGATCCGCATAACAATTATTGGCATCACAGATATAGGTACTCCAACCAGCAGGCAACATTGAAATTTGACGGGTCCACAATGCATTGATGGTTGCATTGGTCTTGTTCTTCATTTTGCCATGTGCAAAATGGTCTGTCATATCCGGAACAAAAAAAATGGTATTCGGATTTGGATTAACACTCACTTTTGGTGATTGAGCGAATCCCACATGTATACACAAAAGACTGAATATCAGGTATATATATTTCATAGGCCTGGAGCTTAGCATTAATCTGTAAAGATATACTTTTTTAGTATGAATTCAAAGGGCTTTTTTATTGGAAAAAAATTCGAGAATTTCAATGGATCACATAAAAAAAGCCGATTTCAAAGAAACCGGCTTTTTATAATTCAAGGGAACTTTAAAACGCCCTTTTATGTCAAGTAATTTATTGAATTTGAATAAAGTGGTTTCTCACCCCTTTGTCTGTAACAATTTTCAAATTATAAACGCCTGAATGAATAGCAGAAACGTTGTAAGATTTTTGGTTTTCGCCAGCAAACAAGTTAAGTGACCTGTCTAAAACGCTGATCATTTTTCCATGAACATCATACAATTGAATACTTGCTGTTGCTTTTTCCTGAGAGTTCACCTGAATATTTATTTGATCTTTCACAGGATTTGGAAATACTTCCATTCTTGTTAAAATACCTGCATCTTCAACACCAACAGGTGACAAAGGAGCGATATCGATATCGTCCAGGAATAATAAATTGGAACCACCAGGAGGATTAAATCCTTTTAATCGGAAGATTACTTCAGCTTCCCCATCAAATTGACTGATGTCTGTAGTATCCCGGATCCAATCTGCTGAACTTGGTGCAAAATAAGTACCAGGTATTGGTGCAACAGTAGCCAATTCATCCCCAACTTTTGAGTAAATCGTAGTCCAGTTAGCTCCACAATCTTTAGATGCTTCAACAATCAGACTTACCGCTTCACTATTTTTAGTAGCAAATGCACGACTCATCATAAACGCTGTGTTTTTGCTATTGGTTAAATTTACTTTGTCAAAGAAATAACCTACTTCTGTATTTTCTGGTCCGAAATAAAAATCCCAGAATAATGAATACACAGAATTTCCAAAAGCTCCAATTTCTTCAGGTGCACCAAAAAATGCTTTATCAGCAGGATATACGCGCATGGTAGAATAATTCTCAACATAATTATGAGCTGGAATAACACCGCGGGCACTCACCTCAAATGCTTCGTGCAATTCCTCAGTGAAAGGAGTTGGATCTACTGTATATAAAAATCTGTGTGGGCCGGTATTATTGAGTTTGTCGATGTCTTTACTTGCACCATTCACATTGTTAATCCTGTAGTTAATCTGAGCTTTTCCTGGTGTAATGTTTACATTTTTAAATTCGTAAAATCCAGTTCCACCAGCAGGAATATTAACTGCCAAATTGGTTTGTCCGGTTTTCTTCACGTTGTTGATCATCAAATCAACTGATAAGGTGCGGATGGTATCTGTACCCAGGTTTTCAAAATCAACTTTAAAAGCTATGTTATTATCACAAATACCAGAAAAACCTGATAAGGTAGCTGAGGTTCCTAAATCAACATAGGTACTTGCACCTGGAATTGCTTTTGGAAAACTTTCGTTTGATTGAATCACTTCTTTTTTTGCAGTATGCTGCACAAAAGCAACGACTCCTAAGTTTCTCAAGTTGTAGATATAGCTTGGAATGGCAATCTTAAAGGTATAATCCAAACTTGCTCCAGGATCAATTGCTGTTAATTTAGTACCAGCAGCATTTGGTGCCATTTTACGGGTTACTGAATAAAATTCCAACTCACCATTGGTACCTGGTGGAATATGAAATTCAACCACTTTCTCAATTAAAATTACATGCATGGTGTATTCTGCGGGCAATACATTGGCACTTACATTTTTAACACTTACTGTCATGGTGACAGAATCCAGTTTGGTAGCCAATTCATGATTCACAGTAATTTCAACCGGACTGGTTACAACTGAACGGGTATTGATAATCCCTTGAGTAAAATCTGCAATATTTCCATGAAAAATGGGGGCCCCTGCCTGGGTTACACCTCCATCTGCCAAACAATCGGGTACTGCATTCACACCATAATAGGTAACACGACTTTGAACATCGGTTGGATTTTGAGAATTCATTGGGTCTGTGCCTGGCCAACTGGTCTGGTAACACAATAAGGTCACCTTTGATTCATTGCCGGGTGTAAATATTATTTTATGGAATCCCGGATTGTAAGCAGCACAGGGAGGACAAGAAGCCTGGGTAAATTCTTCTACTAAAACACGGCGTGGTGCCTGACTGTATGCGATAGAACTTGCCAAAACTCCTAAGAAAACAAGAATGTAAATTTGTTTCATATGGAATTGTTTTGTTGTGGAATAAGATTAAGGCAGCAAAAATATATTATTATTTCAATTAATTTTGAATTTTAACGTTCTACAGTAATTTTCGTAATAAGTTTTTCCATTAAAATCCAAAGAAAAATTGGCAGAAAAGGAAATGGAGCAAATAGTAATAGTAGGGAATGGCATTGCTGGAATAACTGCCGCACGCGAATTGCGTAAACTCAGCGAGGTCAAAATCTGTGTAATATCCTCAGAATCAGCCTATTTTTTCTCTCGGACGGCATTGATGTATGTCTATATGGGCCATTTGCGATGGAAGGATATTGAGCCCTATCCACATGATTTTTACAGCAAAAACGGAATCGATTTGCTGCACACCAGGGTTTTGTCCATTGATTTTCACTCCAAATGTGTAATTACTGAAAATGAAAAGCCACTTTCATACGATCGTTTAATCCTGGCTACAGGCTCCAATTCCAGAACAATTGAAATTCCAGGGAATCAACTGGAAGGGGTTTGTAGTTTGTATTCCAAACAGGATTTGGAGCATATCGAAAACTTGACACCATCGATTCAACAAGCCGTGATCATTGGTGGAGGTCTCATCGCAATCGAACTGGCAGAAATGTTTTGTTCACGTAAAATACCCGTAAGCATGCTGGTTCGCGAATCTGATTATTGGGCGCAGGTACTTCCGGAAGACGAAGCCCGGATGATTACCAGGCACATTCAGGACCATGGTGTTGATTTACACCTGGAAACTCAAGTAAGCGAAATCCTTTCAGATGATTTAGGTCGTGTAAGAGCAGTTGTTACCAATAATGGACATGAAATTACCTGTAACTTCGTTGGAATCGCTGTTGGGGTTAAACCAAATATCGAGTGTGTTCAAAATACGGAGCTTGAATGTGATCAAGGGATCCTGGTAAATGATTTCCTTGAAACCAATATCGAGCATGTGTATGCTATCGGTGATTGCGCGCAACTTCGAAATCCAATCTTAGGAAGAAAATCTATCGAAACTGCATGGTACATCGCGCGGGCTATGGGTAAAACGCTAGCACATCATATTTGCAAAGAAGCTACTGCGTATCAACAAATCACCTGGTATAATTCTGCTAAATTTTTTGATATTGAATATCAGGTTTACGGATTTGTCCCCGCACAAATTCATTATCCCCTCAATAGCTTACATTTGGAATCACCCAATGGCAGACAAAGCATCCGAATAACGTATGATCATGATACCAAAGTAGTGAAAGGTTTTTTATTGATGGGATATCGATTTCGTCAGGATGTTTGTGAAAAATGGATAAGCCAAAAAATGGTACTTGAACATGTAGTTTCAACCATCCGAATGGCTTTTTTTGAACCGGAATTTTATAAAGGAATTGCGAGACGGTATATGAAAAAATTTAACATAGAATTTGGCAAAGCTTCCTATTTAAGATCACGTGGTTCTTTTGACAGTGTACTCAGATTTTTTAAACGTTCTAAAAAGCAATAACAAATGAAATTACTTTTGAATAAAATTGGTTTCACCCATCGTGATTTAATTCAAATTACTGCGATCGGAGTTATACTTTTTGGAATCACACTTATCATCCTGGCTTGTAATAAAATCTTATACAACAATCTCAATTTTATTATCCATGCCTTATCTTATATTTCTGTAGGATTTATCTTGTATTGTTTGAGTTTGTATTGGGGCAAACCTGCAGGAATTAAAAACGACGGGGTTTGGTTTAAATCCATCAGTTCCAGAAAATGGCTAGCCTGGTTATTGGCTTGCATACTCACGGTGTTTTATTGTATCCTCTATTGGTATCCTTCTTATTTGGGTTATGATGTAAAAGGGAATAGCGGATTCATTGCATTTTTTGATCCTCTCAGTTATTATATAAAAAATCAGCCCGCAAGTCAGTGGTTTGTTTATGGGGTGTTATATACCTGGGCCATTTTTTTCTTTGGAATTAAATTTATCATTAAATACAGACACAGCCGCTATCAAATC
Organism: Saprospiraceae bacterium; assembly: GCA_016714025.1. Lineage (NCBI taxonomy): Bacteria > Pseudomonadati > Bacteroidota > Saprospiria > Saprospirales > Saprospiraceae > Saprospiraceae bacterium. Next base: position 1,369,364 of record JADJOB010000002.1, on the reverse strand, counting down.
ATACGAACATTGTCTGTTATGTTTTTTCAAACGGCCTTTGCTTTTATTTTACCGGAATTGATGTTGCGTATGAATTTACCCTATCATGATTTTAAAAACATTTGGCCATTAAACTATTATTTTTTTGATGGCTGGCATATTGATGAACTCTTAGCACAAGGTGAAATTGGTTACTATATGTTGATGGGTGGAATTTTGATGATCATTGCAGGATCTCCCATCCTTACATTTCTATTTGGTAAACGGTGGTATTGTTCGTGGATTTGTGGTTGCGGCGGACTGGCAGAAACAGCCGGTGATTCGTTTCGTCAACTTTCAAACAAATCAAAAACAGCCTGGAATATGGAGCGAATTTTAATTTACTCCATTTTAGTTTTTGTTATCGTAATGACCTACGGTGTAATTTATACCTACCTGACAGGTGAAGAAACCCTTTATGGATATTCAACAGCAAAAATTCGTTCGGTATATGGATTTGCAATTGGTGCCGCATTTTCCGGAGTAATTGGCGTTGGATTTTATCCATTGATGGGAAGTCGCGTATGGTGCCGATTTGGCTGTCCAATGGCTGCCATCCTTGGCATTCAACAACGATTCTTTTCCAGGTTTCGCATTACTACCAATGGCGGACAATGCATATCCTGTGGCAACTGCACTACTTATTGTGAAATGGGTATCGATGTACGCTCGTATGCACAAAATGGAAAAAATATAGTCCGCGCTTCTTGCGTTGGTTGTGGCATTTGCGCAGCCGTTTGTCCACGTGGTGTACTTAAATTAGAAAATGGTACACTCGATATATTTAGTCGCGATCAAAGTTTGGCTGAAAAATTTAAATAAGTCATTTTAAATGACTTATTAAAATTTACAAAAGAGGAAGGAATTACTCCCCTACTTTTTGACCTTTTACAACTGTTGATTTTCTTTGAACACTGGTTGCCCGTTTGATGTCAATTAATAAACAAGCATAAGCAGATTCTGTGGTTGTATACCATTCCGAACCTTCATACGTGATGATTCCCCGATTGCGATCCCATTCTTTTGCCAAAATGACGTAGCGGTTGCTGTATTTTGGATTGGGTCCAAACATTAAATACCGCGGAGGATCTGCTTGCTCAAAACTAATGGCAAAGCGTTCTTCTTTTGGTGAAAATAAATACACACAAGGGGTGCCTCGTTTAAAAATCAATTCTTCAATTTTTTCACCATTAATGGTTTTAATTTTTCCATTTTGAATTTTGGTTTCCCCTTCACTGGCCTTGCGACGCAATACAATATCATCGGAAATGTAAAATTGAATTTGTTTTAAATCATCTGCATTCCAATGATAGTCATCATACAATTTTTGGGTGAATGGACTTAAACTGGGTGAACAAGACATTCCGAACAGGAAGAGCCCTGCAAAAAAGAACAATACTGATTTCATAGATTTCATTTTACCGAAGGTATGTTAAATAGTTATTAGACTCGGAAACTTTAAAACTATTTAACCTAATTTGAAAAAATGTTTTATTTTATTTAACAGATTTTTTGATGAGTCTATTCATTAACTATCCAAACCATCTATTTGGGTTTTCTTTTTGTTTTAAAAAAGGTACTAATCAAATCACTGCTTTCTGTGCGGAGCAAGCCAAATTCAATTTTAGTTTTAGGATGGAGCAAGCCATTTCCAAAACGCATGTAACCCATTTTTTCATCTTCTGCTGCATACACCAATCGACCGATTTGGGCCCATCGCAAGGCTGCTGCGCACATGGGACAGGGTTCGAGACTCACATAAATGGTACAATCTTTCAAATACTTGCTGTTTACATGCTGCGAAGCCGCTGTGATGGCTAAAATTTCAGCATGGGCGGTTACGTCTTTTAGTAATTCGGTTTGATTGTGGGCTTTTGCCAAAATCTGTTGTTTGTAAACAATGACAGCACCAATTGGGACTTCTCCGGCTGCAATTGCTTTTTTAGCCTCATCCAGGGCCATTTTCATAAACGCTTTATCGTCAAATACCTTAATCACAGGATCATTTTTAGAATCCGGACAAAGTTATATCTTTGCACATGGAAACCCAGTTCTTTACCAATCAGTTTCCGATTCAGGAAGCGCTTACATTTGACGATGTCTTATTAGTACCAGCTTTTTCGGACGTACTTCCGAGAGATACTGACATCAGCAGTCGATTAACCACGGATATTAAAATCAATGTCCCGATTCTCTCCGCCGCGATGGATTCTGTAACCGAAAAGGATATGGCCATTTCTATGGCTCAATCCGGAGGGGTCGGAATTATTCACAAAAACATGAGCATTGAGGCCCAGGCACGGCAGGTACGAAGTGTCAAACGATCGGAGAGCGGGATGATCATAGATCCGGTTACTCTGGATACAGAAGCCAAGGTTAAAGATGCTCTGAATCTCATGTCTCAACACCGGATTGGGGGAATTCCGATTGTCAACAATGCCAATAAATTAATTGGAATTTTAACCAACCGGGACCTTCGGTTTGAAGCCCATCCCAACCGGCCGATTAAAGAAATCATGACCAAAGAACATCTGATTACTGCACCTGCTGGAACTACCTTAAATCAGGCAAAATCCATATTACAGAAGCATAAAATTGAAAAATTGCCGGTCGTAAAAAAAGACGGGACCCTGATTGGATTGATTACCTATAAGGATATCATGAAATTGGAGAACTTTCCAAATTCCTGTAAGGATAGTTTGGGAAGGCTGGTAGTCGGAGCTGCTGTGGGCATTAGTAAAGACACCATGGAACGGATTGAAGCCCTGGTACAGGTAGATGTCGATGTCATCTGTATTGATACGGCACATGGACATTCACAGGGCGTTTTGCAAATGATTAAACAGGTTCGTAAAAAATTTAAATCCCTTCAAATCATTGGAGGCAACATTGCAACCGGAGAAGCAGCTCTGGCATTGGTTGCCGCCGGAGTCAATGGAGTAAAAGTTGGCGTAGGTCCGGGCAGCATTTGTACTACACGCATCGTTGCCGGTGTTGGTGTGCCCCAACTGACTGCAATTGCCTTAGCCGCCAAAGCAATTCAAAAGAAAGGTATCCCCATTATTGCCGATGGAGGCATTCGCTATACCGGAGACATTCCAAAAGCGCTTGCTGCCGGTGCACATTCAATTATGGGAGGTTCCTTATTTGCAGGAACCGAAGAAGCACCCGGTGAAACCATCATTTATGAAGGTCGAAAATTCAAAGTCTATCGCGGCATGGGATCTTTAGGAGCTATGCAACTGGGTAGCAAAGACCGTTATTTTCAGGATGTAGAAGACGATATAAAAAAATTGGTACCGGAAGGCATTGAAGGACGTGTCCCTTTTAAAGGTTCGGTCTCGGAAGTGATGGTGCAATACATCGGCGGACTGAGAGCCAGTATGGGATATGTAGGGGCTAAGACCATTAAAGATTTACAAAAAGCAAAATTGGTGCGCATCACCAACAGCGGAATCAATGAATCTCATCCACACAATATTACCATTACCAAAGAATCGCCAAATTATTCGAGAAAATAAAATATTGCAATGCTGCAATTTTAGTCTTTAGAAAAGAAGTTTTTAGTCTATAGAAAATGCTGCAATCTTGCAATGCACAATGCAATAATGTTCTAATTTTTATAATGTTAGTATGTTGCCATGCTTTCAGTAAGGAATACCTTCATGATGAAATTCTACAAGTTTACTTTAGGTATATTTCAATGTTTAATATTTTAAGTAATGCTTTGAAGGAAATATGAACCGTCTGAATTTTATTCCTCTGTCTTTTTATTCTTTAGTATATTAATAATTGTATTTATTAATAAAATAATTCAAATAATATTTTAGTTTTTGCTGCTTAGTATTTCAGAAATATTTTTTAAACAAATGTAGTTATTGAATGAACTTACAGATTTTAAAATCTTATGCATGGTTGAAATTTAGCTTTTTAAGCAAAATGAATAAGACATTGATAAGGCTTGTCCACCAAATTAAAAATTAGTCTTTGATCCTACTCTTCCTGAAACAATGCACAACATGCTCCTGCCGGATCTTTTATGACTGCATAGCGGGAATTTCCACCATAAGATTTTGGTCCGCTTAGAATTACTCCACCCAATTCTTTTAATTTATTTAAACTGGCGTCCAAATCCCGGACATTAAAGTAAATCAACCACATGGGAGGCAGTTCGGCATTTCCACCGCGGGCATGACAAATACCTGCTTTGGTTTGGCCATCGTCTAATGAATTCATACAATAATCTGAATAATTGCCCATTGAGACTTCTGTAAATGAATATCCTACGACCGAAGCATAAAAATCGCGGATTTCGGGTGCTTTTTCTACTGTTAAATCTGCCCAAGCAAAGGAACCAACCGATGATTTCATACACTAAATTTTAGGAAAGCTAATAAATCTTTGAAATACCAACACGAACTAATATCAGAAAGGAAGGCTTGCCTTCCTTTTAAATGAGGGATGCTGACGATCCAATGAATGTTTATTCTACACACAATATTTTCTTTATTGGATGTCACCATGCCGACAAGCGAAGCTTCGTCTGCACCCGAACCTGATTGGTGCCGAAGGCGGGACTCGAACCCGCATGTCCTCGCGAACACACGCCTCTGAAACGTGCGTGTCTACCAATTTCACCACTTCGGCTGTACAAAATCCAATAGGGCAAAAATAGCGCATTTCCTGATTTAATAGCCTCCTCCGGGGCTTACTCACATCATTTTAGCCTATATATAAAAATTCTATATATAAGACCAGAAGTTTATCTTTGTTCGAATTTGTTAAAAACAAGGATGATCCAATTCAAACGTCATTTGGTTACTGCTGCACTTCCCTATGCAAATGGGCCTTTGCACGTGGGCCATCTTTGTGGTGCGTATCTGCCTGCTGATATTTATGTAAGGTTTCAGCGATTGATGGGTAAAGATATTGTCTTCATTTGTGGATCAGATGAACACGGGGCCGCTATTACCATGCGGGCTCTTAAAGAAAAAAAAACACCCTCTGAAATTATCAATACCTATCATGAGTTATTTCAAAAAACGTTTCAGGGGATTGGAATTTCATTTGATTACTACCATCGGACCTCAGATCCTTTGCATCATCAAACTTCACAAGAATTTTTTCTGAATCTTTACAATAAAGGAGCATTTCGCGAAATAGAATCCGAACAATTTTATGACCTTAGTTCCCAACAGTTTTTAGCAGATCGCTACATTGTGGGTACCTGTCCAAAATGTGGCAACGAAAATGCATACGGCGATCAATGTGAAAACTGTGGCAGCTCTTTGAATCCTACCGACCTCATCAATCCAAAAAGTGTGATCAGCGGGGAAACTCCGGAAAAACGCAAAACCAAACACTGGTATCTTCCACTGGATGAATATGAAAACTGGATCAAAGATTTTATCGTAAATGGCAGCCTGGATGGTCAGGAACATCACGATCCGGATCTCTGGAAAAATCACGTACTGGGTCAATGTAAATCCTGGATCGAAGGAGGCCTGCAACCAAGAGCAATGACCCGTGATCTGGATTGGGGTGTGGATGTACCCAAAGAAATACCTGGCTCTGAAGGAAAAAAATTATACGTCTGGATGGACGCACCCATAGGATATATTTCTTCAACCAAACAATGGGCAAAAGAACAAAATAAAGACTGGGAATCATATTGGAAAGATCCGGAATCTGAATTAATCCATTTTATTGGAAAGGATAATATTGTATTTCATTGCATCATTTTTCCGGCCATCTTAAAAGTCCACGGTGGCTACAATTTACCCAGCAATGTTCCGGCCAATCAATTTATGAATCTCGAAGGAAATAAAATTTCGACTTCCAGAAATTGGGCAGTATGGGTGCATGAATTTTTAGAAGAACTTCCGGGTTTAGAAGATTCACTTCGGTATTATTTGATTAAAAATATGCCGGAACAAAAAGACAGCGAATTTACCTGGAAAGGGTTTCAGGATGCACATAACAATGAACTGGTAAATAACTTATCCAATTTTATTCACCGGGTCTTATCACTTACTCACAAATATTACAAAGGAGTGGTTCCCGATTTTGATCCGGATGAAATTATTGAAGGTGTTGCAGGAGATGAATTGGGTGGATTTCATGATGCCGAATTAATTTACCTCTTTGATCTGATCCAGGAAGTCAATCAACACATCCGGGAATACGATTTTCGCGCTGCACTTAAAGCACTCATGGATATTTGTACTGCCGGAAATCAATTGTTACAAAATAACGAACCCTGGAAAATTCAAAAATCTCAACCTGAAACGGTTGAGGTGGTTATGAATTTGGCTTTACATTATGTTGCAGCATTGAGTATGACCATGCAACCATTTTTACCATTTACGGCCATTAAACTTCGAAAGATGTTGAATCTTCCGGATCTAAACGCAAGCGGCGAATTGGAGGATATGCTCACAAAAATTGCTGAAGGGGAATTTATCATTGAAGCCGGTCATAAAATTGAGGAAGCGCAGTATTTATTTACACGACTGGATGACGAACTCATTCAAAAACAAATTGACAAACTTCACCACAGCGAAAATCAAACGATACCAATAAATTCTGAAACTAATATGGAATCAAAACATTTGCCATTAAAAGAAACCATCAGCTACGATGACTTTGCCAAAGTTGATGTACGCACTGCAAAAATCATTGCTGCAGAAAAAGTTGCCAAAGCAGATAAACTATTGAAGCTGGAAATAGATTTAGGTTTCGAAAAACGAACTGTTGTAAGCGGCATTGCTGAATATTACAAACCAGAAGAAATTATCGGCCGTCAAGTTGTTTTTTTAGCGAATCTTGCACCCCGCAAACTAAAAGGCATCGATTCAAACGGCATGATCCTTATGGCAGAAGATGCTGATGGTAGATTGACCTTCATCAGTGCCAAAGAAGATTGGTATTTAGGTAGTGTAGTAAAATAGCTGAAAGGATTGAAGGGCAAAGTAATTGAACGGCTGAACGGCTGAAGGACTGTAGGACTGTAGGACTGTAGGACTGAACGACTTTAATGAAGTTGACTACTGACCACTTATTGCTGATTGCTGAATTTGGGCTGTTAGACTATTAGACTGTTAGACGCTATTAGATTGAAAAGTTGGCTTTATACTCCAAATTTTAATTCGTGCATTCGTGGCTTTTATCCCATCTTCAATTCGTCTTTAATTCGTGGCTTTTCTTCCATTCATCTTCAATATTAATTGCTTATCCGAAAATTAGAATCGTACCAACTTAACCGTTTTAAATATTCCCTCATTTTGATATGTCAAATAATAGACTCCTGAAATAGGAAGGTCTGAATCTTTCAAATAATACACCCATTTATTAGATAAATTTGATATGATTGGCATTTTAAAAACTAACTCGCCATTCTGATTCCGAATATTTATATTCCCATTCCGGAATTTATCAGATTCAAAAAAAATGGTTGAGGACGTTTGCATCGGGTTAGGAATGCAAAACAATTTTAAATTTTCAGTTTGCAACATGGGATCTATACGTACGATCTGATTGGGCAGAATTTTAACTTGCACATCGCAAGAAGTTTTATTTCCGGATGAATCATAGACCCATACTTTCAAATCAAGAATTTTTCCGGTATCCGCCAATCCAAATTGTTTTGATTGGATGAATCCTGCTTCATCCCAACTGGTTTGAGCTAATCCACAATTATCGGTAGCATCTTGTAAAAGTTCGTTTGCATTAAGGGTTAATACATTGTTTTGATTTAATTGGAATTCAATGATTCCAGATTTACAGAGAGCCACAGGATTAATACTGTCGTTGTAACATCGCACATAAACAAGTTGTGAAAGATTAAACGTTTCAAAATTACACCAATTGAGAATGAACCAGTTTCTTCTCAATTCTAAAATACGATGACATCCTTCCGGTTGGATTGATAAGGTATCATCCGTATAGGTGGTACCCAAGGTATTACAGGCTTTGTAATTTTTCTCAAAGCTTAATGTGCCATCCGGATTTCCGTTTCGGCCGCGAAGCCAGGAGTTTCTGCAATCAAAAACGGGCTGATCTATCCCATTGTAATCCGGTAATTTATAGCTGGAGTCTATATTCCAATAAGATACTGTGATGGTGTCTGTAAAATCAAAACTCCGATTATCCGGACTGGTTACTCGCCAGGTCCTGTATATAATTTGCATAAATGATGAATCGCAGGTACCGTGGATTGTAAAATCTCGTACGACTTTGATTTTAACCGCACCGCAACGCGCCCAATTACTGGCAGTAAATTGATTGTCGCCCGTTTTAATCAGTTCCACACTATCCGGAATATTAAAACCCAAGTCATCCACCTTAAAAGATTCGTAACAAAATAAATTATACGATTTATTGCTCTTTACCGGAATAAAATCATCAATGCAATCCAATTTTATAAGCGTAATGTGTCCCCAACACGAATTTCCATTGGTTTGATCCACTATACGGTATTGAAAAAAACTTGGAGTGTTTGAAGTAATGGTATCCAATGGGTTCAAAATACCCTTGTACAAATAGTCTAATTTATAGCTGTGGTCGGTACAATATCCAATGTCTAATAAATCAGCAGCTGAAATTGGATAGCTTTTTCCAATCTCAATTTTAATTTTTGCAGCATCATTGCATTGCAAAATATCACAGGCCTGTTGAGAAAATCCGGTATTGCAAAAACAAAGCATTGCAAGCGGTATGCATAAAATATAAATGGGAATTACCCCTAAAGAGCGGTTTATTAAAGTTCTCATGTTCACAATTTTAGTATAAATATACATTTACCTGTCAATTTTCCAAATTAGAATTTGGATGGGCATTTGCGGAATGCTTATAAAATCAAAAGCAGGCATTAAAAAGCATGAAATTGTTTGTGAATGAGATTGGTTTGAAATGTGTTAAAATCAATTTGCAAATTCCAAGCTTAAAAACCTGGGATTTAAACCCCAGGTTTCTACCTGAACAAAAAAAAAATAGCTCCCTTTTGAGGAGCTATTTCAGGTCAGAATTTGGGCCCTATTATACTTACATTGTTAGACTGTTGATGGTTTTGCCGATGTAGGTTCCTTGTTTTTGTCCGGCTTCCAGACTAAAACGGTAGTGGATTCCTCCATACAAACTGGACATATTGATTTCATCCGCCATTTGCTGGAATGATTTATAAGCCCGTGGTGCACCGTTGATATCTTTTCTGAACTCGTGGGTACGATCCGTAAATGCGTAATTGTAACCAAACAATTCATTTAAAATTTCTGAACTGGTCATTGCTACTGCAGATGGACTAGCAGAATATTCCGGAGTTGCCTGCGAACTGATTAAGGATTCAAAATCCGCATCGATGTTTTCGCGGATGTAGGTTTCCGGACGAAGCATGTTGTATTTATATTTTACTTTCCAAGCAGCAACGGTTGCGTCATGCAATCCAATCCCCAACATCACATATGCTTTTGCAGTGAACGCCAGGTCTTTATTTTCTTTATTCAGAATGCTTACCAGGATGGCCATCATATGGCCTGAAACTGATATTGCATTGTCCTGATCATCATTCCAATACTTAACCATACTTACGGTATTGGCATCTAAATTTTTTACTCTGTTTCTTACATCCAATGCATAGGCATAGAATACTGAACTGGTAGATTTAGAATAAGTTGGAGGTGTATTTAAATCAATTTCTTGAGATTCCTTTACAAAGCTTCGAACCTCTCCCCAATATGGCAAGAGTGGTTTTTTAATTTGATTGGAAGTTGGAGCCCATAAACCCTGACCCTGTGGGGGGGTATAATTTACAGGATAGTTGTTTAGATAAGCCAAATCTTGTCCATCTGTAAGGGAGTACTCATAAATAGCTTTTCCCATCATTTGTCCAAACAACCTGGATTTTCTAGCAATGTCAGGGTTTACTGTATTTGATAACTCAATGTCATTGGTTTGATACAAGTCCTGGATTTTTTTCAATCCAGCCGGAGCTGTATTTCTGTAAAAATGATTAAACAATGCATACATGCAATCATTTACAGCCAGTGACCAACTCACTTCTCCACCTTCAGCAATAATGGGAAGGCTGTTGTTAGAAAGGCCATTTAATTTACCCTGCAAGCTAGGTTGGCGATCCATACCTAATTGAACGGTTTCATAAATAGCAAGGCCTAAGTAGGCATACACTCTGCTGGCGATGGGTGCTGTATAACCAGGAGTTTCGGACGTCAACTGCAAACTCAAAGCCATCCAGTCATTGGCAATTTTGCCATTTTCCAGTTTGGTTTTACTGAGTTCACTGATGACTACGCTAGATTCGTCCTTAGTACAGGCAGTCATTAATAATAATGCCACCATCAAGCAGTAGTTTACGGGGGATGCTTTAAATTGTACTAAATGCCTCATGATAATAATATTTAATAGTTTTCAATGCTTACCAAAATCTGGGGAAGCCATTCATTGACAAAACCAGACAATGTGATTGAGGCATTAGATCAGAACGATCTAAAGTAACAAAGGGAAGAATACGACACGAAAATAGCACTTTGCTTCCGTAGCATCCTAATTTCATTAAGAAATTTTTTAGAAATTCAGGGTTTCCCCTGATAGGAATATAATAAAATGTAATTAATATTTTGAATTATTAATAGATATTTAATTAATTATCAATATTTTATGTAACAAATTTGTATATATTAGTAAAATTGTGTGGGGTAAGTTAATTTTAAAGTATCGCTTGAAATGAAGACTGTTAGGCTGTTGGGCTGTTGGGCTGTTGGGCTGTTAGACTGTTGGGCTGTTAAGCAGTTAAGCTATTGAGCTTTTTAGCTTTTTAGCTATTGAGCTTTTTAGCTTAATCTAATGCTCAATACACAATGCTCAATCAGCAATGACCATTTGAGAAAATGCTTTTGAATTGGTGTAAATGTTCTAATACCAAATTTATTTATCAGATCACTTCTTAACCTCCAACTTAAACTTGGTATAACTCGATGCGGGTTCCGTATTGGCTATTACTTCCACATCGACAATCTGCGGACCGTCTTTGTCTTTGCTGTTGTAACGGATTTTAATTTTTGAGCGGGCTCCAGGAGCAACCGGTAAACGGGTCCAATCCAGGGTGGTGCATTCACATGCGGTGATCAATTCTATTTGTAAATCGCTGGTTCCGGTGTTAGTAAACCAGATCTCCTTATCCAGAATTTGTCCTTGTACCAATTCACCAAAATGATACGTACTAGAATCAAACTGAATTTTTGCAAATGCTTTTTTGGGTACTTCAGCCTGATTGCTAAAACTGATTTGCGATCGTACCGGCTGACAACATGTAAGCACAAAGCCCAATGCTAAAATACCAAATCCAACATTCCGAACCAATGACATAGTATTCAATTCGTAATTTTTAATTCTTAATTCTTAATTCTTAATTACTCATTGCTTCCCACAGCTTCTGTCTTCCGAAACGCGTCGAGTCCGCAATTAAGAAATTCTGAATAGCTTTCAACGCCTTCCCGGTAACCGCGTGGTTTTGCAAGTACTTCTTCTTTCGGACTTACCAAAACATATAAAGGTTGACTGTTTTGATTGAAATTGACAATTTGAAAATCAGCCCATTTGTTTCCAACATTTCTTATCGGTGTTTTTCGCACCGCTGAATACAATTCTTGTTCGAGTGGCGAACGATCATCTACATACAACGACACCAGGACATAATCTTTCATGATTTGTTGACGCACTTTATCATTGACCCAAATGTGTTCTTCTGTTTTTCTGCAATTGACACAACCATATCCTGTAAAGTCAACCAACATGGGTTTATGTACTTCTTTTGCATAGGCTAAACCCTCGTGATAATTTTTAAAGCAATCCAGATTGTTTGCACATTTTGTAAATGAAGGATATTTGCTTTTAATCTCTGCATTCAATTCCGGGGCCGGTAAGAAATAATTATATGTTGAAGGGGGAGCCAATCCACTCATTAACTTCAGGGCATTATAAGAATGCAGGTCTTTATTGTATGTAAATCCGGTAGCCAGATAGATGGTAGCAGCCAATGAAGACAAAGCAAAAAACCATCGGGCCGGAGATAGTTTTTTTACTGCACTGTCGTGAGGAAATTTAATAAAACCAAAAAGATACAGCGCCATCAACGCAAAAATTATCACCCAGGCACCCATGAAAATTTCATATCCCAGGATACCCCAGTGTTGGGTCATGTCGGCAACTGATAGAAATTTAAATGCAAGCGCCAATTCCAAAAAGCCCAGGACTACTTTTACATTCGTCATCCAGGAACCCGAACGCGGCAAGGTATTTAAAAAAGCAGGAAATGCAGCAAACAATCCGAATGGAATGGCCAATGCAGTTGAAAATCCCAGCATCACTACAAAAGGTCCCATTTTTGAAGTTGCCGACTGTACGATCGCCGAACCAATGATCGGACCCGTACAGGAAAAGCTGACTATTGCCAGAGTAAAAGCCATAAAAAAAATGCCAATCAATCCACCGCTGTCGGCCATCCGATCGCTTTTATTGGCCCACGAACTGGGAAGCGTAATTTCGTAATATCCAAAAAACGAAAATGCAAAGACAATAAAAATGATGAAGAACAAGGTATTAGCAATCCAATTGGTAGATAATTCATTGAGTGCGGTAGCGCCAAAAACTGCTGTAATTAAAATTCCGATGGCGACATAAATCACAATAATCGATAATGCATAAATCAATGCATTTTGAAAGCCTTTGCGCTTGGTATCTTTTGTAAAAAACGAAACCGTCAAAGGAATCATAGGAAAAACACAAGGAGTCAATAAAGCGAGCAATCCGCCCAGAAACCCAAACAAAAAAGTCCACCAATGATTTTTTCCTTCAATGCGTTCTTCTCCACATTGTCCTACCGGATTTTTTTGGGTTTCGATTAAACTAGGTACACTCAGATCGATGGTATTTCCATCTTTTAATAAAGGAGATCCTATTGGAATTTCTTCTGAATCAAATTTCAAAGTTTTTGAAACCGGGTCAAATGAAAAATCAAGGTTTTTATAGGGTAAGCAACGACTGGCATCACAAGTTTGATAGGTAAAATATCCTTTGATAGGCTTGGAAGGATCCTTGACTTTAATTTCCTGTATAAATGATGCCTCCTGTTTGAATTTAATGAGCTTCATTTCAAAAATTTCATCAAATCCTTCTAATCGATGATCTGACAATTCCTGAATGCTCCCTATTTTTTCATAGCCTGCATCTTCAGTCAAAACAATATCTGAAGGGATCGGACCATCCGGAGGAATGTTATGACTGTAGATATACCAACCGTCCTGGATAGTCGCTGTAAATTTCAAACCATAAGTGGCATTTCCTTTATCAATCAATTCTGATTTTACTTTGACAGGGTCCAGTAAATTACTGTTTTGATCGTTAGCAGTCAAAGGGGTTGAAGGAATCAAACCAGTTCCTGCAGGCATGCCGCCCATTGATTTTTCTTCAGGCACTTCCCCATTTAAAGAAATTACAAAATCCTCATTGGTTGGCGGAATGCATTTCTCGCTGTTACAGCTCATAAAATAAGCCGATGCTTTGATTGGTTTGGAAGCATCGCTGACTTTAATCTTCTGCACAAAATCTACATGATCATAGTATTTTGAAACTACCAGATTATCAAATAATGGTTCCGGACCTTCTTTCTTTTTACCGCGTTCTTCTACTTTGCCAATCAATTCAAAATGCTTGCCTTTCTCCAGGGTGATTTCACTGGGTTGTGCCGCATTGGGATCGGATGTCTGACTGTAAATCGCCCAGCCATCATCCATTTTAGCTTTCAGGATGATCTCATAGTGTGATTTATCCAATTGTTTGACCTCAGTAGTCCAATGAACCGGCTGCAGGATTTGGGCTGATGCATTCCACAATGAAAAAATAAAAGCAAGCTGTAGAAATACTCTGGCAATTTTCATGGAAAGAAATTTAGTACCTTAAAGGAACACAAAAATAAACGAAACGGCCGGTCTTAGGGTGTTTATTAAAGGCTTTGAAAGCCTAGATTAACCTCACTTTAACGTTTTTGACGCAAAATTTCCCAATCCAAAATTTCCAAAACCCAGGATTTAAACCCTGGGTTTTGGAAATTTTGGATTGAGAAATTGTAATTAGCTTATGCTATGGAATTGGAATACTGTCTAATCCATTCAAAGATGGATTCAAGGATGGGGCGGCCATCGGTGTTGCCCAGAGCAGTTTCAGCAGCGCGTTCCGGGTGCGGCATCAAACCACATACATTGCGTTCCTTATTACAAATTCCTGCAATGTTTAAACAAGAACCATTTACATTGGATGCCTCGTCTATACGGCCTGATGGGTCGCAATACTGAAAGATAATTTGACCCTGAGACTTCAATTCACTCAAGGTTTGTTCGTCGGCAAAATAACGTCCATCTGCGTGTGCTATTGGTATTTTGTAGGCTTTATTAGGGTCTAACAAACAACTGAGTGGAGAATCGATCGTGCCTGGTTTGAGGTAGACATTTTTGCACATAAATTTTTCATTCTGATTGACCAGCAATTGTCCTGGAAGCAAACCGGATTCACACAGAATTTGAAATCCATTGCAAATGCCGATCACCAATCCACCTTCATTTGCAAAACGGATTACTTCAGGCATAATGGGTGAAAATTTAGCGATGGCACCGCAACGCAGATAATCTCCAAAAGAAAATCCACCCGGCAGGAATATGCAATCACCCGAATTGAACTGTTTTAAAGAATGTTCTTTGTGCCAGATTTTCTCAATTGGCTTTTTGAATACATCACCAATCACATACATCAGATCATCATCACAATTTGATCCGGGAAAAACAACCACGCCAAATTTCATATTACCAATTTTGAAATTGTAAAAATAAGGAGCAAAGCAGTAAAAACAGGTGAATGGTTTCCTGGATTAGTGGATTTTTAGGTTTAGTTAACAATACACCTGTTAAAAGTGCCAGGGGACTATATAAAATGATCAAATGATTTACCTGATCAATTTGTAAAAACAGGATGCTAAACCCGCTGATCAGAATAGCCCAAAACAATAAGTCAAACTGTTTTTGTGCCATGATAGACCTCTTAAACTGAAAAAACGGATATTGAATTAAATTGATTAAAACAAAAATAAATAACAAGGCAAATGCAATCCAGCCGATGCTGCCAAATTTCATAGAAAATATAAACGGTCTAAAAAAACCTGCAATTTGCACATCCCAAAATTCAGTGTGCAGATTAAAATAATAAAGGCTTACAAAAAGTAAAAAATAAACATTAAAAAAACCTCCTACTATTTGAAGGATTTCTTTTAATTGATAGACGCGTAAAACCAAAATACCTACCAAACCTAAAACTAAAAAGATGTAATACGGGGGATAGAATAGACTTGCCAATCCTACCAAAAAGCCGTAATTAAACAGCGCTAAAGCCGGTTTCTTTTTTAGATAAATTCCAAATAATTCTGGCAGGGCCAGGGTGAAAAAAAAGTTTGCAAGCAAGACCGGACCAAAGCAAAGGGTAGAATAATGAAAGCCGCAAAACAGAATAAAAAACAAAGAACTAAAAAGTTGACCTTCACCGGTCAATTTAAAACGACTGACCATCCGGCCAATCCAAAGAGCCTGTAAAACTATTAGAACTAAGGAACTGGTTATATTGAAGGCATTGTTTTCAGAGAGCTCTTTAAATAGTTTCAGAAATAGCCAGCAAGAATCAGAAACGGGACAACTTACTTTATTAAACCAGCTGCTGGCATGCAATACCATGGCATAGGGTATTAGCAATAATGCTCCCATAAAGGTATTTCTCTTAAATAATTCGAGCAAGCGGTTTAATTGTAGAATCAAAATTAATCCAATTTTTAAGGGAATCTCTAAAAACCAAGTATTCTTCGGGATCCAATTTATTTAAACAGCTCATTTACAGTCGGAAACTCCGCATTAAAAAATTTCAAACCCCACTTTAAGCTCTCCGCATCTTATACTTCATAGAACAAGGGTTATTCTTCATACCAATTTTTTTTACAATTCTCATCTAATCAGTTAAAAATGAATGCTTTAAATATAATTACAGAAATCGATTACATTTGCCCCTGAATACCTCTTTGAATCAGAAATCAAGATGGTACCATTCGCCAAACGCCATAGCTTATATTTACCGATTGATGAAGCCGGAATATACCCTGGAGGAAATAAAAAGACCCGTTACACTAGAGCTTAAAGCTTTTGATGCCCATTTCAGGCAGGCAATGCAAAGCAGGGTGGCCTTATTGGATCAAATCAGTTATTATCTGGTCAAAACAAAAGGTAAGCAATTAAGGCCCTTAATGAGTTTGCTTTCTGCAAAACTTTTCGGAGAAATTAATGAAAAAACATTTGCTGCTGCAACTCTGGTTGAATTACTCCATACGGCAACTCTGGTGCATGATGATGTGGTAGATGAATCCGATCAGCGCAGAGGATTTTTTTCAATTAAAGCTTTATGGAAAAACAAAATTGCAGTTTTGGTTGGTGATTATTTATTGTCAAGAGGTCTATTGACAGCCTTGCAAGGATCCCATTTTGATTTATTGGAAATTCTTTCGTCATCCGTAAGTGAAATGAGTGAGGGGGAATTATTGCAATTGGAAAAAGCACGCCGATTGGACATTAATGAAGCGATCTACTTTCAAATCATTCGACAAAAAACAGCTTCCTTGATTCGTTCGGCTTGTTTGTGTGGAGCTAAGAGTACGACAGATCAGCTTGATTATCTCAATAACATCCGCGACTACGGAGAAAAAATTGGAATCGCTTTTCAGATCAAAGATGATTTGATGGATTTAAGCAAGGATTTTACCGGCAAGCCAAAGATCTTGGATATTAAAGAAAAGAAAATGACTTTGCCTCTGATTGCGGCATTAACAAAAGCTCCCCTGCCATTAAAAAACAGAATGATTTCACTCATTCGAAATCACAATGAAAATCCTAAATCAATTCAGGAAGTGGTTTCCTTTATTCATGAATACAATGGTATAGAAACTGCTGAACAAAAAATGTATGCCTACCGCGACGAAGCATTAGCCCATCTGCAAAATTTACCACACAACGATGCTCACGAAGCCCTTGTAAAATTAAGTTATTACATAACTTCCAGAGTAAAATAAGTTTAACCCACAATTTAATAGCAGTCCTTTTTAGTAAACGATAGACCAAGTTATCCCAATGACTTTTATCTATGTTTCCAAAATCCCTATGTCCCTTTGTGTTTCAAAAAAATATGAATTGAAACATAGGTATATAGTTAACAATAGGTTTCACATAGAATTCTAAATCTATGTTTCCTAAATCCCTATGTTCCTATGTGTTTCAAAAAAAAAGCACCATTGAAAAACATAGGTATATAGTTAACAATAAGCATCACATAGAATTCCTAATCAATGTTCCCTAAATCCCTATGTCCCTATGTGTTTCAAAAAAATATGAATTGAAAAACATAGGTATATGGTTAACAATAGGCATCACATAGAATTCCTAATCAATGTTCCCTAAATCCCTATGTCCCTATGTGTTTCAAAAAAATATGAATTGAAAACATATAGCATCAACGAACACAAATTGCAATAAATCTCCTTTATAAATTTAGGTTGTCGCTGTCAGCAACAATTCCAGATTGGTGTATTTAATTCCAAAACGCTGACTTAAATACTCATTAGTCAGACAGCCTTTATAGGTATAGATTCCATTTCGCAGACCTTTGTGGGAATAAATTACATGATCGATTCCGCCGGCATCTCCTGCTTGTTGTAAGATCGTTGTAATGATGTTGCTGATTCCTATAGAAGCAGTTCGTGCAACTTTAGATGCGATATTAGGAACTCCATAATGAATTACACCATGTACTATCCGAATGGGTTGATCGTGTGTAGTCAACTGACTGGTTTCAAAGCAACCACCCTGGTCTATACTTACATCAATAATTACAGAGCCGGGTTTCATTTGAAGAATCATTTCTTCAGAAACCAACAGCGGCGTACGACCCGTTTTACTGTGAATGGCACCAATGGCCACATCAGCAGTCATTAATTGTTGAGTCAGCGTTATGGGATTTAATGACGAGGTATACAATTGACGTCCCATCCGGTTTTGAATCCGGATTAACTTATGAATGTTGTCATCAAAAATGCGCACAGAAGCCCCTAAAGCCAAAGCTGCCCGTGTTGCATATTCTGCAACAACACCCGCACCTAATATAATCACTTTTGCGGGGGGCACACCCGATATACCCCCTAATAGCAATCCCTTTCCTTGTTTCGGATGACTTAATAATTCGGCAGCTGTTTGCACAACGGAGATTCCTGCGATTTCTGACATAATCCGGACTAAGGGAAAGGTACCATCATCTGCTTGGAGGTACTCCATTGCAATAGCTGTAACTCTTTTTTGACGGAGTGCCTGGATGTATTCGCTGTCAATAATTGGAAAATTAAGTGGCGAAACCAATACTTGATTGGGATGAAACCATTGCAATTCTTCTAAAGTAGGAGGAGCCACTTTTAAAATAATATCACATTCAAATACCGTTTTCCGGTCATGTGTGATGATGGCACCTGCTTCTGAATAGTCAATGTCTGAATAATGCGCCTTGACCCCTGATTGGGATTCAACATAAACCAAATGGCCACGTGCTACAAGATTGCTTACAGAAACCGGCACTAATGCCACCCGGTTTTCCTGCATTCCAGATTCCAGAGGAATCCCTATTTTGATTGAAGACTTTGCCCGGTAGAGCTCCAGCATTTCCGGCTGGGTTAAAAACTCTCGCTGTGTGCTGGTGGCATAGGATGAATCCATAATTGTATCTTGCTAAAAATCAACGGATGATGCTACAAAGTTACTATAATCTTCCTTTGTTGATTTTCCAATCGTTCAATTTGGACCTGCAAGTAATTTTCGGAAGCTAAAAGAGGTTCAATTAATTCCGGCCATTCAATAATACAGTGGATCCCACTGTCGAAATAATCGTGGATCCCTAAATTTAATGCTTCTTCCAGATTCTTTAATCGGTACAAATCCATATGGTACAGCTTTTGGATTGCCCATGGATTTGGCTTACAATGATATTCGTTGATAATAGAAAAGGTTGGGCTACCTGCTTCAGATTCAAATCCCAGGTTTTTGCCAATAGAACGCACCAGTGTAGTCTTTCCGACTCCCATTTCTGCCTGAAGTCCGATAATCTGATAAGGCAGTATTTGATCTAATAGCTTTTTAGAAATTTCATCCAATTGATCAAGCCCAAAGATGTACTCTTGTTCTTTCACCAGAAAAAAAATAAGGGTTTATTAAATCAACGCAAATTTCATTTAATAAACCCTCCTAAATTAAGGTTTAAACAGGCTCTCCTGAATGTCAGAATTGATGGTGATTTTAGTCATATCCACCGGGCCGTTCATAGATTCTACGGTATATGGAAATATCAATCCACCTTCGACTTCTTTGTAATTACTGAATTTGGTTTCTGCATCAAATTCTTTACCGCCATATTTCTGTTTTGAAACTGTTTTTACGATATAGTATGATGTAGGATCGATTAGGTAGTAGGTTAATTTTCCACTCTTTGAAGTAACTTTCAATTTATGGCATTCCGTTCCTTCCACATCGTCCAGACCTAAATACTCAACGGTATGTCCTTTAGATTTATAATCTAATAAATGACCAGACAGATCTAATTGGTCAATGCTTTCATTAATTTGATCCATTGGCATGGGCTCTGGTTTTGTTTGACCCTGAAATGGCATAAACGACCATCCGGAATCCGGTCTCATAATAATCCAGGCATTCATACCCATCACAGCAAAATCCAGACGAAAACCTTTGTGATTTAAGATGGTAGTTGTCATTGGAAATTCCATTCCTTGTGAACTCACTTTGCCTTCCATCACAACGGATTTGATGCTGGTCAATTTGTCCTTTCCACCCAAAGCGGCGATGTGTTTGTCAATAATTTCATCAACAGTTTGAGCAGAAACAAAAGCGTTTCCAAGAAAGAAAAAACAGATAAAAGCAAGAAATTTATTCATTTTTAATTTGAGTTTAAAACCAGGCAAATTACCCGGTTAATTCAGCTATCAAAGATAGGTCAAAGACCATTTTTTGGAGCAGAATTTCGGGTAAACTGCCTGAAATTAACGATTATTTTAGTTTTGCATCCGATGAATGCTAGGAGTGCTTTTCCCTGCAAACTGAATTTAACAAAACCGAAGCTGTTTTACCAGCGATTTCTGTCATGTTTTTCACGCCAAATGCTTCTGTCGTGTCTATGGTGCATCCGGTGAAGCTGGCGTCTTTCCTTATGATCCAGGCGACCATCCCGAAGCATGTATCGTTTTGTTTTATGGATGTTCCGCCCTTCTGCACGGAGCTTATGGCATTCTCTTGGACTTAATTTTCCAGTATGGCGGCCATGTTCGATGCGTTCCCGTTTATTCCAATGTTTGTGATGACCTTCCCGGTATGCAGTTTGTGCATTTCCAAGGGTAACTCCCCACACCAAGAGGGAAGTCAAAATTAAAATGTGTGTTTTCATGATTTAGAATTTAAATAAATAATTATGTAGGTTTGACTATCTACCCAATCAAGCGATTAATCTCTTTTCGTTTTTAACCAAACTTTAAAGGATGGATAAACCCCTAATTTTATATATAATAAATATTTAATATGATTTCCAAGGGTTTATCTTTGCAATTCAATACAATGTATGAAAACCCAGAACCCCGATAATTCTTCAGACCACATCATTACCCTGGATGGCATGTACCAGAATTATTTTCTGGACTATGCGTCTTACGTCATCCTGGAACGAGCGGTCCCGGCTATTGAAGACGGATTAAAACCAGTACAACGCCGCATCCTTCACAGCATGGATGAGAAAGAAGACGGTCGTTTTCACAAAGTGGCCAACCTGATTGGTCATACGATGCAATATCATCCACATGGAGATGCTGCGATCGGGGAAGCCTTGGTAAACCTCGGGCAAAAAGATTTATTGATTGAAACTCAGGGAAACTGGGGAGATTTTAGAACCGGCGATTCAGCTGCTGCACCGCGGTACATCGAAGCGCGGCTTACCAAATTTGCAAAGGAAGTTGCATTCAATCCTGACACCACCAAATGGCAATTGTCCTATGACGGACGAAACCGAGAACCGGAAACCCTGCCAATGAAATTTCCCTTGTTGCTGGCGCAGGGGGTTGAAGGAATCGCTGTTGGACTTGCAACTAAAATATTGCCTCATAATTTTATTGAATTGATAAAGGCTTCCATTCAGGTACTGAAAGGAAAGAAAATAGACCTGTATCCGGATTTTGAAACCGGAGGTTCTATCAATGTGGCAGAATATAATGAAGGCTTACGCGGTGGTAAAGTAAAAGTTCGCGCCAAGATTGAAATCGAAGACAAAAAAATGTTGGTCATTCGTGAAATACCCTATGGCATAACAACCGGCTCTTTGATTGAAAGCATTGTTAAAGCATCAGAGAAAGGAAAAATTAAAATCAAACAAATCTCCGACAACACTGCAAAAGATGTTGAAATACGCATTGAATTGCAAGCAGGTGTTTCTCCTGAAGTAAGTCTGGATGCATTGTATGCTTTTACAAATTGTGAAGTCAGCATCTCTCCGAATTGTTGTGTAATTGTTGATAACAAACCGTTGTTTTTATCGGTCAATGAAATTCTTAAAATTTCAACTTTTCATACCAAAGATCTATTACAAAAAGAACTAGAAATCAAGCGCAGTGAGCTACAGGAAAAATGGCAGTTGACTTCTCTTGAAAAAATCTTTATTGAAAACAGAATCTATCGGGATATTGAAGAATGTACGAGTTTCGAACAGGTATTACAGGTTATCGAAGCTGGATTGCGAAACTATGTAATTACTCCTTCTTCTAAAGTAAAAGCTACTGCCGGAAAAGTTAAATTGATCCGGGAAATTACAAAAGAAGATCTGCTGCACTTGACTGAAATTCGCATCAAACGAATTTCCAAATACAATAAGTTTCAAACGGACGAACAACTCAAATCTTTAAATGCAGAAATTGCTCAGGTTGCACATGATTTAGAACATCTTACCGAATATGCCATTGCATATTTTGAAAATATTTTAAGCAAGTATGGGAAAGGTAAAGAGCGCAAAACGCGCATTCTTGAATTTGAATCCATTCAGGCGGTTCAGGTCGTAGCGAACAACAGCAAACTCTATGTCAACCGGGAAGATGGTTTTATCGGTTATGGATTAAAGAAAGATGAATTTGTAAAAGAATGCAGTGATATCGATGATATCATTGTATTTCGGGCAGATGGTAAAATGATCGTCAGCAGAATATCAGAAAAGACCTTTGTCGGAAAGGATATCATCTACGTAGATGTTTGGAAAAAAGGCGATGAGCGCACTACCTACAACATCATTTATTTAGATGGCGAAACTGGTCGTTCCATGGCGAAACGATTTAATGTAACCGGTATAACCCGTGATAAAGAATATGATTTAACCAAAGGGCATCCCAAATCTAAAACACTCTATTTTAGCGGAAATCCGGAAGGTGAAGCGGAACTCGTGACCGTCTTTTTAACTCCCGGTTGCAAAGCAAAAATTAAAAGCTTTGATTTTGACTTTAGCGAATTGGAAATCAAAGGACGCAGTAGTCAGGGAAATATCGTCACAAAATATCCGGTTCGAAAAATTACACTCAAAGAGAAAGGCAAGAGTACTTTAGGTGCGCAAAAAATTTGGTATGATATCAATACC
The DNA here is from genome assembly GCA_016714025.1 of Saprospiraceae bacterium. Taxonomy (NCBI): domain Bacteria; kingdom Pseudomonadati; phylum Bacteroidota; class Saprospiria; order Saprospirales; family Saprospiraceae; species Saprospiraceae bacterium. Next base: position 1,346,540 of record JADJOB010000002.1, on the reverse strand, counting down.
GGAAGATTAATAACTGAGGAGCGTGGTTTATATTTAGGTGGACTCAATCGGGGCGATAAAATTCTGACCATTTACAAAAATGGTACTTATGAATTAACGGAGTATGATTTAAACAATCGGTATTCTTACCAGGATTTAATTTATATTATAAAATACAATCCGGCTCAAATTATTACTGCCATTTATTTTGAAGGTGAAAAAGGATGGTCTATGGCCAAACGTTTTCAAATTGAAACCACGACGCTCAATACTAAATTTAGTTTCATCACGGACCATAAAGATTCAAAACTTTATTATGTCACCACACATCCTGAACCTGAAGTTTTATTCTCATACAAACAGCGCAAAGAACGTATGGATGAAATATTAACGGTTCATCAGTTTGTCGATGTAAAAGGCTGGAAAGCCATTGGAAATAAAATTGAAGACGTGCCGTTAATCAGTGTAGTCGATCAAAGCAAGGAACCATCTAAAAAAGCATTAAAATCTGGTGGCTATAAAGCCGGGGATACGATTGAGTTTGATGTTTGAAAAGGTGATAGGTGATAGGTGGTAGGTGGTAGGTGATAGGTGATAGTTGATAGGTGATAGTTGATAGGTGATAGTTGATAGGTGATAGTTGATAGGTGATAGGTGATAGGTGATAGTTGGTAGTTGGTAGGTGATAGTTGGTAGGTGATAGGTGGTAGGTGATAGGTGATAGTTGGTAGGTGGTCTGTGCCTGAAATAGGTTGACCAAAATCTTGTCAAAAAGTCAAGCAAATGGAAGTCAAACATTTTCTTGAGTCTTTATTATGAAATTTTAAAATACTATAAAATCATATCCATGAAATATTGTCTTACCTGTAATTTATTTATATTCTCGTTTATATTTATTGCTTGTTCGCAAGTGGCTCCGGATCAACGAGCGATTCTGTTGCAGACCAAAGGGCTTACTTGTGATGCAGTGCTGACCAATGCAGGTGAACTTTTAATTTGTGGTGAGACTGCATCGTATGCAAGACCCGATTCAAAAGCCAGCGGATTAAAAGATGCCTATCTATTTCAAACAAGCACAACCGGAAAAAACACTGCACTAACCACTTATGCAATAGACGGAAAATCGGTTCGATTTGAACAAATTTGTCCGAATGGTGGGGATCGTTTTATTTCAGGAAATTATGGCGAAGACAAGAATAAGATTATTTGCAAATTAGGAAGTAAGAATGAATTGGTGTGGGCCTTGGGATCCACTATTTATAAAACGATAGACAAAGGAGATCTGGCTGTGGACCTGGCTGGAAATTGCTTGATCCCTACAAAGGATCCCTCTTCAGATGCCTATGAAGCGTGTTTACATTTAGTTGATGCGAGCGGTGTATGTAAGTGGTCCCGAAAATTAAAAGCCATTGAAGTATGGCAAGATGTAATTGTATTGAATAATCAAAAATTTATGATTAGCTATAAGCAGAAAGGTGCCTATATCAATGGAGAATTGCGCAAGAAATATTGGATCAATACGTTTCAGATTGTAGATCCAATTGGAGAATTAGTACAATATCGCAATTTTCATTTTGAATATGATTTAATTACAGATTGGCATTTCAATAAATTGCTACAGGATAAAAAAGGAAATTTATACTTCATCGGAAAAATTGAATATCGAAACAGCAACAGGCAGGAAGCATTTATTATAAAAACGGCAATCGATGGCCAAATCATTTGGAGTCATACCTATGCAGCAAATAACGGCAATGAATATGCTTTCAAAAATGCCTGCCTCACATCATCCGGTAATTTAATTGTTTTAGGAGATGGCTATTCCAAAAAAGGTGGCATCGTTTTTTTGGAAATGAATCCTGAAGGAAACATTAACTGGGCAAAATTAAAATCTGCCGCATATTTTGATCAGGCAATGACCATAATTTCTAAAGGAAAAAACTACGAAATCATTTGGGATAAACTTTTAAATCTTTCTGCATTTTCCTGCAATGAAAAAGGACAAACCTGCACCGACGATGTCCAGGAAATTCAATTCGCACAAAAGAATTTTCCGGTATTGCTCAATGAGAATAAAGGTGCCTGGGAAAATATACCCGGCGATTGGACAACAATCACACTGAAATCAGAAAATCATACACAGCTTTCAGTTGAGGAAGTGTGTAAGTGATTTTGGGGCTGGAGGACTGTTAGACTGTTAGACTGTTAGGCTGTTGGACTGTTGGGATTGTTGGGCTGGAGGACAAAGTACAACTACTGACCCCTGAATACTGACCACTGACAACTGATTTTGGGCTGGAGGGCTGAAGGGCTGGAGGACAAAGTACAACTACTGACCCCTGAATACTGACCACTGACCACTGATTTTGGGGCTGGAGGGCTGAAGGGCTGAAGGGCTGTTAGACTGTTAGACTGTTAGACTGTTAGACTGTTAGACTGTTAGGCTGTTGGGATTGTTGGGCTGGAGAACAAAGTACAACTACTGACCCCTGAATACTGACCACTGACCACTGATTTTGGGGCTGGAGGACACTGACTGACCACTGACTACTAATTCCTGACTACTAATTCCTGACCACTAATTTCTGACTACTAAATTTGGCTGAATTTTGATTTTTAATCCAGGCGGATCATTCGGACCATTTCAATTTTGGTATCGCTGACCATTTCGAAAATAAATTTATAGCCATCAGATTCAATTTCTGAACCTTGAGTTGGAATGGAACCTGTAGTTGTTACAAGATAACCACTTAATGTGTGATACTCCCCTTCCGGTAATTTGATATCGAATTCATTTTCCAAATACTGTAATTCCAATCTACCGGAAAACAGGTATTCGCGTTCGCTAATTTGTTGCTCTATAAATTCTTCCTGATCGTGTTCGTCTTCAATCTCTCCGAATATTTCTTCCAGAATATCTTCCAGGGTAATAATTCCGGAAGTTCCCCCGAATTCATCTACAACACATGCTATTGATAACCGAAGTTTATTCATTCGCAACATCAAATCATAAACATTCTGGGTTTCTGGAACGAATGGCATATCCATTACAATGGAACGGATATCTGTTGGATTTTTAAAAAGCTGCTGATGGTGAATGTAACCCATCACATTATCAATATCTCCATCAACTACAATGATGCGGGATAAATTAGAATCTGTGAATGCTTTAACTAATTCTTCGAGTGGATCGTTGACATCTACATAAACCATTTCTGTTCGCGGCACCATGCATTCGATTACCCGAATCTGTCTTAGGTTGAGTGCATTTTTAAAAATATCGGTGTCGACATCATCTTCAGAAACTTTAATGGGTCCGTGCAAATAATTTTCTAAGTCGATTAAACTGAAGCGGGGCCTTGATTTTGAGTCTTCCTGCTTTAGAATTTTGCGTATTACAAATCCTGCAATTCCGGAAAGCAATTTAGCAGGGAGGTATAACAACCAATAAAAAAACAATAAAGGATACGCAGTGACCTGGAGGAACTGATTGGAGTATAATCTAAAAAATGCTTTTGGTATAAATTCTCCCAGTATTAATATAATTAACGTAACCAAAAAAGTATTTAAGAAAATCCTGATACCCGGACTTTCAGTAACTAATCCAATGGGAGCTGTCAAAAAATCAGTTATCAAATAACTTAGAACAACAATTGAAATATTTATTCCAACTAAAAGCGTTGCGATAAAATCATCCGGATGTTCAAAAAAACGAGCCAATATTGAACCGGAACCACTGCCTCTGCTTCTTCTGATTTCGACAGCTAGTTTGTTGGCAGTAATAAATGCAATTTCTGCACCTGCAAATAAAGCTGTGATTAATAAGAAGATAATGATTAAAATAAAAGTCATAGAATGGACAAAGGTAATCAGGGAAGCTCTTCTTTGTAGAGTTTATTGGCAGGAATTATTGCGTCAATGGCTTTGATTGTGCCTTTCCTGAAATGTTGATCTGTTTCAAAGCCATAGCCCTGAATCAATTCTTCTTTTCGGATGATCCGCACAAATTTATCCGTACTAATTTTACCTAATGATTCATTCCAAATCAGCTCAGAAGTTTTTAAAACTTCCTGATTCACACTCGAAAAAACAACGCTGTCCCGTAAATAAGTTTTTCCTTCACTGCGCACCCGAATGGCATATTTGGATGCCAGCGTATTTACCAATTGATTCTGATCATCGTAAATAAATGCTTGTAAACCTTTTGGGAATTCTTCCTTTTCCATTGAAGATTCTGTGTAGCGAATCATTTCAGGAGCAACAATCCGCAACTCGATTTTTGCAGAATCGCTATAGATAATGTGTACATCTTTTAAAAGTTCCCGATTGATTAATTTGGAAGCATCTGCATCAGAATAAATTTTCTGTTCTTCTGAACAAGAAATCAGCAAACAAAACAATAACAAACTAAATCCAACTGAATGATACATCAACGCAACAAGGTTAAATCACCACTGATGGATTCTACATAATCATCTAAAAACCGGGCCTTCACCACATACACGTACACACCCGGATTGCAGGCTTGTCCACCGGCTCTGCCATTCCAACCAACAGAAGGGTTATTTGGAATTAAATCTTTGCCTTCATAAATTAAATTTCCCCAACGGTCAAAAATCTGGAGTAAATCAATCTTGCTTAAAGATTTAGGCCCATTAATATAAAAGAGATCATTGATGTTATCCCCATTGGGTGAAAAGACATTTGGTGTAAAGACATCGTAATTTTTTATGACGTGTACAAAAATGGAATCCAAACCAAAACAGCCACGGTCATTGGTAGCCAGTACGGTATAATACCCATCTTTTGTAGGCAGTGCAGTGGTATTTTGACAAACGCTGCAATTGATATTTTGTCCACGCAACCAATTGTAGGTATATGCATCATTTGGAAATGCGGATCCATTGAGATCTATTATTTCACCTAAATTAATTTCAAGATCGGTACCTGCATTTGCAATTACTTCGGGAGGTTCCTGGATGGTGACTTCCAGTGTATCCAAACAACCTTTCCGATCCTGAACATAAATGGTATGTTTTCCAGCGGGTAAATTTGTAAATCTGTTTGTCGAAGTAAAATCTTGTCCATTCAGACTGTATTGATAATAATAGGTAATTACTCCGTTGAGATCTTCATCAAAGGGTGTTCCTTGCAATCCATGTACCGCGATCATTCCATCATTGGATTTAAAGCAAGTCAAATCTCTGGTGCTGTCGATCACCAATTGGAGTGTTGGTAAATCTTCGCAACATGGTTCGACATACAGTCTGCGAATTTCAGTGACTTTGCAACCGATATCTGTTTCAATCGTTAAGGTTACAAATTTTTCACCAAAGGAATTGTATCGGATTGGCGGAGGAAACTGACCCACATAGGTTTGAGGAATTCCATCCTTGCCAAAATTCCAGGTCCACCGGATGATGCTTCCTGTTGCAAATTGTGAAGAATCGATTACTTGAAAATCGGTTTCACATTTTAAACCACTGGGAGGATAAATTCCAAAATTAGATTCCGGACCGGCAAATTCCCCGGTACCGCCCCACTCCACCCCAAAACCTACTCCGGTATTTGTAAAATTATTGACAACAAGGGCATAAAATTTTCCTTGCACCATATCAATGTATTTGCAAAAACCATTTTCCCCTGCATTGCAATTCAGATTTTCTGTAATGTCGGGATCTGTTAAATTCAAACCCGTTGGTCCGGCACAAGGAGGTGCTGTGGCATTGCAACGCAAGACTACTTTATCATCACAGACATGAATGCCCGAAGGCAATTCATAGACTGCAAAATCTATATCATCAGAAGGATTCAAAGGTTTTAAAATAAAAGTCAGGGTTCCGCTTGTTGCTGCTTTCCAGGTAAACCATACTGAAGAAGATTCTGAATTGGTGCCTGAATTATCACCCAAACAAGAATTGAACGCTTCATCCGGGTCTATGCCTCCACCACTCACTTTTTGAACTACAAAAGGCGATTTATCGCATAAGACGCCGGCTGTTCTACAATCCTGGCCAGGCAAAGCAGGAGGATTAAAATTATTGATGCACAATTGAAATGTACCGGTCGAACTGTTGACTCCATCCACCCGGATGTAATAATCCAAGCCCACGATCAAACCCCCTTGATAAATACTCAGTACGCCATTTCCACTCAAATCTGCACCGCATTCTAATTCGGAAATGGTGCCCCCACAAATACCCCGGTAAAGTGCCACCATCGGGCGTGCCATGGTACCACCGGGCGTGCCGCCACCCCGGGCATTGGTGCCGATAATGGTAATGTTTACATCGGTAAAGAAGGCACGAAACCGAAACCAGACATCGGTATTGGTTGCACTCCAACACGTGGCTGAACCATAGCCTGATGGCGTTGCCATAATATTGGTGTATTCGGCAACTTTGCTGCAATAGTTTGTTACATCGTTTATTACAACTGGGTTATTGCAATTGTCATAAGACGGCTGGCCGAAACTGGTACTTATCGTTAAACCGATTACTAAACTAAGCAGGTACGATCTGATCATTCAAATGGATTATTCTTTATAACGCATATTTGCGGTAATTAGACATTAAAAACAAGATAAAATAATGAAAAATGCCTAATAAAGCTCAAATTTAAATAAAACCAGCCTTATCCTGTAGTTCTGTTTCAATGGGCCTTGTCCAGTTTTAAATAGGACTCAATTCTCATTAAGTTTCTTGTGAGGCAGCTTGTCTTTTTTGATATTTTGAGTTTCAAACGAATTCAATTAAAATCTGGTCTAAATTTGCAGTTTCAAAACGCATGTTTACAATACCCAATCTAATCACCAGTTTAAACCTCTTTTTTGGATGTTGTGCCCTGGTAAGTCTTCAACAAGCCAATTACCCATGGGCTTTATGCTGGATTTTATTGGCTGTATTGGCAGATTTTGCAGATGGCTTTGTAGCCAGGGCTTTAAAACAAACCAGTGCATTCGGACTGCAATTGGACTCTTTGTCTGATGTCGTATCATTTGGAGTCGTTCCAGGATTTATAGCGTTTCATTTTTTGGAAGTCAATTATCCAGAATATCCCTATGTGCCGTATGTAAGTTTTTTAATCGCCTTGATGGCCGCTTTTCGTTTAGCACGATACAATCTAACCGGAAAAGGAGAAGCATACTTTTTTGAGGGATTGCCCGTGCCGGCAAACGCTTTATTTTTTACAGGTTTGTTAGGACTTGAAATCCAGGGAAGGTATTTGGGAATCAACGAGGTTTCAGGCATTGCAATCCTTTTATTTATTGGTTTCTTTTCCTATTTGATGATCAGTCCGTTTCGCATATTAAAAATTCATGTTGAAAAAAACTGGTTAAGCCGTTATTACAGTCTGTTGATCTTATTAGGTGCAGCCATGCTCAGTTGGATCTGGATCGGACCTATTGCATTAAGTTTAGCGGTCACCCTGCATATTGTTTACAGTATTACAATCCAATTAACTCAATCCAAATAATTATTTATTGATGAAAGTATATAAAGCAAAAATTGATATCATGCCTCACAAGGAGCTGTTGGATCCACAAGGCAAAACAGTTACAAAAAATATTCACCATCTGGATATTCATGGGATACAGGATGTTCGAATTGGCAAGCATATTGAAATCGTACTTGAAGCAGCAGATGAGACTGCTGCACATGCAGTTGTTGATGAAAGCTGCAGAAAATTATTGACGAATTTAATTACAGAAACCTATGCTTTTAGTATTGCTGAGCAGCAATAGCAGTCTCATTACGGAATGTCTCCTGTAAAAAACGAAATCAAAGCCTGTTTGTATCTGGTACCAACCCCAATTGGTAATTTATCAGACATGACTCCACGGGCTTTGGGTGTGTTATCCGCAGTTGATTTAATTTTATCAGAAGATACGCGGGTCAGCAATAAATTGTTGATGCATTTTAATATTGAAAAAAGCCTTCGAAGTTTTCACAGCCAGAATGAACACAAAGCACTGCAATCCATTGTAGATAAATTAAAAGAAGGTGCTTCAATTGCTTTGGTAACGGATGCCGGTACTCCCGGAATTTCAGATCCAGCTTATTTGTTGGTGCGAGCTTGTCGCAAAGAAAATATTCCTGTGATTGCATTGCCAGGTGCTACTGCTTTTGTACCAGCCATCGTAGCTTCCGGCCTTCCCTGCGATCGTTTTTTCTTCAATGGTTTTCTTCCACAAAAAAAAGGAAGAAGTACTCAATTAAAATGGTTGGCCGCACTGGAATGTACCATTGTGTTGTATGAGTCTCCTCATAGATTGTTGAAATGCACAGACGAACTGATCGAACATTTTGGAGAAAACCGACAAGCCTGTTTTGCAAAAGAAATTTCAAAATTGTTTGAAAAATATATCACTGGTAGCTTGCAAGAAATAAAGGAACAACTTGCCTCAGAAAAAATTGTTGGGGAATGGGTGATAGTGATTGGAGGAAATTGATTCTGAAGTATATTTTCAAATTTCAAACTAAAAATTTATCTTCATAACGTTTGAGTAAATTATACTAAAGTCCGGCAATTTTTCTGTTTAAGACAAAGCAATTGCATCCAATGAAATTCGCAGAATTTCTTTTTAATCAATTTTCGAATTTAAATCTTGAATCAAACTGAAAGTGCAACAGTTTGGAATTAAATTTAGTATGAAACTAAATTTATCAAAAAAAAAAAAAAAAAAAAAAAAAAAAAAGACTTAGGCAGTTACACTCGGTTTCCGATTAGGAAATTTTCTCCATTTGTTAGGTCTGGAATTTGAATGAGCTGGTGCTTTAGCAAGTGGGGCTGAAACTTTAGCTCCCGGATAAAAAGCTTTCAATGGAAACGGATGCCCTTCGATTACTGGGATTTTCTTTGCAATCAATTTTTCGATATCCATGATAAACTCAATTTCATGTTCATCGCAAAATGAAATGGCGGTTCCTTTAGCACCTGCACGACCTGTTCTTCCAATGCGGTGAACATAAGTTTCAGAAATATTTGGAATTTCATAATTGATCACAAATTCCAGATCATCCACATCAATGCCGCGGGCTGCAATGTCGGTTGCTACTAAAACCCGGGTGGTTTGTGCTTTAAAATTAGTCAGCGCTTGCTGACGGGCTTTTTGTGTTTTATTGCCATGGATGGCTTCTGCTTTGATTCCATTGGCACGCAACATGCGAACGACTTTGTCTGCTCCATGTTTCGTACGGGTAAAAACAAGGCTTGTTTTAATGTCCCTGTTTTTCAGCAGCTCGAGTAGTAAAGAATTCTTATTGATTTTATCTACAAAGTACAATTCCTGTTTGATGATATCAACGGTTGATGAAACCGGAGTAACAGAAACTTTAGCCGGATTATATAAAAAAGAATTTGCCAACTTGGTAATTTCCGGTGGCATGGTAGCAGAAAAGAATAAGGATTGTTTTTTCTTTGGAAGGATGGCCAATAATTTTTTAATATCATTGACAAATCCCATATCGAGCATTCGATCTGCTTCATCCAACACAAATATTTTAACATCTGCTAATTGGATAAATTTTTGATTGATCAAATCCAACAATCGGCCTGGAGTTGCAATCAGAATATCCACACCGGCTTGTAAAGCTGCAGTTTGAGGATTTTGATTGACTCCACCAAAAACGACACAATGTTTTAATCCACAATGTCTGCCATATGCTGCAAAGCTCTCAGCAATTTGTATGGCTAATTCACGGGTAGGCGTAATAATTAAACTTCTTATTTTTCGTTTAGGTCCACTTGGAGATTCTTCAAACAATGCCTGTATGATTGGTATAGCAAATGCAGCCGTTTTTCCGGTGCCGGTTTGCGCACAACCCAATACATCCTGCCCTTTTAATATAAGCGGAATGGCTTCTTTTTGAATTTGTGTTGGAATGGTATAGCCTTCTTCTGAAACGGCTTTTAATATGGGCTCAATAATTTTTAATGACTTGAATGGCATAGATTAATAGAAAGGAGATGTTGTTGTAAAAATAGGCGGGGCTCTCAAAGCTGCTGCAAGATATGCATTTATTCCTAAAGTAGGCTGTTTTGGCGTTCTATTGTGCCATTATTGTGAGGCCATCAACAATTTATTTGGCCAATTTCTCTATTTTTGCCAAATTCATTATGGTTTTTTCCAGTATTGTTTTCTTATTATACTTTCTTCCGCTGTTTCTGGCATGCTACTACCTTGTAGGTAAAGCTTATAAAAATCTGGTCATACTCGCTTTTAGTATTTTCTTTTACAGCTGGGGGGCCCCAAAATTTATTTTCGTAATCCTGGGAACTACCTTGCTGGATTTTCATCTTGTAAAATGGATGGATGAAAGTAAAACATCCTGGCGACGTAACGTATTTTTAATCTTATCCCTTTCTATTAATCTTGGATTGCTTTTATATTTTAAATATTCCAATTTCTTTATTGAAAACCTGAATGGATTGCTTCAATTAGTTGGAACAGAATCCATTCATTGGACCAAGTTGTTATTACCGATTGGAATTTCATTTTATACATTTGAAACCATCACCTATGTAGTAGATGTATATCGTCGCGTTCATAAACCACTGGATCATTTTTGGGATTATCAAACGTACATCATTTTATTTCCCAAATTAATAGCAGGTCCAATTATCCGATATCATGAATTGGCTGATCAAATTAAAGACCGAAGTGCAAATGATTCATACGAAACCCGACTCAGCGGTTTTTACCGGTTTGTAATTGGCTTATCCAAAAAAGTTTTACTTGCCAATCCCTTAGGTGCAATTGCAGACCCAATTTTTCAGGGAGATTTCAATGTATTATCCAGTCCAATAGCCTGGTTGGGAATATTGTGTTATACATTCCAAATCTATTTTGATTTTAGTGGGTATTCCGATATGGCCATAGGAATTGGTAAAATGATTGGATTTCGATTTCCTGAAAATTTTGACAACCCCTATACTTCTCAAAGCATTACAGAATTTTGGCGTCGCTGGCACATTAGCTTAGGAAATTGGATGCGCAATTATTTATACATTCCATTGGGAGGAAATCAGGTATCGTCTCAATCCAGATTGTATTTTAATTTATGGCTTGTTTTCCTTGCATCCGGACTCTGGCATGGAGCTTCCTGGAGTTTTATTTTGTGGGGTGCTTACCATGGACTTTTTTTAATTCTGGAGCGCTCGTTTTTAAATAAATTTTATTCAATTATTGGAAAATGGCCTTCTGTAATTTGCTGTTTCTTCATCGTATTAATTGGCTGGGTCTTCTTTAGAATTGAACATATTTCTGATGCATTTTTATTCTTATCCAAACTAGTTGCATTTGATTCATTCAAAAACATTGATTTTCAATTTAGCTATCTCTTTTATTTGGCATTGGCATTTATATTTTCGTGGTTCACATTAACCAAGCGGGGAAACCAAATCCAACAAAAGATTTATTTTCACAGCTTTTCAAACCGCATGCATGTTGCCATGTTGGGTGCCATGCTGTTTTTGTTTGCAGTTTGTGTTGCAATGATTTCATCCTCAGGTTTTAATCCATTCATTTACTTTAGATTTTAAGCGATGCGAATGGAGGTAGATTTAAAAAAATATTTATTCAGACTGCTTTTGATAGTGCTCTTTTTGCCCTGGCTTCAAGGTACATTCAAACTTATTAAAGTTAAAGAACTTAAAGGAGCTGTTGAAAAATCTTACAATCCGATTCTTAATGACAGGAATTGGTTTGAGGGCCGTTATCAAGATTTAAAAGAACAGTACTTAAATAATGAATTTGGTTTTCGCCCATCCTTTGTACGTCTGCATAATCAAATCGACTTTTGGTTGTTTGATAAATTGCATGCACAATCCGTGATTCGCGGAAAAGAAAACTACCTGTACGAATACAACTACATTAAAACATATTATGGCCTGGATTATATCGGAGCTGATAGCATCCGAAATCGAATGCATCAAATAAAAATTATTCAGGATTCACTGCAAGCACGCAACAAACTTTTTTTGTTGGTTTTTGCTGCAAGCAAAGGACAATTTTACCCGGAATATTTTCCGGACAGTTCGATCCGCGATAAGAAAACTACCAACTTTGAAATGCACATTAAATATGCAATAGAAGCAGGCGTTAATTTCATTGATTTTAATACCTGGATCCTGAGCATGAAAAATAAATCACCGTATCCATTGTATACAAAATACGGAATCCATTGGTCGTATTATTCTGCATGCCTGGTTGCTGATTCCCTGTTGCATTACATCGAACAAAAAACCAATCGCGATCTTCCCGAATTGGAATGGAAAGAAACTGAAATGGCGGCGGCCCGATTTGATGACAATGATATAGAAAAAGGACTTAACTTACTTGTTCCCTTAAGCGGTCCAAAACTTGCCTATCCTAAAATTTATTTGGATGATAAAGGCACGCATTCAAAACCAAAAGTGACCGTAGTATCCGATAGTTATTATTGGTCTTTGTTTAATATGGGAATTGGAAATGCATTTGCATCCAATGCCTTTTGGTATTATAATTTTATTATTTATCATACCGGCGGACTTCCAGAACAGATTCCAAATGAACGGATTCTTAAAAAAACTTTGCGGGACGAAGATGTAATTATTGTACTGGCTACGGATGCCAATTTATACAATTTAGGATGGGGATTTCTTGAGAATACATCCAAATTGATAGACCAAAATGCTTACCTTAAAATGGATTTTGAAGAACGGTTGGATGACTTAAAAAAATACATCCCAACAGATTCTGTCTGGATTCGGGACATCCGAAGGAAAGCCACTGAAAAAGGGATTTCTGTTGATAGCATGGTAACATTGGATGCTATCTGGTTGATTGAGCATGAGAAAAAATAATACGGACCTTAGAAATAAGCCATAATTTAATACTTTGTTAAATTTCATTTTCCCAGATTCCTCATTAGAAGGAGAATCCATGATTAAATCAAATTTAATGAAAATCAGAAACTAAATTCAATCACTTTTCGTTAAACAGCAAACACGAACTATGAAACTAAATATTTTAATATTAATGAGTTTATTAACAACCATGACAGAAGCACAACAAGTGGTCTCCTCAGAAATCAAAGAGGTGACTGTATTTTTACAAGGCGCCCAGGTCAGCCGGCAAGTCGAACTGAAATTAAATGCAGGTTCTCAAGATATCAATCTAAGCGGCTTGGCAGCTTATCTGGATCCAAACAGCGTTCGGGTTTTTAGCTCCGGTGATTGTGTAATACAGGCTGTAAGACATGAATTGGACTACATTCAAAGTGCTGAAGCAAAATCTGCTGAATTGAAGAAAAAAAAGGAAGCACTTCTAGACGATGCCGCAAAGATTAATCAGCAAATTGCTATTTTAAAATTTGAAAAGACCAGTCTGGAAAAAAATCAGGTTCAGATTATAGGTGTTCCAAATTCAAATCTCAAACTAGAAGATTTTAAAATACTGGTGGCTTATCAAAAATTGCGTTTGGAAGATTTACTTCCAAAAATCTATGAGTTGGATAAAAAAAATCAACTGATTCAAATTGAAATTGAAAAAATAAATCAACAAATCCAAGAAGTAGATCAAAACCGCACCCTTCCTAGCAGTCAACTGGTACTTAGCATACTTGCAAAAACTGCTGGTACACAAAAATTCATGGTACAATACTATGTCCCAAATGCCAATTGGAACATGCATTATGATATGTTGGTTAAAGACATCAGCAGTCCATTGGAATTGGTTTACAAAGCTACCGTAGTTCAAAACACCGGGGAAGATTGGAAAAAAGTAAAAGTAAATCTTTCAAGTTCAAATCCTTTTGAATCGACCATGCGTCCGGAATTAAACACCTGGTATTTGCGCAATCAACCACCAATCGTTTACCGAGATGCAGTCAGAGCTGGAAATGCCAAAGCGCAAATGATGGAATCTGCTGCACCGGCCCCTGGAGTTCAGGATTTTGTGCAGGAAGCTGAACAAATTACCAGTCGATTGTACAGCATTGACCTTCCTTATACGATCTTATCCAACAGCAAACCTTTTGTAATTGAAATTAAAAGACAAGCGGTACCAGCGAAGTATATCTATTTTGCAATTCCCAAGTTGGATCACGATGCTTTCCTGACAGCTGAAATTGACAATTGGGAAGATTTGAATTTGATGGATGGTGAAGCCAATTTGTTTTTTGAAGGTAATTTTCAAGGTAAGTCTTTTATCAACACGAAATCAATTCAGGATTTCTTGAGATTGTCTTTGGGTAGAGATAAAAATATTGTAATTGAACGCAATAAAATAAAAGATCTTTCTAAAAATAAATTCTTTTCCGATAACAAAGAATATGCAAAAGCCTGGGAGCTGGTTGTAAAGAATAAGAAAAAAGTTGCTATTGATTTAATTTTAGAAGATCAAATTCCGGTCACCACGCAAAAAGAAATTGTTGTTGAACGGGAAGAACTGTCCGGAGCAAGTATTGAAGAGGAAACCGGTAAACTCCGTTGGGTTTTAAAATTAGCACCCGATGAGCAAAAGAAAATTAAAATGCGTTATACCGTAACTTGTCCTAAAGACTATGTTTTGAATTTAGATTAATGTAAATATTTTTTTGAAAAAAAAAAAGCGCGGATTCTCATCTGCGCTTTTTTTTATATTCTTATCAAGGTTTTAAAACCATCAATGGAATTGTTTTTTGAGCAGGACCTTGCTGGATGCGAACATAATAATTGCCGCTTGGGTATTGTTCGTTTTCCAGATCAAAGGAATGACTTCCTGCATTCAGTTTTCCTTTATGGATGGTTTTTACAACCACGCCCATTGGGCTGATCAATTGAATGATTGCATAGCCATCAATCACTTTCGTTTGAATTGTAACCCGGTCAACCAATGGATTGGGATAGATCTGAATGTCGATGGTATCGTTTAGCGCGTTTAAATCCGTTGTATCGGTTATACAATTTGATTTTTTTACAATTGGAAGGTCCTGATATTTTTTTATTAATATTTCAGTTAATGCAGGATCCTTTACACAAAACCAATTTTGAAGTACTGAATTATAAACCGATCTAAAGTCATATTGCATAGGAATGTTATCGTACTCATTTACAACGGAAGGAATTATTGGATTGGCACCAATGATCCCCGGTTGAACATTTTTACCAAACAAAAACACTGGAGCTGCTGCACCGTGGTCAGTACCACCGGCTCCATTCGCACCACTTACATTATCTTTAATCCGACGGCCAAACTCAGAAAAAGTCATTCCCAAAACCCGATCATCTAATCGAAGTCCTTCCAAATCTCTTTGGAATGCCAATACTGCATCAGATAAAGATTGCAATAGGTTTGCATGTACGCCAGTTGTTTTATTTCCAACCATGACTTGATCAGAATGCGTATCAAAACCATACAAACTCACTAAATACAAGCGGGTTTTTAAACCCCCATTAATAATGCGAGCAATCGCTTTTAAAATATCTGCCAGATAATTACCCGCCGGATAATTCGCAACATTGACTCCCTTGATATAAGAATTTAGCAATGCATCGGCATAGCTTTTAGATTGTCTTCCAATGGTGCGGATAAAATCCAATTCTTTACCATAATTATCATTTGATGCAGGATCGTCAATGCCATTGGGCCAGGCTCCAAAAATATCCGGATTGGAAACATTCATAGACATCTGTGCATTGGGACCCTGAAATAACAAAGGCAAATTAGCACCAACCTGAACCGCCAAAGGATCCGGATCTTTTGCATTCGGATAATTTAATGGGAATCCCGGATACTCTGTATTTAAATAGCGCCCTAACCATCCGGTACTCAGCACCTGATTTGAATCCGCACCGCTGGTCCAAATATCAGTTGAACGAAAATGCGAATAATCCGGATTTGGATATCCAACAGATTGAACAATGTTTAATTTATTTTCATTGTAGAGTGTTTGAAATCCTTTCATGGCAGGATGCAAGGCCACTTTACTCTGACCGTTTAAAGGCAATAGTGAATTGCTGTTTAAATAAATATTAGGTCTTGCTGCTACATAATTTGCATATTGATCCAGCGGTATTAAGGTATTTAAACCATCATTCCCACCACCGAGATAAATTAATACCAATACATGA
Organism: Saprospiraceae bacterium; assembly: GCA_016714025.1. Taxonomy (NCBI): domain Bacteria; kingdom Pseudomonadati; phylum Bacteroidota; class Saprospiria; order Saprospirales; family Saprospiraceae; species Saprospiraceae bacterium. The sequence goes on along the minus strand of JADJOB010000002.1, from coordinate 1,330,466 downwards.
TCGGTATCCACACCCGGAGCAAATAAATTTTGCAACAAAGATGGGTTGCTGTATGCCTGCACAGATAAGCCATTAATCAAGCTTGGAACTACTACACCGGCTGCTGTATTTTGTATGAATTTTCTTCTTTTCATTGTTTTAATTTTAGAAAGCACAAAGGCCCTTAGGACAAATGATATTCTGCCTGACTTAAAATTTCTTTATACAAAGCACTCAATCGCGTGCTGACTGCATTTTTTAAAACCGGATCTGTCGGATTGCCTGCATATTGCTCCCAGGCTAAGGTCCAATAACTATCGTTTGGATACCCTGTAATTAAAAAGCTTTTAAAGTAATTGTATGATTTGTCTGATAAATCATGATTGTACAAATAGCTGACAGAATCCTTTACCAAATCAAAAGCGGAACGTGGATTCGGCATTTGAGAAGCAAATTCTATTGGATCAATTTTTAATGTGACAGTTAAAATAGGAACTCCATTTGGACTGTTGATATTTTCTGCTACCCTATTTCTATTTGCAAGAGAATCGGCGTTAATCCAGATTTCATGATACTGCGGTTGTTGATACCAGGCTTGCCAACCGGCAACAACAGGTGGTTCTCCAATATTTAATCCCTGGTAGGCAGCCAGTGAAGCTATCCCTCCCCAGGCAAGGTATTGATTGATCAGGGTCACATCATTTACAGGTTGCGGAAAAGCAATATTGAATTCACGACACATTCCAACAGCATAATCCAATGGACTTTTAATAACACAACCAATGGATGCATTGTCGTAAAAGTGTTGCGAACTGAATAGTAGATTTAATGTTTTGAGGATATCAAACTTTTGCTGTACCATGTAATCTGCCAATGGTCTTATGATTTGGTTTTCGATCTGATCATCGATTTCATAGTACACAAAGAAGCGGTATATTTTACGACAGATGTGGCGTGCTGTTTCGATGTTGTCAAACAACATGGAAATTAATTCATCGAGTTCCATTTCGCCCAGAATTGAAACCCTTCCATAAATTATCTTATTGTTATAAAACGCAGAAAATTTTTTGTCTTTATCATCGTGTTGTGTAAAATCAAAATAATAAGTCAGCGGCATGACCAGCGGATTAATCCGAAAACCGGTAAGAATTCTGGCTGCTGCTTTTACATCGTCTTCTGTAAATTTCGAATCAGGTCCTTTCCCAACTGTAAATAATTCTTGTAACTCACGGGCATAATTTTCATCCGGAGCTGCCTTGCTGTTTAAATATCCGTTCAAATAACGCAGCATGGCCGGATTAATACTAACCAGTTTGGCTAAGGTTTTAAAATTGCCAAGACAATTATCACGCAACAATTTATAATATTGATGCATAGCTTGGGCAATTTGAATTGTGTCAGCTTCGACTGCAAAATGGTTATGCCAAAACAGGGTCATTTTTTCAGTAATATTTGCTTTCTGATTGAGCATATTGCCAACCCACCAGGCTTTGAACACATCGGTACGGGCCTGGTAATACTCCGGAGGGAGAGCTGCATTAATTGGAGCATTGACAAAGGTTTGACCAAAAGCAATATCAGGATCTGGAACCTGAGCCGTGCTATAAACATTTAAGGGCGGAGCAGGTATCGGATCTACCGTTAGCAAATCTTTGAGTGCATTGGTCATCCCCTGGCTTAAAACCTTGTCTACGTCCACCTTTTTAACCCCAAACAAAAGCCTTCTCAACAAATGGACAGCCTGTTTTTGCGTCCAAGGTCCATTGTAAGGATCAAGGCCTGCCAGTGGCGAAGGGCGGTTTTCCAGCCGATTTTGCTTCCAAATTGATAAAAAATCTTTACGATCCATATTTAATATCTTACATGTGGATCAAATTTAGGATTTCATAACTAATTCCGGGATTATAATTTTGTTAAATTGAAAACTTCTAACAAGCTGACATAGAGCAAAATTTAATTTTACCGTTAGCTCTTATTTGCATACTAATTTAAAATTTCAAACAATTAACTGACTGATTCTTAGATGAATTTTCAATTTCATATCTTTGTAAAAATTTGGAACTTAAATGAAAAAGAGTTTGTTATTAGCTTGTCTATGCATTTTAATTGCATGTAAAGAAAATAAAAAAGAAAAAGATAATATGGTAGGAACTTATTCAGTCCATCTTGAATTAGATAGTAAATCATTTGACAAACAATCTGTAAAAGACAGTGTTACTCAAGCTCTTAACAAAGCTAAGGAAGAAATCTCCAAAGCACAGTCTGAGTTTGCTCAACAAATGGATACCAGTAAAATTGATACAAGTACAGCAGAAGGTAAAATGGAATTTATTGCCAAGTCATTTGCTAAATCTTTATCCAGCTTTGGAAAAGATCTCGGTGAATTGGGTATTATGGTAGGCGAAGCAGCCGGTGACATTGCAGTCAATGCCATGGATATGACCGAAGAATTAATTCAAAAAATAAAAATGGATGTTGAATTGCGTGCAGATGGCAAAATGGTTAGCAGTTCTACCTTTGCAAAAAACATTCAATTTATGGGATCTAACTGGGAAGTGAAAGAAGATCAATTTATATTTAAAAATTCAGAAAATCAACAATTGCATCAATACAAGATCACTGAATTAACTGACAAGGGTTTTGTTTTAGTGCAAGACAAATACCGTTTGATCTTTAATAAGAAAATTCCTAACTAATTTTATAAACGCTGGCTTCTGGTTTTATTTGCCAATCGGTTCCATTGTGTTCAACATCCTGGATCCAGTTGATGCCTGGCTTTTTACCTGCATCTAAACTTCCTGCCCAATCAGAAATATTTAATGCCAGTGCTCCATGATAAGTAGCCCAACGCAATACTTCGTCAAGTGACAAATAAGATTGATATTTGAGGATGGTTTTGATTTCAGACAAAATAGAAAGTTGCCAGTTTGAACTCAGACTATCTGTACCAATGCATACGATTGCATTTTTAAATTGCGTATAATCAGGCAGCTGATTTTCAATAAATAAATTAGCATTAGGACAAGTTATAAAATAGGTAGCAGGATTCCAATGTTGAATCGTTTGAATTTGATGCAGTCTGGTTTGTGTATTGTGTATAAATAACACCGGATGGGAGGGATCCAAATGATTGATCGTATAAGATACTGAATCTTTTCCAATAGGCTCAAAATCCTGCATTGAAAATCCAAAAGATTCCCAAAATTCAACAAAACCTCCGGTTTTATTTAGAAATAAAAGGTCCTCATCGATGCATTCCTGATTGTGTATGCTGTTAATATTTGAAAATCCAGCGTTTAAGTCATTGATCTTTGAAAATAAGGATTTGGATACACTGTAGGGCGCATGCGGTACCATCGTTTTGGGAAGATTACCAAATGCATCGTAAACGGATTTATAGCTTTCAAAAAAACTGCTTGCCAAGGACTCTTGTAAAAAATCAAATGCTTCAACAAAGGTATGGTAGTAAATTGAACTAGCTTCTTTACATGCTTTCGTATCCACTTTATTTGAAATGTCTCCAACTGCTACAATTCCTTCTTTCCACATTTCTTCATCGCCTTCTTTGATTTTTTGCAACACAAAATCAGGATCTACTTCTCTATTTTGAACAACTGATTTAAGAAATGGTAAAAGCTGGGTTCCTGTTTGAAATTTTCCACGCAAATGAGACAATTCCAAATGACAATGTGCATTGATAAAACCAGGTAACAGCATGCCTGGAAAATATTCGTATTCGTTGGGTTGAAATTCTGATCGATCTCTTAACGAAAGGATTTGACCTGTGTGATCTACCAAGATCACTGTATCCTTTAACCAGCCCCGGTTTCCGGAATAGATAATATCAGCGGTTAATTTTCTCAAGTACCTATTGACAACTTATTTCATATTTAGATCAATATCCTGCACAACGATCCCATTCTTGATTCGGGGTTCAAACCAGGTACTTTTGGGTGGCAATACCATGTGTTCGTCTGCTACTTTAATAAAATCACGTTTCCGGACCGGGAAGAATGCAAAGCCAATATGATCAGGTTGATCTGTTACCATCTTACTGATCGTTTTAAGTGGTTTGATTCCTTCGATATAACTTACCCGATCGCTTGAACGAATGCTTTGCACGCCCAATAAATCACGAAGAATTATTTCATTGAAAATATCTATATCAAAAGCAATTCCATTTTTTTGTTTGAAGTATTGTAATACATCTTTATGCCAGCTAAAACTATAACTCTGTTTAACTGTGATCATTGTGATTTCATTTTTCTTTGAGCTTGCAATGGGGGTTCTGATTTTTGTTATGGATGCATATTTTCCCAATACTTTGATAAACTCGTCAACTGGAATTACATCACTCACCCGAATCAAGCGATTGTATGGAAGAATGCTCAATTCGTTAAAATCAAACAATGCACACATGATATAATTGAGACTTTTCTTACTGAGCTCCGGATTTTGTAAAATAAATTTACATACTGCTGCCATTCGATGATGTCCATCTGCGATATACGCTTTTTTTACTTTGGATTTAAATTCTTTTTGAAAAGCAGCAATAACCACTTTGTCAGTAATTTCAAAAAATTCATGGATTTGCTGTTCTTTTTCAAATTCAATTTTGAATTTCGGTTTAATCCCTAAGAAACTCCTTGCAATTAAATCTTTGATTTTCTTTTGTTCGTCGTAAGCAATCAAAACGGGTTTGATAATCGCCTGACGATCCTTCATAAGATTACTAATATTATCTTCCTGATGGGTTAATGTATTTTCATGTTTTTTGATTAACCCTTTTAAATAATCATGTATATCAATAGCTGCGAGTAATCCATGATAGGTTTTGATTTTTGATTTTATCCGGTAAACAAACAGGGATTTAGAATTCCCGTCCAGAAACAGACCTTCCTTGCGTAAATCAGGGAAAGTATTCTTGATAGAATTGAAAAATTCTTCACTTTTGAGTATCCGCTTATAATCCGGATATAAGTAATGAAACGGTTTAATATTCACATTGCAAATTAAAGGGCTAAAATAGCGAGAATTTTAAGTCGAATCAGAGCATTTTCATTAAAGTGTTATAAAACCAATGAGAATCTGTTCGAATGAGCAATTCCAGTGCATGATCTACCTTTTGGGCAAAGTCATTTAGCTCAGATACCATTTTTTTAAATTCTTTGCTTTTATCACATTTATCCGTACAACTGACCAAATCATTTAAATCTTTGAGGATTGGATCCAGTTCTCTTTTTTTACGATTGAGGAGTATTTGTTTGAAAACCAGGTGTAAATTTTTTTCTGCGACGTAAAACTCACAACGTTCCCCATCTTTAGAGATTTTGTAAACCAAACCCCAATCCAACAGAGCACGAATATTCATATTCACGTTACCGGTTGAAATAGCCAACTCTGTTAGAATTTGCTCTGAACTCATGGGTTCGTTAGCAATTAATAAAAGAGCATGGATTTGAGCCATTGTTTTATTGATTCCCCACTGTGGGCCTAATTGGCCCCAGGTAGCAATAAACTGGTCTTTACAATCCCTGTATTCCAATGAAAGGTTTTAGAATAAATTGAAATACCGGCAAAAGGTTCAAAGCGAACTTAAAGAAAATGTTTAATTGGCTTTATAAAATGGAATTTTACAAACTTTAGCATTTACTGATTTTGAACCCATCTCAACTTTTATCTGAGTCCCTTCCTTGGTATAAGCGATTGGAACATAAGCCATCCCAATTGGAATGTTGAGTGAAGGAGATTGTGTTCCGGAAGTTACCACACCAATTACTTCTTCATTGACATTGATCACACGGTATCCATGACGAGGCACTCTGCGGTCTTCAATAATAAAGCCCACTAATTTTTTTTGCAATCCATTTTTCTTTTGATCGAGCATCAATTGTTTGCCATTAAAATCTGCCTTATCCAATTTGGTAATCCATCCCAATCCTGCCTCAAGTGGGGAGGTGGTATCATCGATGTCGTTTCCGTATAAGCAAAATCCCATTTCAAGACGCAAGGTATCGCGAGCTCCCAATCCAACTGCTTGAAGCTTGTAATCATTGCCAATTTTAAAAATTTCATTCCATAAATGCAACAGGTGTTTGTTATCGACATAGAGTTCAAAACCTCCTGCGCCGGTGTAGCCAGTTGCAGATATCAATACATTGTCAATTCCAGCCAATGTTCCTTTTTGGAAATGATAATAAGGAATTGCACTTAAATCTACCGATGTCAGTTTTTGCAACAATTCAATGGCTTTAGGACCTTGTACTGCAAGCAAACCGGTTTCATCTGAAATATTCAACATCGTTGCTCCATAACTATTGTGTTTAGAGATCCAGTCCCAATCTTTTTGAATATTAGAAGCATTGACTACCAGCATATAAGCTGGTTCACCTGCATCGCCCATGGATTCTGCTAATCGATACACCAAAAGATCATCTACGATTCCACCTGTACCGTTGGGCATGCAAGAGTACTGTGCCTGGCCTATTTTCAATTTGGAAGCATCGTTACTGGTTACTTTTTGAATTAAATCCAGTGCATGTTTTCCGCGAATAATAAATTCACCCATGTGACTTACATCAAATACGCCTACATGGTTTCTGACGGCTTCATGTTCTTCACGTATTCCTGCATAAGAAATCGGCATATTGTATCCTGCAAATTCTGCCATTTTTGCTCCCAGTCCAATATGAACTTCGGTTAGTGCTGTATTTTTCATAAATTTTTTTCTTATTTTATTTGAATGGATTTAATAACATCAGATTGACAAATACTCATCAGTACTTCCTGGCCACTGATCAATTTCCCAAAAATTGTATACCGTCCATCTAAATGAGGAGTTGGTGAATGGGTAATAAAAAACTGTGTTGCTTCTGTATCCGGACCAGCACTTGCCATTCCAATCATTCCTGAGCTTTGATAATTTATAAATGAAATTTCTGAGCGAATGGTATAATCCAACGCACCAAAACCATCTCCTCTCGGACAACCGATTTGAACTACAAAATTTGGTACCACCCGATGAAATACTTTGTCATTATAAAAACCCTCTTTTACGAGATTTAAAAAATTGATTGTTGAAGCCGGAGCTTCTTTTGGGTAAAGTTCGAACGTCAATTCACCTTTATTGGTCAGAATGATTCCTTGAATTGTATCCCGGTAATTATCTAAAACAGTCCATTGAATCGGATGATTGTATTCAGGAACTTTTGGAGTAAATGTAGTTTTTCGAAGCGATGCAAGACATTTTCCCAATTCATTATAAGTTTCTATGTCCTGAGGCAATTTCAATTTTGATTGTGAAAGTTGCAACATGGAATCTGCATAAAAGAATTTTTTTGAAAGTGGAACCGGTTTACTAAAAACAGAAGCCATGATAGCAAGAACTCCTGGATCTGCTTCAGCGCATTGTTTTGTAAAATACGTTGACAAGGTATAGTAAATTGGATTGTAACTGCCTTTATAGATTTGAGTAAAATCCGGAGACTTGAGAATTTTTTCTACGCATTCAGCAATGGTGGTACGCAAATAGGGGGATGCTTTTGGATGATCCAAGCTGATGATGAATGACAATTCTTTTGGCAACCAGGAAATCGCTTTCAGATAAGCAGCTTTTTCATAAGGATTTTTAGTTTGATTGATGCTGGTTTTAAGCGACCATTCTATGGATTGTTTTGTTAAAACCAAATAGGATGGAATGTATTTTAGTGCGGCTTCAAACACAAGACTCCGCGCCTGCCAGGGAAGATTGGTTTGTTCGCATAATTTTTTTAACTCCTCTGAAATTTCTGAAGATCCTTTTTCTTTTAAAAATTGAGCTGCTTCTACGGATACCTGAAGCGAAGGATTTTGAATAGCCTTTAGTGCAAAAAATTGTGCCGACAAGCCTTGCTGGTTTATCAATCCTTTGACAATATTGGATTGAATGCGAATGTCTAATCCACGCGAATACAATTCCTCCAAGGTACTGATGGTCGCCGGTCCGGGAATTCGGGACAAAGCGGTAACCAGACACATTCGAATATCCGGATTTTTTTCTTCGCGGCATGCAATTTTTAGTCGTTCAAAATAATCATTCAGTTTGAATGATTTGAATCGTTGCAATCCATGTGCAGCTAGCAATCGTGCATTATCCGGATACTGATTGTCAGTTGCAAGCTTTACAAATTTTTCAACCGATGCTTCACAAAATTTTTCACGAAGTCCAAATCGATACAAGGCTGCAATTTGACCGTAAATAAAAAGACTGTCTGTGGGAGCATAACTGCTAATATTACAAATCAGTTTAAGCGTTGAATCCCCTCCACATTTTCCAAGGGCCTCCAGGATCAAGGCATTGGTTTGAATATAAGGACCTACAGAATCGATAGGAATAAAAGATTGAATCAATGCTGTTTCTGCTTTTAAATTTCCAATTTGGCCCAGTGCAAATACAGCAGCCTGCTTTACTTTTTCTACAGGATCTTTTAAAAGTTGAATCAAACCTGGAATTGCTAAAGTGTCCCGGTTGGAAGCAAAACTAAGTGCTGCAAGGTATCGGAACGATGCTTTTTCATGTTGCAAATAGACTAAAAGTGTGTCCGTACGACGTCGATCTGAGGCGTCTAAAATTTGACGGATTTCAGGATCCCTTAAATTGTAGTCAGTAGATAATTTTGCCTGATCATCAGGAGGAAAACATGCCACAAGCGATCCCATCAGGAACAGTAATCCCAATACAATGATCAGACTATAAGTTCTTTTTTGCATTAAGCAACATCCTTTTGGTGGCCTGAATTTAAACTGCGAATATAAACGATCACAGCCATTACGCAAGCAGCCATTTCAAGACTGACTCGACAAATACCTTCCAAATCTGCTTGCTCGATATTTCGGAGCAAAGGACGGATCATAGCAAAAATAAATGCAAGGGTAAGTCCGCCGTTAAAAAAGAAAAGTGATTTATTTTCAATGGAATGTCTTGTAGAAAATAAACATAAGTAGGCCCCAAATCCAATAGGAACGATTCCCGTGTGCAAGGCAAATTGATTTGCCGCATATCCCCAAAAACCAAGAGCTAATAAAATGATTCCATTTAGTAAACACGTTTTGTTTGTTGTCATACCTTATTTATTTAATCAATAAAACACCCACTTGCCAATGTTAAATTACTGCGGTGCGTCTTCAAAAATTTCATCCGTTGTATTTTGATTATTTTTTGGTTGTAAGGACTGATCGGCATTGTGTGTATCCATCATTTGTTTAAAAGTTTCACAATTCAATTCAACTCCCAAATCCCCCGGTGGTCTTATGAATTCAACATTTGGATCAAAACCAGAATCCTTATCTTCTTCTAGCTTTGCTATAAACTTCATAAAGAACGGTTTTGCCATCACGGAGCCCTGTCCCATTTCAAGAGACAAAAATCGAATCCATGGATCTTCTCCACCTACCCAGGTTCCAACCACCAAATTAGGTGTTATTCCCATATACCAACCGTCAACATAATCATTGGTGGTACCGGTTTTTCCACCATTGGGCACTTTCAAACTCCAGGCACCGCCAGACTTTCTCAATAAATCAACCATCACATAATTGTAATTGGGAGAGAGTGCTACACTGTTTGTTGGAGTACTTCGATAAATTACCTTTCCATTTTTATCTTCTATGCGAGTTACAAACGTTGGTTTGGTATACACTCCATTGTTTGAAAAGGTTGTGTAAGCTCCTGTCATCTCCATTACTGAAAGATCTGAAGAACCTAATACGATTGATGGAAATTTTGGAATCAAATAACCCCCATCACGCCTGCGTAAAGAGGAATCTATGCCCATATTGTGCAATAACCCACGAATAGGTTCGACACTTCCTAATAAGATAACCAGTTTTACTGTGATTGAATTTTTAGATAAGGCCAGGGCTTTATACAAATTTAAATTTGCGCCGGTAAAAGATTCAACAGCGTTTCCAGGAGACCAGGCCTCCGGTAAATTAAAATTCGGATCATTGGCAGGAATGGTATATTGGATATCCTGAAATTCATTGCATGGAGAAATCCCCTGGAGCGCAATTGCAGTTGCATACACAAAGGGTTTAAATGTTGAACCCACCTGTCTTCTCGATGTAACGTGATCGTATTTGAAATACTTAAAATTAGTACCCCCAACCCATGCTTTTACTTCTCCTGTGTGCGGGTCAACTGCAATGGATCCAATTTGCATGTGTTTTCTGTGAAACTTAATGGAATCCAGCGGACTCATTACCGTATCTTTTTCATTCATACTCACATAGTCGTACACTTTCATTTTGATTGGTGTAGTCATTGCTTTCCGAACATCTGTTTCAAATGAGGTCCATTCTTTTTTTAATAGCGGCCAGTTTTTACTTTTTAATATCTGCAAAGAAAAATCATATTGCGTTTCATTGATTAATTTCTTATTCAATTCCTTTTTTAAAGATCCGGGTTCCTTTTCCTCATTAATTAATCGTTGAATGGTGCGGTCACTGATATCCACATTGCCAATTTCAGATTCAATTTTTACCAGAATACTACCAAAATGCTGTTGCCAAATCGTATTAAAACGATCTGTTTCTTTAATCATTAAATTCAAAGCCTCTTTTCGAATTTTTAGCATGTTATCATCCGATTCATACGTCCATGGATCTGCTTTATTCCAGATATTAAAATAAGACTTTTGAACTTTCATCATATGCTCATGCGCAGCTTGTTCAGCATATTTTTGGTAAACCGGATCGATGGTAGTATAAATCTTTAGACCATCTTCATAAAAGTTGTATTTACTTCCATCAGCTTTCCGATAACGTTCATCATCCAATAAATTTCTAAGCCACTTTCCCAGTTCTGCTCTAAAATGCATGGCCATCCCTTCGAGGTGAGATTCTCTTTTAAACTGTGTAACATCCATTTTAAGCGCCATTAATTTTTTAAAATCAGCTTGATTGATGTAATCACTTTCATGCAATAAGGCCAGAACCGTATTTCTTCGTTCTGTTGCCAACTTCGGAAAACGCTTCGGATTGTATCTGGTAGGATTTTTAAGCATGCCAATAATCGTTGCTGCTTCATCAATACTCAGTTCTTTTTGGTTTTTACCAAAATAAGTTTGAGAAGCAGTTTGAACCCCATTGGCCCCGTACAAGAAATCAAACTTATTTAAGTACATAGCAAGGATCTCTTCCTTCGTATAACTCTTTTCCAATTTGATTGCCGTTAACCACTCTTTAAATTTAATACGGAGCATTAAAAATATTTTTATGAGTGGGTTTCTGCCTTCCAGATTTGGACGTTCAAATAACAATTTTGCCAATTGTTGCGTAATTGTACTGCCTCCTCCCGATTCCTGGCGGCTTAATAAAATCGTTTTAACTCCAACCCGCAATAATGCCAAAAAGTCAACTCCTGAATGTTTGTAATACCTGGAATCCTCGGTTGCCAATAAGGCCTTTACCAAATGTGGATTCAGGCTATCGTATGGAATGAATTCCCGGTTTTCGATATAAAATTTACCAAGTATGCTCAGATCATTTGAATAAATGATGGATGCCTGATTATAGGATGGATTTTCAAGTTCTTCAAATGTAGGCAAGTTATCAAAAGACACTAAAAACAAACTCAAGTAAAGGAATGCAATTCCTGAGAGAAAAACTTTCCAAATTAATAAGGTGGCATTTGGAAACCATCCTTTATCTTCTGTGGTTTTACCGGAATAAATATCCGTAAATTTAAACTCCTTGTACAGTTTAATCAGGGATGATTTTATTTGATTCCAGAATGCCATAAATCTTTAACTACAAAAGTCTAACTTAAATTATAATAATCCAAAGAATTGAGCAGCTCTTCTTCCGTTACTCGTTGATTTAAATTGGGCTGACCGATTTGCTCAATCAGACTAAAACGGACTTCCCGGTTTTGCTTTTTCTTATCTGCATTTAAAAACTTTACTATTTCAGGGTAATCGTCTGATGTAAATTTCAGTGTGCCTGTAAACGGTTTTAAGATCGTTTTGATTTGATCTACTACATGCGTTTTCCAGCGATAGCGTTGGCCGGATAGAAACGATTCACAAATGATCCCAACAGCGATGGCTTCTCCATGCAGGACATCCTGTCCATTTGCCATACAAAAACTTTCCAGTGCATGGCCTATGGTATGGCCAAAATTCAGGACTTTACGACTTCCGTTTTCAAGGTAGTCCTTTTCGACAATTTCAGTTTTAGTACGTATTGATTTTTTAATAAAATCCTGCAAAACACTTGGAGAAAGCGGCCATGTTAAATTTGTAATATCCCACCAGTAGGAAGGTGATGAAATCAAGCTGTGCTTAATAATTTCAACAAAGCCGTTGCGCATGTGTCGATCCGGCAAGGTGGTTAAAAACCGATAGTCAATTACAATGCCGAGAGGTGCATGGAAACTGCCAATTTGATTTTTATAATATTCAAAATTAACGGCTGTTTTGCCACCGATTGCAGCATCAGCCATGGCCATTAAGCTGGTAGGAATGTAAAGTGTGTCCATTCCCCTTAAAAGAACCGAAGCACAAAAACCGCCCAAATCGGTGATAACGCCACCCCCAAGACAGATGATCAATGTATTTCGATCCGGATTTTGGTGAAGCAAGTGCTCCCAAATTTTAATACAGGATTCCAAAGATTTTGATGATTCTCCGGATTGAATTACAAAACAACTGGTAATGGAATGCTGAAGGTTTTCTTTTAAAATGGGAAGACAATACGTTTCGGTTTGATCATCAGCCAACACATGAATTGCACTGTATTTTTGATTTTCCAAAAATGCATGCAAACGCTCCCATGGAGCGGTTGAAAAAATCAAACTACTGTATGTTTTCAAAACTATTATTATTTTATAATTGGGTTGAGTGAATCGGCATCCAGAATTTCTGAGAGCCTTAATAAAGCCATACGGTATCCATTCAAACCAAAACCCTGAATGTTAAACAAACATAAGTCTTGAATCAAAGAATGCTTTCTAAAATGTTCCCGCGATTGGATCGCACTGATATGTACTTCAATTACCGGAATTTTAATTGCGGCAACTGCATCCCGGATGGCTATGGATGTATGGGTATAAGCTGCAGGATTGAGTATTATTGCATCTGCTTTAACCCGAAAGTCCTGAAGCCAGTCAACCAATTGACCTTCAGAATTGCTTTGATGGAGGCTCAGTTGTAAATTTGGAAATTCTGTTATCAAACTCTCAAAGAAGTTTTCGAAAGTTTGATTTCCATAAATGGAGGGTTCACGTGCTCCGGTAAGATTTAGATTCGGACCGTGAATGATAGGAATCGTCCACATTTAATTAACCATTTCAGACATGTACTTCAGACGGATCAGACGAATTTCTTCAAACGTGATATCATCTTCTTTCAAGGATTTATAAGCTTCCTCAGCTGAATCCGAATCAGCCTGATTGAAATAATCGTAGATGTCCTCTTTTGAATATTCATCCACATTGTCTTTAATGTAATAGTCTATATTGATTTTAGTTCCAGACGAAACGATCATATTTAATTCTTCCATCAACTCCTCCATATTCATCTGAAGATTTTTTGCAATATCCTCCAGAGGAATTTTCTTATCGATGTTTTTAATGATTTCCACTTTGTTTTTTGATTTATCAGCAACTTGCCGGATCACAAAATCTTCTGCACGCTCGATTTCATTTTCTTCAACATATTTCCTGATGTATTCTAAAAATGGTTCTCCATATCGCTCTGCTTTCCCTTTACTGACTCCGGATATTTTACATAGGTCATCGATGGTGATTGGAAATCGCGTGGCCATTTCTTCCAAAGCAGGATCAAAAAAGATGACCCAGGGTTTCACTTTATTCTTACGGGCAACTTCGAGGCGAATGTCTTTCAGTGTTTTAAATAAATTTGGATCCAGTGCAGCTCCTTGTGAAGGCGCAGCATCTTCATCGATAATGGATGCAGTATCGCCATAATCGTGATTAATGCTGATTTGAATTTTATAAGGTTTATTGATAAACTCCAGACCGAGGTCACTTAATTTTAAGATCCCATAGGTTTCAATATCCTTAATGATGAGGTTCATTAAAATTCCCTGTCGGAAAAGTGAAAACCAATATAAACTTCCTTTTTCAATTCCTTTTGAAAATAACTCATTCCGATCCAAATCGTAATCCAGAATGTCTTTTGTTTTAACACCACAAATAAATTCAACCAATGTTTTGATTGTAAAATTTTGATTGAGTGCTTGAATGGCTTTGAGTGCCAAAAGCATATCGTCTTTCGCTTCTATCAGAGGTTTCGGATTTCTGCAATTGTCACACATTTGCTTGCAAGATTCTGTATCAAATTCTTCACCAAAATAATGGAGTACAAATTTTCTTCTGCAAACTGCACTTTCAACATAGGCTTCCATTTCATCCAATAATTGGGCACCCATATCGCGTTCAGAAGCAGGTTTGTCTCTTAGAAATTTTTCCAATCTCAACAAGTCGGCATTTGAGAAAAATGCATAACAATCACCCACCATTCCATCCCGACCCGCACGGCCAGTTTCCTGATAATAGTTTTCCAAACTTTTTGGAATGTCGAAATGAATCACAAGACGAACATCCGGTTTATCGATACCCATTCCAAATGCGATGGTTGCACAAATGATATCAATTTCTTCCATTAAGAAATCATCTTGCACCTGGGTTCTTGATTTGGCTTCCATTCCGGCATGATAGGGAGCCGCTTTAATTCCATTTACAGAAAGTATTTGTGCAAGGTCTTCAGTGGTTTTACGAGCCTGCACATAAATAATTCCCGATTCACCCGGATGTGATTTTATAATTTGTACAATTTGACGGATGGTTTGATCTCTGGTAATTTTCGGCCGTACTTCGTAATAAAGATTACTTCGGTTAAAGGATGAAATGTAAATATGTGGATCAACCATTTCCAAACTCTTCACGATATCGGTTTGAACTTTCGGTGTAGCTGTTGCAGTCAGTGCAATTATTGGAATGTGTTTATTAAGCGAATTGATCATATCCCGGATTCTTCGGTAATCCGGTCTGAAATCATGTCCCCATTCTGAAATACAATGCGCTTCATCTACTGCTATAAAAGATAAATCGACGGAATTTAAAAACTCAATGGTTTCTTCTTTTTGCAGGGTTTCAGGAGCGACATAGAGTAATTTGGTTTTACTTCGTACGATGTCTTCTTTAACTTGTTTAATTTCTGAGCGGTTGAGCGAAGAATTTAGAAAGTGAGCAATTTCATCCGTTTGACCATACCCTCGAATTGAATCCACTTGATTTTTCATCAAGGCAATTAATGGGGAAATGATAATTGCGGTCCCTGGCATCATCAAAGCCGGCAACTGATAACATAAGGATTTACCTCCGCCGGTGGGCATAATCACGAATGTATCCTTACCATTTAGAAGGCTGGATATTATGTGTTCCTGGGTATCTTTAAAATGTTCAAATCCAAAATGGTATTTTAATGCGTCGTAAATCGCTTCTTTTGTGTACATCGGTTTCTATTTCAAAAAATCTGTTGTGTGCATAAATTAATAAAAATCAGGGGGTAAGCATCATTTTAGTAAAAGGGAACTAAAAATACGGTGAATTCTTATCATCATTTAGGTTTTTCAACGATTTAAGAAATTTTTTGCAAATAATTTAAAACAATTCTTTCAGCTTTGTAAAATAGAATGGAAACTGAAAAATTAATTGAACAAATTCAGGAACGCGCTTTGAAAGCCCGTAAACTGGAGCCTGGAACCGCATTAAGAAAAGAATGGACCGATGAAACTTCACGCTTTGCGT
This sequence comes from Saprospiraceae bacterium, assembly GCA_016714025.1. NCBI lineage: Bacteria > Pseudomonadati > Bacteroidota > Saprospiria > Saprospirales > Saprospiraceae > Saprospiraceae bacterium. The sequence continues at coordinate 1,314,676 of JADJOB010000002.1, read as the reverse complement.
TTGAATTTATTGATTCATTACCAACAAAAAAGGCATTTAAGATATTTGGCAGTTTGTCGCAAGTACTTAACTTAAAAGGCAATCTTGATATTCCAGAACCAATAACTGATGTCATTAATGAATTAAAAGCGCATTTAATTTCCTATGGCTTAAATCCAGCATCCGGAGGCCATTTGGGTTATATTCCCGGAGGAGGCGTTTATGGGGCAGCCCTTGGGGATTATCTGGCAGCAGTCAGTAATCAATATGCGGGTATCTATTACGGTGGTCCGGCAGCAGTTAAAATAGAAAACGAATTAATTCGATGGATGAGCCGTTTGTTTGGATACCCGATTACCAGTCATGGAAATCTAGCAAGCGGTGGATCTATTGCCAATCTAATTGCCATCGTAACAGCTCGTGAAGCCCGACAGATAGCAGCCCGGGACATAGAAAAGCACTGCATTTACCTGACCGAACAAGTACATCATTGTATCCATAAAGCAATTCGAATTTCAGGATTATCAGAATGTCAGATTCGAAAAGTGCCTATGGATGCGTTCTTTCGAATGGATATGAACGCATTTAAACAGATCGTGCGGGATGACATCCAAAAAGGTCTGGTTCCTTTTCTGGCTGTAGGGAGTGCCGGCACGACTGACACCGGTGCTATTGACCCTTTAGAGGCGATGGCAGCCATTTGTGCTGAACACCGGATCTGGTTTCATGTCGATGCCGCATACGGAGGGTTTTTTAGTTTATGCAAATTGGAAAACCCGGATGGAAGTCAATTAAAAGACCATTTTAAGGGCATTGCACTTTCTGATAGCGTAGTGGTAGATCCCCATAAAGGATTGTTTTTACCTTATGGACTGGGTGTAGTATTAATTAAAGACCTCGTTTCACAATATAAGGCCCATTACTACAAAGCGGCCTATATGCAAGATACCTTGAGTTCACAGGAGGAATGGAGTCCAGCAGATTTATCGCCGGAACTGACCAAACATTTCCGAGGATTGAGATTGTGGATTCCATTGAAACTTTATGGACTGGATGCTTTTCGGGCTTGTCTTGAAGAAAAAATACTGTTGTGCAGGTATTTCTATGAAGAAATCGGCAAAATGGGTTTTGAAAGAGGACCCTATCCGGAAACTTCGGTCTGTATATATAGATATAGACCTGAAAATCAAGATATTAACGCATTCAATAAACGTCTGGTGGATTTGGTATTGGAAGATGGACGGGTATTTGTTTCGTCTACCAGCATCGTTGGTGAATTTTGGATTCGTATTGCGATTTTAAGTTTCCGGACAAGCCTGGAGACTATTCAAAGCTACCTTTCCCTGCTGCAATCCAGTATAAATTTATTAAAATCAGAAAAAAATGACTGATTTTATGATAAATACTTAACTTTGCGACCCTTTTTAAACTAATTATTAGAGCAAGATGCCTCATTATGAAGTAAGCTTTATCGTTGACCCAGTACTGTCGGGCGATGAAGTTAAATCGACAGTTCAAACCTACAAGGAAATGATCGGAAACGAAAGTGGAAGTATCGTTCATGTAGATGAAATGGGATTAAAGGCTTTGGCCTATCCCATCAACAATCGCTCCACCGGAGTATACTTTTGCATTGAATATGTAATGGATAATCCACCATTCAATGGAAAAATGGAATTAGCATTAAAACGCGATGAACGTATCATGCGTTATTTAACCGTCAAGCTTGACAAATATGGAGTCAAGTACAATGAAGACAAAAGAAATGGTAAAATTGGAAAACGGGTAAAGAAAGACAAATCTGCTGACGGATCTAGTTCTGAAGCATATGTTCGTCCAACATCAGCCCCAGCTCCAATCCCGGTTCCTGCACCTATCATTAAGGAAGAAATTATTGTTGAAGAAGAATAAAAACTAAAACATGGCAACGCAAGATGAAATAAAGTTCCTGAGTAATCCTAATATAGGACAGAAGAAAACCAAATACTGCCGTTTTAAAAAATTTGGATTAAAACACATCGATTATAAAGATGACAGTTTTCTAATTCAATTTGTTAACGAACAAGGTAAATTATTACCTCGTCGCTTAACTGGTAACTCTCTAAAATATCAAAGACGGGTTGCAACTGCAATTAAACGCGCCAGGCATTTAGCTATTTTACCATTTGTAACCGATCTTTTAAAATAAACTAAATCTATCGCTATGGAAATTATTTTATTAAAAGATATGGATAAACTTGGTGATAAGCACCAGGTTATAAAAGTAAAACCGGGTTTCGGACGAAATTTTTTAATTCCTAATGGTATTGCATTATTGGCAAATGATTCCAATATGCGAAAACTGGCCGAATTAAGAAAACAAGAGGATGCCCGTGAAAACAAAAAAGTAAATGAATACAAAGCAATGGCCGAGCAATTAAACGGCATTGTTTTAAAAATCGGTGCGAAAACAGGAGCCTCAGATAAAATCTTTGGTAGTGTTACCAATGTGCAATTAGCACAAGCTTTGAAAGACCAATTTAATCTTGATATTCAACGCAAGAAAATTCATCTGGATGATGAAATCAAGACTTTAGGTACTTATACTGCGACAATCGATTTTCATAAAGATGTCCATACCAAAATTAATTTTGAGGTGGTATCTGAATAAACTAAAACGTACTAGGTAAGATAATCCCGGGGCAAATTGCTTCGGGATTTTTTTTTGCAAAAAAAAATAGTTGATAGGTGATGGTTGTTAGTTGTTAGTTGAAAGTTGATAGAAGGAGCTTTTGTATTTCTTTGCGCCTTTGCGAGGATTTAATTATTCATTGCTCATTGAGCATTGAATATTGAGCATTAGATTTTGCTTCGGAGCAAGATTTTAAACGTTCAACTCTCAATGTTCAATTATCAATTTTCAATAAAGGGTCATCGTATAGTATAGTCATTTCATTAAGGATTGTTGTAATGGACGCAGACCAAGCCTACTCACAGCATTTGGAACTTTTGTATTTCTTCTTACTGAATCCTGACTACTAATTCCTGACTACTGAATCCCCTGACTACTAATTCCTAACTGCTGATCCACTCATATCAATCCCATTCCGATTAATACGCCAAATAAAATCAGACAGATACAAACAATTTTTTGGATCTGTTCCTGGGTTATTTTTTTTAAATATTTGTTTCCAATCCAGGCTCCGGCCCAGGCTGCTGCAATTGCCGGCAATACCAACTGCAAATTAATATTCATGAATGCGTGTTGATCCATTTTTGTATAAACCAATAAGCGAGCTGTATCTACCATCAAAGCACATGCAATTCCAGTTGCTATGAATTGTTCTTTTGTCAGAGGCAAACTGCGCAAAAAAGCAGATCGCAAAGCACCCTGATGTCCTGAAAGTCCACCAAAAAATCCACTTAATATGCCGCCTATTATTAAATAGATTGGATGATTCGATTTTATTTTTATAACATCGAAATATTCGATACCAGTAAACAATACCAATAAACTCCCAATAATAATTTTTAATACATTGGTGCTTGCTGCATACCCGACAATCGTGTAAGAATACATCCATTCAAGTACCACAAAATACTGCAGGCAATAAGCACCCAGAATTGCAAAAATCAAGGAAACAATTCCAAAAATTGCTAAGCTTGGCCAGTGCAAAGCCTTTCGGGTCAAAATAAACTTGAAAATTGAATTTAGAAAATGGACAAGGGCTGTCATTAATATGGCCAGATCAATTGGAACCATCAGACTGAAGACCGGTAACAAGAGTGTACCAAGGCCAAATCCACTGTAAAAAGTCAAAATGGATGCAAAAAATGCAATTAATACCAATCCGAGAATTTCCATCTTTTAAAAACTTTATAAAACTAATAGATTCTCAATGAATTCTAGTCCTATTGAAATTAGCATTCTATGAATTCCGTATATTCGCAAATCTAAACAGCCCAAATGGTTTTTTTAAAAGTAATTCAAATCCTTAAAATGGACTTGTTTCAATATGAAAATAATTACCATTGCTCTTTAAAAAGCAGCATACTTTGTTCGCTATGTTTTTTATTGATCCAATGGAATCTGATTACTGCACAAAATTTAATTCCCAATCCAGGATTCGAACAATGCGATCAGTGCGATGCACGTGGCTTTAAAGAATTGGGAATCGGCTATGGTGCAAACAATCCAATTGATTGGACTGCAGCTACATTTGGTTCACCGGATTTTTATTCAATAGCTCCCCACATGGGCAAAAAGCACGGTGGGTTTTTTGTAGGATTTGCCAAACATGAATACCTGACCAATCATTTTACCAATCCATTAAGGGCAGGTGCAATTTATCAATTTAGTTTTTGGGCCAGGCCCGGTACCCAAAATCCGGTTTATGCAATTGATGAATTGGGAGTCTTTATTCAAACCGGTCCTGCTGTATATAAACAAGCAGAACCTCTTAAACAATTAAAACCGACTTACGAATCTCCAGATCAGGATTTTATAAAAGGACCAGATTATAAACTTTTTAGTTTCAATTATACAGCATGCGGTGGAGAAGATCATTTTATAGTTGGAAGATTCCGAGCTTTATCAAAAGGTGATACCAGTTTTATTGGAACAAATCCACCTAGCAATCCAGGAGGAGTAGCCATCTATTATTTTGTAGATGATTTTGAAATGATTGAAATTACTCCACCACAACTTGTAGATTTACTTCCCAAAGAAATTTTCTTATGCCCCGGTGAAATTAAAAAAATCCGCATCCCGGCTCCTTATGATCAAGGGATCATCAGCTGGAGTACCGGTGAAAACCTGGCAGAAATTCAAGTGCCAGAAACCGGACCTCTCACGGTTGAAGTGCAACTTCAGGATAACTGTAAAACGATTCTACGTGATACGGTTATCATTCGGACTGAACCAAATATTAATATTAAAATTTTAGGGCCTGATAATGTGTGTATTGGTGACACCATCGAACTGGATGCAGTTTGCAATGGTAATTGTTTTGATTTTAGCTGGAACAACGGATTAAATACCCAACAAATCATGGTACGAGACACGGGTGATTATATTGTTAAAGCGAAAACAATTTGCAAAGAATTAAGTGATACGTTTCACGTGCGGGCTTTAACGAAAGAAATTAAATCGTTTATTAAATTTCCAAATGTGCTAGCACCCTATGGAGAAGAAACCAATCGAAAATTCAGACCCTCCATTGTGAAGCATGAAGCCAATCGTGTGATTGAAATGAAATTACTTATTTACAATCGTTGGGGACAAAAATTATTTGAAACGTCCGATTTAAACGGAGCCTGGACACCTAATGAAGACATTCCGATGGACACATATATTTATTTGGCTGAATTCAAATACCAGGATTGTGATCGGATTAGAAATTCGAAATTAACCGGATCCCTAAGTTTAATTAGATAATGATACCCATCAATTTACAAAATAGAAATGCATTAGTGTGTGGCGCCAGTAAAGGTATTGGAAAAGCTTGTGCCATTCGATTGGCTCAGGCAGGAGCTTCGGTTTGTATTCTTTCCAGAAATGCCGTTTTACTTGAAGAGTTGTTGCACCAACTTCCAAGGTCACATAATCAAAACCATCATGTAGTCGTAGCAAATATGGAAGATCCACAGGATCTTGAAAAAAAAATACACCATGTGGTATTAAATTTTCCAATACACATCCTAATAAATAATACCGGTGGCCCACCAGCGGGTCCAGCACATACTGCAACTGCTGAGGCCTTTGAATCTGCATTTAAACAACATCTAATCGCAAATCAATTGATTACTTCGCAATTGATTCCCGGCATGAAAGAAGCAGCATATGGGCGTATTATAAATATTATCTCCACTTCTGTAAAACAACCCATTGACAATTTAGGTGTTTCAAATACGATTCGTGGGGCAGTAGCCAATTGGGCAAAAACCCTTGCAAACGAATTGGCAGCATTCAACATTACAGTAAATAATATTTTACCGGGAGCGACTCGCACCGAACGATTGGAAAGCATCATTGAAAAAGAACAGTTACTTCATCAGAAATCACAACAAGAAATTGAACAACAACTTGTAGCTGCCATCCCAATGAAGCGATTTGCAGAACCGGAAGAAATTGCAAATGCAGTTGCATTTTTAGCAAGCCCGCTTGCAGCTTACATAACCGGGATCAACGTACCCGTTGATGGTGGACGAACCAAAAGTTTGTAAATTTGTTTCATGGTGCATGCCTTGGTTTCGCGCAGAGGAAAGGAGGCTGCGTAAGAAAAATGATTTGATGATAAAATGGTTTGCCCAGATGCAAAATGACTCTATGATTTAAAATCAAGAAAATTTTAATTGAGCGCATTGATTTTGATTTGAAATTTTCGCCTCAATAATAAAGATTGGAACAGATTGTAGGTATTTAATTAAAACGATGGAACAAATTATACGCCCACATGCAGAGCAAGCTTTTGCTCATGAATTGGAGGCTCTCAAAAAATTTGATAAAAAAGATAAGCCAGCTAGTTGGCAATTATCTCCCTGGGCTGTATTGAATTATATCCTGGGAACCCGTCTTGAAGATGGGACTGTAATTACCCCTAAATACATAGGAGATAAAAAAATAGTTGAGATTGCAATTGCATCTCTATTATCTGACAGAGCTTTATTATTGATCGGGATTCCAGGGACCGCAAAATCTTGGTTGTCTGAACATCTTGCAGCTGCGATTTCCAATGACTCAACTTTGCTTGTACAAGGGACCTCAGGAACTGGAGAGGATAGCTTACGGTATGGTTGGAATTATGCTCACTTGATTGCGCATGGGCCCAGTAAACAAGCCCTCGTTGCAGGACCAGTAATGAAAGCAATGTTGAATGGTAAATTAGTACGTATCGAAGAGCTCACGCGAATTCCAACAGAAATTCAAGATGCCCTGATCACTATCTTATCTGAAAAAATAATTCCCATTGCAGAATTGAACGAAGAGGTTCAGGCGATACAAGGTTTCAATGTAATTGCTACCGCAAATGATCGGGATAAAGGAATTTATCCTTTATCGTCTGCTTTGCAACGTCGTTTTAATACCCTGGTAATGCCTTTACCCGATTCCATTGAAGATGAAGTTCGTATTGTCCATGATCGCGTGCAACAACTCGGACAACAAATGAATATTCCAATGGAACAACTTAAAGATTCATTGACTAAGAAACTGGTACTTATTTTCAGGGAACTTCGGGAAGGACACAGCATCGATAAAAAGCAAAAGATCAAAGCTTCTCAAGCAGGATTAAGTCCTGCTGAAGCTATTTCTATTTTACATCATGCCCGGATTCATCATCATTATTTCTCTGATAAATCTTTTGGGCCTTCAGATATTGTCCCTGGTCTTTTTCAATCCATCACCCGTCAGGATGATGATGAAAAAACAATTTTACAGGAATACACAGAAACAGTTATAAAAAAACGAACAGAGTTTAAAGATTGGTATGAAGTATTACATACCTATTTCAAAGACAAATAAATTGCAATCCAGTAACCTTGTCTTCAATTAAACTATTTGGCATCAGACATCATGGCGCAGGATCTTCCCGCCGATTGCTTGAAGCATTAAAACAATATCAACCCGATGTACTGGCAATTGAATTGCCTGCAGAATCGAGTCCCCTTATTTCACAAATCCAGCTCCCTGCAGTCAAAGCACCCATTGCATTTTTATATTATAATACGAATCATCCCGATCAATCGATTTATCTTCCACTGGCATCGTTTTCACCCGAATACCAGGCTATACAATTTGCAACGCGCCAACAGATTCCTTGTGTTCCAATCGATTTACCTGCTGGAGTATCCTTAGTTTCCTCAAATTTTAAAAATGATCCCGAGGCTGATTTAACTAAATACCAAAAAAGAATAACACGGGATCCCATAGCATTTCTTGCAAAACAAGCCGGTTATACTGATAGTGAACGTTGGTGGGAAACCCATTTTGAGCAATGGACCGATCATGAAAAACTCTTTGATCTGATTCAGGACTTTATGGCTGAATTAAGACATCAGAGCATTGGATTGGATGATGAGGAAACACTGGTTCGTGAACAATACATGCGTCAGTGTCTTCGAAAATTGTTGAAGAAAAAATACAAACGCATTGCGGTCGTGTGCGGTGCATGGCATGGTCCAGTCCTGACACAGGAATTTATTGAAAAACAAACCAATGATGAACTAAAACAATTACAATCACATCAGATTGCTTGTTGTATCATACCCTGGTCCTATAAAAACATGAGTCTCAACAATGGATACAGTGCAGGAATTGTTTCACCGATATGGCATGAAGCACTTTTTAAAAATCCAAAAATGGCTGCTTCAAATTTTCTGGTTCATGCAATGCATCAAATGCGAAATGAAGGAGCTGAAATGAGTCCGGCTTCAGCAATCGAAGCAGAACGATTGGCGAATATGTTGGCATTGATGCGAGAGATTCCATTTCCCGGTATTGATGAATTATTGGAAAGCTGCCTCACTGTTTTTAATATTGGGAATTCTGAATCTTTAGAATTGCTAAGAGAAAAATTACTTTGTGGAAGTATTCAGGGATCTGTTGATTTAGGGGATGAATCCTTGCCGTTTATACGCATTTTTAAGAGTTTGCTTAAACGACTTCGATTAAATCGTTTTTGGGTGGATGATGGGCCACAGATTTTAGAATTGGATCTAAGAAAAGAAAAGCATCTTGAGATTTCCAGATTTTTAAATTATACACAACTGTTTCATTTGAATTGGGCTCATGAAAAAGCACTTGAAACACAGGCCTTGGGAAATTTTCATGAACATTGGCAGTTTGAATGGAAGGCTGATATGGAAATTACCTTAGTGCGAATTGCCTTATATGGAAACACACTCAAAGAAGCCGCTAGAAAATTTATTGGAATTGAACTTGAAAAAAATATTCCCTGGTTTCGATTAGCAGATTATCTGGTTCATGCACTCAAAGCAGATTTTCCGGAAATACTTCCGCTGCTATCCCATAAGATCGAATCGATAATTATCAGCCATACCGATGTGTTGCAATTAAGCAGTTTGATTCGTCCTTTGCTTTCAGGATTAGAGTATGGTTCCATTCACAAAATGGATACCTTGTTTATTAAAAATGTACTCGACAAATTGTTGCCGAAACTGTTGATTAATTTACCCGATGCAGTAAAATTTATTGACGATGAACGCAGCTTGAAAATGTTGGAAGTCATTCCGGTAATCCAATTGTTTTTTGATAAATTCAAGCAACATGAATATGCAGATCTGTGGAAAGAACAACGGTTGATTATGGTTCACGATGCCTTAACTCATCCCCGATTGCAAGGCAAACTATGGTATATAATGTTGGAAAGACAAGAAATTCCGTGGGATAAATTTATAGATTTCATGAAATTTCAGTTTTCACAATCTTCTGACATTCCAAAATCTGCATTGTGGTTTGAAGGATTTTTACACAATCAGACTGTCTTTTATTTAATGCATCCTGAAATATTAGAATGTCTTGATGATTGGATTCAATCTTTGGATGAATTGCATTTTAATTCCTATCTGCCATTAATGCGACGTGTATTTGAATCTGTTGCAGTCTCAGAAAAAAGGCGTATCCTGAATCAACTCAAACAAAAAACAATTTCTTTAGAATCTGGCGTTGCATTCAAAATAAAACTGGATGCAAAACGACAAAAATTACTAGAAGGTTTATTATCTAAAATATAGAATTGCCCTGCTTATGGAGTATAAGGAATATCTAAACTCCATTTTTCTCTATAAATTAAAGATTTTACAACAGAATAACGCAAACGACCTTTGTTATCATAAAAACTGTAGGTGGTTTTACCCAATGGTTTAACATCCTTCACAGTTACAGGAGTCCCGGGTAAAAATTCAACCCCAGGAAAATGTGTAGGTTCAATCAAAGATGTTTGATCCAGAAATGCAAAGTCTGCATGCGCTTTGATGGTTACTTCGGCCGGATCGCATAGTACATTAAAAATATAGTCATTGGTATTTTTTTTGGTAAAACTTGCAACAAATGTTCCCGGGACTACTTGAGTAGTAGCTTTAATCGTATAATCTCCTGGTTCCAATTTTGCAATCAGAGGATCTGTTTCAGTAGCATAACCAAAATCCTGCCCGTTTACTTCGACGGAAGCAGCCTCCCCAGCTTTAAATTTGCCTTCTATTATCACAAATAAGCTCTTGTGTTCGGTTTTCTCACAAGAAAATGACTGGCTAAAAAGAAAACTGATCAGGATAACCAAGCCTATCCAAAAATTGTTGATGCGCTTCATTTGTTTCATATTACTTATTTATTCAGTTAAATAAAAATACAATTTTAAATTTAAAAACTAAGCTTACTCTTGGACCATCCAACGCAAAGTTCGACTCAATGAATCCGAATTCAGAACAACAAAATAAAGTGTTTTAGGAAATGCTGAAAAATCAAACGGTAACTTTAAATTGAGCTGATCGGATTGAATTGAATATATTGTTTGTCCATATACATTTACAATGCGAATGCTATACGGTCTACGTTCGTTTAATTGTACTAAAATAAGACCCTGTTGATTTACCGGATTTGGAATTAATTCAAATCGATTTATAAAACTACTATTAGTTGTTGCTGTAAGTTCTTTAACATGAAACGGACCAAATTCCTTTTGACAGTTTGTAACATCTGTAAGGGTACAGAAATAATTTCCTGGGGCCAAATCCACAATTGGATTGGTCGCTAAACCATTTGACCAATGATACTGATAAGGTGGATTCCCCCCTTCCAGTTGCAAAGAAATTGCACCGTTAATAGCACCGGAACTACATGGATTGATGTCAGCTTTAATTAAATTAATTTGGCTCGCCTGGTTCACCGTGTAATTTTGAAAAATTTTAGTTCCTTGCTGATCGGAAATTTCTACCCGATAATCTCCAGTAGGAATGTCTATCAGGTCTTTACTCGCTTGTTGATTGCTCCATAGATATGTATAGGGTGGAATTCCCCCTTGTATGGTCAGTTGGATGGATCCATCTTTTCCACCAAAACAACTGACTGGTTTTAGTTCAACATGCACTACTGAAAGACTTGAAGCGATGCCAATCAACAAGTTTTTGCAAATGCTGTCTGAACCACAATCGTTATGCACTGTTAAGCAGACTTCATATGCTCCTTCTGATGGAAAGGTATGCAGCGGTTGTCTTTCGGCGCTGAATGCACTATCTCCAAAAGACCAATTCCAGGTAGTTGGAAATCCAATGGATTGATCGGTAAACAATACGTCTTTAGCTTGAATCGCTTGATCAAATGTCGCTTGAGGAATGTTGCGTTGATGAACGATTCCAGTATCTGAAGCTACACAATAATTCAGTTTGTTTTTTACTTCCAGAATATAATTTCCTGGTAGATCCACTGTAGGGTTTAGTGTATTGATTCCATCAACCAAGTGACCATCTAAAGTTGACCAATAATATTCAAACTCAGATCCATTCGAAGAAGTGATTGCGTTTAATGATATGATGGTATCCAAACAACTTAAATAAGAAGAATCATCCACTGCTGCAAGTGGTTTTATTTTATTTTCAAGTAAGCGGACTGTATCCAGTGAAATGCATTGATTGATCGTATCGTATACGTGAAAAACATATTGTCCGGGTTGTGTGAGGAAAAGCTGTTTATGTATTGCATAAAAAGTACTGTCTTCTACTTTTGACCAATAATATTTTATTGCCTGGTTCCGACTTTCACCTTGAATAGTGGTTTCAAAAAATGCACAATTCAAGCTGGTATCTCCTGCTACTTGTATGTGAGGAAAAATACGTGCATCTATAAGTTGCATTGAATCAATTGCACTGCAAGCATTATTTGTATTGGTAATTTTTAAGAAATACATTCCGGGATTTGCCACTTTTGGTGTAAGTGTTTCTGCACCATCCAGGATGGTTCCGGTAGGGCTACTCCACAAATAATTAAACCAGGCTGCCTGTTCGGAATTGGTTCCGTTTAAGTTTACAAATTTTTTAATACAATCCCAGCTATCGTTTAAACCTGCTTCAGCTTTTGGTTTATGGGTAATATCAACATCTTGCTTAATAATTTCGGTGCAAGCATTTGCATCTGTTACGGTAACAAAATATGCTTTACCCCCAACGAGATTGGTAAATTCGGATTTTGATTGACTGCCATCACCAATATCGAAGGTGTATGGCGGATATCCGCCAAATGCTTTTACTGATATTTTACCATCTTGTTGATCGCAGTTGTCTCGTTGAGATGTAGCTGTTGCAGTTAAATCTGTAGGTTGTGTAAGCGTATAATTACGAACCATGCTACAATTTTTTACATCGGTTACTGTTAAACTATAAGTACCGACTTTTAAATTCAGATTGGCTGCCTGCGATGTATTGTTGGACCATTTATATTGGTAGGGTGGATTACCATAATCCATTTGAACGGTAATACTTCCACTTGCTTCATTATAACACTTGACATGATTGAGATCCAATCCAACTACATCGACTCTTTTTGAGGGACCTTCAATGGTGTAAGGTCCAAAGCTTTTAAAATAGCCATTTCCATCAGTCAGTGTAACTGAATACGTTCCACCCGGCAAATTATTCAGATCTTTAGTTTTAGCACCGTTCGTCCATTTATAAGTAATCGATCCATGTCCACCGGTCACATTTAAATTTATTTTCCCATTATCTCCACAGGTAGAATGTGTAATTACCGGAGTAGCATTCATTGCAAAACTCTTGGTGATCCAATTGAAATAATTGGAATAGGTCCGCTCAATGATTTCCCAAGTACGTTTATCAGGTGAAATAACATAGAGCAATGGATAATAACTATGATAATATTCACTGGCAACAGTAGGACCATTGGTAGCAGATAAATTAGCAATTCGATAAGGCATTCCGGTAACCCAATCTCCCCAAGTATAATCATTGCATCCGGCTGGACCAAATAAACATTCGGTATTGGTTTTCCAATCTGCTTCCAACATGATTGCGGTGGTGCTTGCTCCTAAATTATTGACGACCTGATCCAGGACATGGCTCTCATGAAAATGCCAGCAGAAACCACACCAGGTCGCTTCAAACCCAACACAAGCCGATTTATTATTGCCCATCATGGCATACAAACTGTAGATATTGCCATTAACATCTTCTACATCAAAATCCGGCGCCACCGATCCATTGGGCAATTGTGAATGGACAGGCTGCAAATAAGCCAAAAGGAAAAGCGTGATGAATAAGCGGATCATTTGCAGTGAATTTGAAGTAAATATAATCAATTAAGATCTATTTAGCATAGTGGAAATTTCATGTACTCAAGGGAGAAATAATTAATTACGAATTATTAGGGGTGGATTGGACATTCATTTACTAGCAGATTGCATCGTCCAAAATAACTATATAGGTCAATGAATAATTCCTATGTTGGTTATAAATATATAATTGAGCATTGATAATTGAACATTGAGCGTTGAACATTAAAAATCATGCTTCGAAGGAAAATCTAATACTCAATATTCAATGCTCAATGACTAGTGGAATCATTACTAAATCTGACCGTTTCTTTAAATAAATTGAGCGTTGATAATTGAACATTGAGCGTTGAACATTAAAAATCATGCTTCGAAGGAAAATCTAATGCTCAATATTCAATGCTCAATGAGCAATGACTAATTGATTTCTAACAGAGATCCACAGAAATACACATGTTCCTCCTATCAACTAATTGATTTCACGCAAAGACGCAGAGACGCAAGAAAGCTAAGAAGGCAAAAAACTAAAAAGGTAAAAAAAAACAGCTCCTACTATCAACTAACAACGATCACCTATCAACTAACCACCCTATTCTTCTTCCAGTCCTTCTTCTTCTTCTGGTTTTTCCATCAACCAAAATTGATTAATGGTTTCGCCTTTTAAAATGTGAATGCGTTGAAGATTGACCAACTCGAGGATGCCTAAAAAAACGATGATGGCATGGATGCGGTTTTCACATTCCTCAAACAGGTTTTCAAAATTTACTTTTCCACTGAGATGGATTTTGTGAATGACTTTTTCTTGTTCGTCTACAATTTCAAATTTGTAATTATAGATTTTATGTACTACTGTTTTTGGACCTTCTTCAAAGCGCTGCATGACCTTTTGAAATACTTTCATCAGGTTAAAAAGATTCAGCGTCTCCCATTCCGCATCAACTAAAGCTTTGCTTGCAAGACTTTCAAATTCCTTTTTCATATTTCCACGCGGAACTCGGAAATAACGATCGTCCTCCATCTTGCTCATTTCATCAATCACTTCACGGACCGATTTATATTCCAAAAGTCTTTGGACCAATTCTTTTCTTGGGTCAATTTCCTGGTTGTTTTCATCCAGCTCTTTACGGGGAAGGAGCATTTTTGCTTTAATCCGAATTAAAGTTGCTGCAACCAAAATAAACTCACTGGCCAAATCTAAATTCAGGGACTCAATGTGCCGGACGTAGGCTAAAAAATCTTCGGTGATTTTAGCAATGGGTATATCGTAAATATCAAGTTCATCTCGTTCGATAAAAAATAAAAGCAGGTCAAAGGGACCTTCAAACTGCTGTAACTTAATGGTATACGTATTCATTTTATTCTAAAAAGGAAGGCGAAGTTACGGTAAATGAATTGGGTTTTCGGGGAAAATATGAGGGCTGGCACTTAAAAATTGCGGTTTCTTCCGAAGAAGCTTGTGCTTTTCTGTAAGATGGGTTTTCTTCCTTTACCTTAGCTTTTATGTCAGTAGTAGGTTTGCATTTAATTCCGGTTCCCATTGCCGGAGGAAATTTAAATTCTTTGAGTGAATCCTCCCTGGAAGCAGCCAGATCTTTACGACATTTTGTGGTTGAGCGGGCTAAGACTGCCAGAGCCTATCTTAAATTAATTGAGCACCCAACGCCCATCAATCTCATCGAGATTTTTGAAATTCCTCCAAAAGACGAATCCTTGTTTTATCAAGACATGCTGAATTTGCTTAAAAACGGGACACCTTTGGGGATGGTTTCAGAAGCTGGCATGCCCTGTATCGCCGATCCTGGATTTCTTTTGGTTTCAAAAGCCCATCAGAATGGAATTCCAGTTTTTCCTTATCCGGGACCCAATTCCATATTAATGGCTTTGATGGCCAGTGGATTTAACGGACAAGAATTTCATTTTCATGGCTACCTGCCAGCTAAAAAAGAAGAATTAAGACACAAATTGATTTGGATTTTGAATGAAATCCGTAAATCCCATGCAACGCATATTTTTATGGAGACTCCTTATCGCAACAAACAAATTCTTGAATTGATTCTGACGCACATTCCATCGGATATGAAACTTTGCATTGCATCCAATTTAACCGGTCCGGATCAAGTCATTGAATCCCGTTTAATTAAGAAATGGAATCTTCAAGATCTGGTAAAATATTATGATTCACCAAGTATTTACTTGTTGTCAAAATAAGTTGAGTTTGAAAAATATAGTTTTTGTTTTTTGCCTGTTGGTACAATTCGAATTGTCAGCTCAGGTAAAAGCAGTATTTGAAATTACCAACGAATCCAATAGACTGGATACACCCAAATCCTGGAAACTCGTTTGGCATGATGAGTTTGATGGAAATCAACTGGATGTCAGTAAATGGTTTAGTTATTATCCGTACACTGCCTCCGGATTGGATACCTGCCCTGCCTGCCGGACCCTGGGAGGTGATTTGGTATTAATGGACAGCAACCTGGTGATTTCAAATGGTACTTTAAAAATTATTGGAAAAAAACAGAAGTCCAGTTGGTATGGAAAAGAGTATCCTTACACTTCCGGAAATTTATTTTCAAAACAAGGATTTTTATACGGCCGATTTGAAATTCGTTGCAAATTGCCCTCCGGATACGGGATGTGGCCTGCGTTTTGGACTCTTGGAGAAGGCGTATTGGAAGAAATTGATGTGTTTGAAATTAATGGACGGTATATGAGACAATTTCAAACCAACTACCATCATTGTTATGAAGCACACAACAATTGTCAGGATCCGAAATGGCATTTAAGTCCGGCATTGCATGAAGGGTTTAATGTATTTGCCATTGAATGGGATCCGTTTTTTATCAGATGGTATGTCAATAATAAATTGGTACGGACGCTTGCTGGATATGAATCCAGTTCATCGAATCGAAGGATTAAATCCTACAAATTAAAACCAGGGATTTACAATCAAGTGGAACATTTTCCTAAAACAAAAGCGCGCATCATTGCAGGTTTGGGGATTGATTCCAATAAGCATGGGAAATTATTAAAATCAAAATTGTTTCCAGCTGTGTTTGAAATTGACTATATCCGGATTTATGAAACTCAGGCAAAAGAATAATGCTCTTTGTCTGAATAGCTGTGCACTCCTTGAGGATTCAAAGCTTTAAATTGATAGCCCAACAAACTGTAGTATTCTAAAATTCTGGGCAAGACTTCGTACAATTTTTTCGCTGACTTCAATGAGTCATGAAATACAATGATGGATCCTGGTTGTGTATTTTTAATAACATTACTAAAACAGGCATCTGCACTTAGATTGGGATCAAAGTCTCCACTCAATACATCCCACATTACTATTTGATAATGCCGTTTTAAAAATCTGGTTTGAGAAGGTCGCAATCGCCCATAAGGCGGACGAAATAAATTCGATCCACTGATTTTGGCTCCTTTCTGTACATTATGAAAATACGTAGGATTGTCGGTACACCAACCTGATAAATGGTTGAAGGTATGGTTACCTATGGTGTGGCCTTGCTCTATGATCTGATTAAATATTCCTGGAAACCGTTCGATGTTTTGTCCGACACAAAAAAAGCTGGCTTTGGCATCAAATTCTTCCAATCGATCAAGTACCCAGGGAGTTACATCAGGGATCGGACCATCATCAAATGTAAGGAATAGCTCGGGCCTTTGGCTTTCAACCCGCCACAGAAGCTCTGAAAACATGCTCTGCAAAAATCGAGGTGTAAAACTCAGATACATGGAGATATAAGAATCTACGTGTAAAGATGGCTTTTGGATTTCGGCTTTTTAGGAATATTTTAGTGATTAACAATACCTTATAATCTAAATCCCCTGATTTTAGGTCTTATTTTGAAAAGGACTTTGGATATTTGCAAAACACATTCAACCAATATGCCTAGACCTGTCCGATTACGATTTGCTCCCAGTCCAACCGGACCGCTTCATATTGGCGGAATCCGAACCGCTTTGTACAATTATTTGTTTGCAAAACAACAGGGCGGGACATTTATTCTACGGGTTGAAGACACCGATCAAGGGAGATATGTTGAAGGAGCCGAATCCTATATCATCGAATGCCTTAAATGGGTAGGCTTGATTCCGGATGAAGGTCCGGGTTTTGGAGGTGAATTTGGGCCATACCGCCAATCAGAGCGTAAGGAGCTTTATTGGAAACATGCACAACAGCTCATTGCCTCAGGGAAAGCCTACTTTGCATTTGATACAGAAACCGAATTAAATGAACTCAGAGCATCCAACGGGGGAAATCAAAAATATGATTTTAATACCCGCTCTAAAATGCGAAATTCATTAACGCTATCAGAGGAAGATTGTAAACAGGAACTGGCAAACAATACTCCATATGTCATCCGTTTAAAAGTACCAGCCAATGAAGATGTACTGATTCAGGATCTGGTGAGGGGTTCCGTAAGATTTCATACGGTGGATCTGGATGATAAGGTGCTTATAAAATCAGACGGCATGCCAACCTATCATATGGCCAATGTAGTAGACGATTATTTAATGCAAATCACACACGTAATTCGAGGTGAAGAATGGTTGTCTTCAACAGCACATCACGTGTTGTTGTATCAGTCATTTGGATGGACCGACCGGATGCCTGAATTTGCGCATCTGCCATTGATTTTAAAACCAACGGGTAATGGCAAACTTTCGAAACGGGATGGTGCTCAATTTGGTTTTCCGGTATTTCCCATCGATTGGAAAACAGCTGAAGGCGAAA
This sequence comes from Saprospiraceae bacterium, assembly GCA_016714025.1. Classification (NCBI taxonomy): domain Bacteria; kingdom Pseudomonadati; phylum Bacteroidota; class Saprospiria; order Saprospirales; family Saprospiraceae; species Saprospiraceae bacterium. The sequence continues at coordinate 1,296,670 of JADJOB010000002.1, read as the reverse complement.
CCTATCAAGGGTTTCGTGAATATGGATTCGAACCAGATGCTTTACTCAATTTTTTAGCCTTTCTAGGTTGGAATGATGGAACGGATAAAGAAATTTTTACGCTTGACGAAATGATTCAAGCATTTTCAATTGATAAGATTGTAAAATCCGGGGCGCGTTTTGATTTTGAAAAAGGCAAATGGTTTAATCAACAATACATGCATCGAATAAGTGATGAAGCATGTGTCCATCGAATTCTTCATGATTATAAAATGCAGGGGCAATCAATATCAATTGACGAAGCGAATACAATTTGTAAATTGTACAAAGACAGGATCCATTTTTTTAAAGATTTTTATGAACAATCCCATCCATTTTTCAAAGAACAACTTGTGTATGATTCACAATTTATACAAAGCAAACTAAAACCGGAATCTTCAAGTATACTTATCAAGGTAATTGGCTTTTTAGAAAATCAAATCAATTGGCAAGCTGAACCGATTGAATCTGAATTGAAGGAATTTATTAAAAACCAACAGATCAAAGCCGGAGAATTATTTCCATTATTGCGGGTATGCATGACCGGAATACCAACCGGACCGGATGTATTTAAAATGATTGCCTTTCAGGGAAAAACTAAATTAATTCAAAAAATAAATTTGTTTATTAAACAAATGCCCATTAATCAAAGCATATGAAATTAAAATTTTGCGGTGCATCCAGGGAAGTTACCGGCTCCTGTCATTTACTTACCTTAGACAATGGGTTTAAAATCTTATTGGATTGTGGAATGTTTCAGGGAAGGCGTGAAGACGATGATACAATCAATGCCACCTGGCCTTTTCAACCAGCAGAAATTGATTTATTGATTTTATCACATGCGCACATAGATCATTGTGGCCGTATTCCAAAACTTGTAAAAGATGGTTTTCGGGGAAACATATATTGTACGCATGCGACACGGGATCTCGCTTCTATCATGTTGATGGATACGGCACATATTCAGGAACGCGATGCCGAGTTTGACAACAAACATCTTGAACGAAAAAAACAACGCAATCCAAATTTCAAGTATACAAAAGTTAAACCCATTTACAATGCCGCCGATGTTGCACAAGCCATGAAACTTTTTGTTTCAGTGTCTTACGACCGCTGGATTGACTTGGTGAAAGGTGTAAAACTTATTTTTACAGATGCAGGTCATATTTTAGGATCTGCCAGCGTAAATCTGGTAATCAATACCGGAGGAGATGAGATGCGACTTGCATTTACCGGAGATATTGGAAGACCCAACCGACCCATATTACGGGATCCTCAGGATATGTGGCCTGCGGATGTCATTATTTCAGAATCTACCTATGGGGATAAATTGCATTTAGAAAAACCAGCAGAAAAAGCACGTTTTTTAGAAATTGTAAATCAAACTTGTTTTCAACGTCGTGGAAAAGTAATCATTCCTGCATTTAGTTTAGGTAGAACCCAAGAGCTGGTTTTTATTTTAGATCAACTGGTTAATGAAGGCAGCTTAGGCAATCTACCGGTTTATGTTGACAGTCCGTTAGCGGTAAATGCTACCGATATCTTTAAAGCACATTCAGAATGTTTTGACGATGAATTGCATCGTTACATTGTAAAAGATCCGGATCCATTTGGATTTAAACGACTGAGTTATATTGTAGATGTTCGCGAATCAAAAAAACTAAACAGCAGTAAAGAACCTGCCATTATTATTTCGGCTGCAGGCATGTTAAATGCAGGTCGTATCCAGCATCACGTGTACAACAACATTGAAAATCCAAACAACACCATTTTATTGGTTGGCTACTGTGCTCCATATACTCCCGGCGGACAATTGCAACGCGGCGCAACTGAAATCAAGTTATTAGGAGATGTCAAACAAGTAAATGCACAAATTGAAATCATGGATTCATTTTCTGCACATGGAGACCAAAAAGAAATGAGTGATTTTCTAAGCAATCAAAACAGTACTTGCAAAAAATTATTTTTGGTACATGGTGAATATGAAACACAACAAGCATATAAAAACTATTTGCATACTAAAGGATTTAATTCCATCGAGATTCCAGAATTAAAACAAGAATTTGTTGTTTAGATTGGAATGATAAAAAATAATTAGCATAAACCTGAAGAAATTGGAATTGGTGATAATACTTTATAGAAAGTTGATCAAACTAAATCATACATCGAAATAAAATTTTATTCCAAATGCTAGACGTAGGCTTAGCCTACGTCTATCCATTATTGACCAATTCAATAAACTCTGTTTAATGATCCTTATTGAACACTGAAAATTGAGCATTGAAATTCATTCTATGCCATTTCGTCTAGACTACTTCTTTTAGTTTCTTTTCTGGTATCGGTTCCATGCTTCCAGGCTATCAACATCTTCTAATGACTCCATCAACTGATAGCTTAAATTAAGTTGTTTTAAATCGACAAGACTGTCCTTCAGTACTGTTGAACTACTCCAATTTTTATTTTGAAATAAACGTTCATGTATGCTGTTCAATCCAAGTAAATAATAACCGCCATCAAGAGCTGGACCAATGACACAATCCGCAGTATCCAATATTGAATTTGCTTGTTCGATGTGTTGGCTTGTCAGATAGGGACAATCACTGCCGATGATAATTACTTTTGAATGCTTTTGAAATACTTCACTAAATGCATTATGCATGCGCAAACCCAAATCGTTTCCGCTTTGCAGTTTTTTAATAAAAATATTGGGATCCCAGGCATCAAACAGCTCGATAAAATCACTGTAGAATAAATACTTTGTACCTAAATAGTCCGCGCATTGTTTCCGAGTAATCTCAAGCAACTGCTGGTAGATTTGTAAAGCTGGGACCTCGCCAGCCGTGGCAGCAATGCGTGTTTTAACCCGGCCTAATACAGGATTTTTAATAAATACAATAAGAGCAGCGGGACCAGACAAATAGCTTGATGAATAGTTAGCGCAGACGATCCATAGATTTTACCAGGTCCTGATCCCGACGGATGGCTCTTACAGCCAACCAGACGAGTACGATGCCGGCCATACTAAAATACATTCCATTTGCAGGAATAAATTCAGCCAATTTCTGATATTTAAAAACACTCCAGAAACAAGCGCCAATACAAAATAGCATATGCATCAAACTGGAAACGGCTGCTAAAATGATTTGCATCCCTCGTTCTTTGTAAAGAAATATGGAAATCAGGGCCATTAGAGCCGAAACACCGGAACCAATCATGATGAGCATACTTTCATTGGCATAAAATATAGCGTCTGAAAAATAGGCATCTCCCGGATTTTCTGTTTTTAATAAAATCATGGAAGGAAACCACAAAGCAGCAAAACAAATCGCTGCCAAAAACATATAAATACTTTGAATGCGTTGAATCATTGGATGAATTTAGGCCGAAAATTAGCTAGAATTGGGCATTAGCAGACAAAAAATACTGCCTGTTTCCTGTTAATTTTGCCAAATTCCAAACCGCGACTATGCCTCATTTAAGTTATTGGGAAAATTCGTTTTACTTTAAAAATACTGATGTCGTTATCATTGGTGGTGGTATTGTTGGCTTGAGTACAGGGATTTCACTTTTAGAAAAACAAGCGCATTTGCGGGTTTTAATTATTGAGCAAAACTACCTGCCTTTAGGTGCAAGTACAAAAAATGCTGGTTTTGCCTGTTTTGGCAGTCCTTCTGAACTTTTGGACGATTTAAGTAAATCCAATGCTGAACAGGTATTCCAACTATTTAACAGGCGTTTTCAAGGCATTCAAAAGCTCATCCAACGGACCGGACCGACTGCGCTGGATCTGAAACCCTATGGAGGTTACGAATTAATCCATCCTGAATTGAGCCGGATCCAGGTGGGTCAAAAAGAATTAGACTATTTAAATCAGGAAATTGAACATCAAACCGGACTAAAATCCTATTACCGGTTTAAAAACGAGGACCTGGAACCCTGGGGATTCAATCGATTTACATCCCTGATTGCAAATGAACATGAATCTTGCATCAATCCCATGTGGATGATTCATACCCTCCAGGAGCTATTTCGATCGAAAGGAGGCAAATTAATTCATGGAATTGGCATCAAGTCATGGCAAAACCGGGAAGAAGATGTTGAAATCGAATTGGAAGACACCTTCCGATTTCATGCGAAACAATTGCTTTTTTGCGTTAATGGTTTTGCAAAACGATTTTTTCCGGAACTGGAAGTAAATCCGGCCAGAAATTCAGTCTTGCTTATAGAAGCTGAAAAAATGATTCCATTCAGAGGGTGTTTTCACATAAATTGCGGATATGTCTATTTCCGCGAATTAGATGGAAAGCTCTTAATTGGAGGGGGTCGTAATTTGGATTTTAAAACAGAATCCACCGATGCTTTTGGAATTAATGAAACAATTAAAATGTATCTTATTGATTTAGTAAGACAGTACATTCTTCCCGGTCAAAAATTGAACGTAGTTGAACAATGGTCTGGAATACTGGGTTTAGGAGAAGTAAAAAAGCCAATTATCAAACAACTATCTCAAAATATCTATGTGGCTGTTCGACTAGGCGGAATGGGTGTAGCAATCGGTAGCCTGGTTGGTGAAGAAGCTGCAGACTTACTGCTCAAAAATGAAGCATTCGCATGAGTCTATCCTACTTAAGAATTATCGGGTGTTTTCTGTTATCATGCCTGACATGTTTTTCATTGCATGCGCAATCTCAAGTTGACACCAGTTCAAATAAGATCCAGGTTATTCATGCAGACGTATTTCAATTTGAGCGATTTGGTGGCAGGGAAATTCAATATTTATCGCATGATGTATTGGTACGACATAAAGCAACCTTTCTTTTGTGTGATTCAGCAATCATAGATGGAAATAAAATGACTGCAATGGGGCATGTGCGGATTGTAGAAGGAGATAGTTTACAAATTTTTGGTGACAGTCTTAAATATGATGGTGAATTATCACAGGCAGATTTTATTGGAAACATTGTTTTGAAACACCGGGATCAGGAATTGTTTACAAGCATTCTGAATTATGACTTGAAATCACGGGTTGCACGATACCCAACAAAAGGAATTTTAATATCTGAAAACGCCCGGCTTAAAAGCAATCGGGGATATTATTTTGCAAAAACTGGAACGGCTTATTTTAAAGACAGCGTAATCGTATTGTTGAATGACAGTCTGAATTTGTTATCCGATTCCCTGGTATATGAGACAAAAAATAAATTGGTTCGATTTACCGGTCCTACATTAATTGAGCAAGACAGTTTGGAAATTTATTGTGAAAAAGGGTATTACAATGTTGAATTGCAACAATCCTATTTTGGAAATTATCCAAGATATCGTCGGGGCAATCAAATTGCAGATGCACGTGATATTTACCACGATGCAATTAAAAATACAATCACCTTGGTTCATGATGGATACATTCGCGATGCAAAACAAGAAGCACGAGCTGATAGCATCGTTATTAACGAAATTACACAAGATGTAAAGCTGTTTCGGAATGCGAGTTATAAAGAAGGTGAACGATTGCTTACTGGAAATCTAATCGAATACAATCGAAAAAGTAAGTCGCTTAATGTTTCCGGAAAAACCAGTGTTACAGAAAGTGGTCGAACCATTGAAGCCCTGCAATTAAAATACGACGGAGTTAAAGACCTGGGGCAAGCCAGTGGCGGTGTTTCTGTTAAAGATACCAGCAGTGGTTATACCATTGTGTGCGATACATTTATTTATAGTAAAACCAATTACAAATATCGGGCACTTGGTGCAAGCCACCGACCCTATATTGCATCAGCTTTTAACAGCGACAGTTTGTATTTATCAGCAGACAGTTTGTTTTCAGAACGATTGCAATCGGGTACTGATAGTTTTCAGGTTTTGTATGCCTGGGGTAAGGTAAAAATTTGGAGTCCGCGATTGCAAGGCTTATGCGATTCCTTGTTTTTTTCTGGAAAAGATTCCACATTCTATTTATTTGAAAAGCCTGTATTGTGGTCAGATACGACTCAATTTACTGGAGATACGATTCACATGCTTTTATCCGGAAAATCACTCAAAGACATCTTTTTAAAACAAAAAGCATTTATTATCAATCATGATTTTACCAATCTTGAAAACCAATTGAAAGGGAGAGATATTCAAGCACATTTTGAACTTAAGAAAATAAATTACATGGATGTGCAAGGCAATGCAGAATCTGTATATTTTATAAAAGATGATGAAAAAGGATTTATAGGAACCAATTTTATTCAGTGCAGCAGCATGAGATTGAATTTTAATGCAGATGAAAAGATTGAATTTATCGATTTTTTTACTAAACCTAAAGGAAATATGTTGCCTTTACAAGATGGGCGTAAAAAATTTCTGGATGGATTTAATCCAAGGAATAAGGAAAAACCACAATCATTAGAGGAAATTATTAAAAAGGAATTCAAATGAAACGTCTGGCTCTTTATTTATTATTCTTAGCTCCGACAGTTTGTTTTTCTCAAGTCGAAAAAGCGATCCAGGCATATAAAGCCAAAGATTATCATACCGCGTTAACAGAATGGAATCAGCTTCTTGCTAATGGAATGCGAGGAGCAGATCTCTATTTTAATATCGGGAATACGTATACTGGTTTAAAAGAGTATCCACAAGCGATCCTGTATTACCGAAAAGCATTGAAGTGGGATCCAAACTGTGCTGCATGCATTAAAAATTTAAAAATCGCCGAGGCAGCAGCAGGGATCGAAACATTTGAATTACCTGAATTTATACTTTTCAAGATTTATAAATCCATCTTATTAAGCATGCAAGCATTTCATTGGTTTATGCTTTTTGTTTTGACTGTTTCCATAGGGATTGCAGGCTATTTATTCAAAGACAAAATACCTCTGTCACTTCAATCGATTCGTTTCGTGTTGTTGTTTGCTTGCATTTCCTTGTTGTTGGCGGTACACCGGGACTCGATTCGAAATGATCAGAATGGGTTTGTATTATTACAGGCAAGTCCATTGTATTTATCACCCGATCCGGGCAGTAGTAAAAAGGATGATCTAAAAGCCGGACTCTATTTGCAAATAAAAGATCAGATCCAGGGGTGGATTAAAGTTCAAACCACCGAATTAGACTTTGGTTGGGTTGAATTAAATAAAGGAACAAGGGTTATTCTATAACTCCAGGGTATTCAATAAATAAATAAGAAGAAAAACAGTTTAGAGAACGTGTACTACGTTTCGATCTTCGCGGGTCTTTTTAAAAGTAACTACACCTGCTTTAAGAGCAAATAATGTAAAATCTTTTCCAACACCAACATTAATACCAGGGTGATATTTTGTACCCCGTTGGCGCACGATGATGTTTCCAGGAATTGCTTCCTGACCTCCAAATAATTTTACGCCCAAACGTTTGCTGTTGCTATCGCGACCGTTACTAGTACTACCTTCCCCTTTCTTATGTGCCATGGCTTAAAATTTTATAGAATTAAATTTGGATGGATTCAACCTGAATTTGTGTAAAAGATTGACGGTGGCCATTCTTTTTTTCATAGCCTTTTCTGCGCTTCTTTTTATACACAATTACTTTATCACCTTTGATATGATCTAACACTTTAGCAGAAATGCTTGCACCTGCAATGTTGGGCATTCCAATGGTAGTTTGTTCACCATTTATCAGCATCAACACCTGATCAAAATTTACTTGACTACCGGTTTCGGCTTCCTGACGGTGAACATACAATTTTTGGCCTTTACTGACTTTAAATTGTTGCCCTGCTATATTAACCACTGCGATCATGACTAAGGTCTTTAAAATTGGACTGCAAAAATACTATCTTTTACGGAAAAAAATGGTTTTTATTGAAAAAATATGCCTTAGAATTCTATTAGATTTAAATTAGTTTATCTTATTCATTATCAATGATTTAAATACAAATAATCCCAGGTTACCTGTTAAGAACCGATCTGCTTGATCCCTATTCAGAGGAAATTTGGACGCAGATCTGCTTTGAAAAAAGGAGCTGGGATTACACTTTAAAATCTAGAAATTGTTGAAAATTGTAATTATTAAACACCCAGTCGCTTGGACACCCTATGCAGGATGATTCAGAAAGCTTCGAATCCCATCCAACAAAGCGTTTAGGTTTTTGACATTGAAATACATTTTAGTTTATATATATAGTTTATTGGTATACAATAATTTGCTTTTATATTAAAATTAATATTCAGAAATCATTTGCAAATAATTTCAATACAGATAACTTGTAGCAACTATTCTTAACCAATAAAAACATTGCTTTTATGAGCCAGGATCCCAAACACATCAGGAATGTCGTCTTGCTGGGCCATTCGCATAGCGGAAAAACCAGCCTGATAGAAAGCATGCTTTACGAAGCCAAAGCCATTACACGTCGCGGTACGATTGATGCCGGTAATACCGTATCTGATTTTTCGGATATCGAACAAGAGCGCAAATCGAGTTTGTTTAGCAAACTCATGCACGTAAGTTGGAAGGATTCTAAAATAAATATCATAGACACACCTGGCTCTGATGATTTTGTAGGTGAAATATTATCATCTATGAAAGTAGCGGACTTGGGAATTATGACGATTAATGGTTCGCATGGTGTGGAAGTCGGAACAGAATTAATATGGGAATATGTAGAAAAATTTCACCTTCCCGCCATGTTTGTGATCAATCAATGCGATCATGAAAAAGCAGATTTTGATACTTCACTGGAACAAGCAAAAGCTCGTTTTGGAAATAAACTGATTGCTTTTCAATATCCATTAAATCCAGGTAAAAATTTTAATGCCATCATCGATGCATTGCGCATGGTGATGTATGAATTTCCTGCTGATGGAGGTAAACCGGTTAAAAAAGAAATACCTGAATCTGAAAAAGCCAGAGCTCAGGAAATGCATACAGCAATTGTCGAAGCAGCCGCAGAAAATGATGATACTTTAATGGAACATTTTTTTGAAACCGGCAATCTGGATGAATCAGAATTGGCAGATGGACTTCGCAAAGGGATCGCTCATCAAAGTTTATTTCCTGTTTTTTGTTGTTCTGCTATAAAAAATATGGGAAGTGGCAGAATCATGGGATTTATCAATGATGTGTGTCCGTCTCCTGCCGATAGACCCAATGCCAAACTTAAAAATGGAGAATTAAAAGTGGATGCCTCCGGTCCGACAACGTTGTTTATCTATAAAACGATGAGTGAACCTAAAGTTGGACGGGTATCCTATTTCAAAGTATATTCAGGAAAAGTAAAAACAGGTGATGAATTAAATAATAATGCAAATCGGGGATACGAACGGCTCAATCAAATTTATGTTTCCAATGGAAAAAATCGTGAAGCAGTCAATGAGTTGGTTGCTGGAGATTTAGGAGTGGTTGTAAAATTAAAAGACAGTCATACCAACAATACTTTGAGCATAAAAGGTCATGATGCAGAAGTAGAACCCATCCCTTTTCCAGAACCAAGAACGCGGGCAGCTATTTCAACAGAAAATAAAAACGACCTTGAAAAATTGATTAAAGCGATTCATGAATTACAGGAAGAAGATCCCACTTTAGTATTGGAACAATCCCAAAGACTTAAACAAAATTTATTGCATGGTCAGGGACAGTTGCACATGGACTTATTAAAATATCGGATTGAAAAACTTCATGGATTGCACATTGATTTTTTAAAACCAAAAATTCCTTATCTCGAAACCATTACCAAAGCAACGGATACCAGTTACCGACATAAAAAACAATCCGGCGGAGCAGGACAATTTGCAGAAGTGCACATGCGCGTAGAACCTTTTCATGAAGGAATGGCAGACCCGGCGGGATTAAATGTCAGACAACGCGAAGCTGAAGAATTGAGTTGGGGTGGCAAATTATCCTTTTTATGGTGCATCGTTGGAGGATCAATTGACACTAAATTTTCCTCTGCTATCAAAAAAGGGATAATGAATAAAATGATCGAAGGTCCTTTGACTGGATCTTATTGTACCGATATTCGTGTTTCAGTGTTTGATGGAAAGATGCATCCGGTTGACAGCAATGATATGGCTTTTCAAATTGCAGGAACCATGGCTTTTAAAGAAGCGTTTCACTCGGCCGGTGCTCAGATTTTGGAACCGGTTTATGAATTGGAAATACTTTGTGGAGATGATGCCATGGGTGATATAATGGGTGACTTACAAACACGACGCGCTATCATTTTAGGAATGGATTCTGAGGGTCATTACAAAAAAATCAAAACAAAAGTCCCATTAGCTGAAATGCATAATTACTCTTCCAGTTTACGCTCGATGACTCAGGGCAAAGCAAAATTCAGCATGCATTTTTTAGAATATGCTCCGGTTACACCAGACATTCAACAAAAATTGATTGCAGAATATAAAGCAATTTCCAAGGATCATGAAGAGTAAGCCAAATGCAATAAAAAGTATCATCAAATTACAATATTCAGGGTGTATTCAGATTAACTTTTCTTCATAGGAAATTAATACAGCACAAATTTTATTAAATAGATCCTACATATTATTCTCGAATCATTAGAAATGTTTTTTGTATTGGTTTACTTTCAGCAAATCTTAATACAGCAAAATACATTCCACTCTTAAGTTTAGGTATGTCTATTTGCAAAGGAGCATTCTGAAATTTCAATAGTTGTTTATGAACAAGAATCCCATGTACATCAATCAGTTCTAATTGACCTACTTGTTCTTTGGAGACCAACACTGAAATTCTAACAATGCCCTGAGATGGTATGGGAGTTGCTTGCAACCATTCAGCATCATTTAATGTAGTATGATTACCTGCTACTTTTGAAAACTCAATTCCTATGGGACGTGCGTTACCAGATGCTTCTACTAAAAAATTACTAATGGTTTGAACCGTTGGTTTAAATACTTCACCAACTTTAGCATCTTCTTTAGCGGTAAGGTGGAATGTAATCCTAGGTAAAACATGATCTATTTGAGGGTCTAATGTATTCCAACAAACCCATTGAATATCATTGGGATAAATCCGATTAAATTGAGTTCCAATAAAATTTGAATAAACTGTGTCAATATGGACCAAACTTGTATCAAAATTAACATTGAATTGCAAACCAAATAATTTCATACTATCTGAAAATTCAAAATCTAACACGTAGTTAAGATTTCTTTCCAATAATTGATTTTTTACTTTCCAATTAACCGGGTCACCTTGGATTTGACTTACTGGATTGAAGAATGAAACGTTTGGAAATAAATTTTCTCTGTCAATATCACCTCGTTGACAAAATCCCATTTTTTGTAATGTATTAGCATTAAAGTTAAGATCTGTTTCTGTGCCTAATAAAACGCCGGAATCATTTAAAAATCTTGCCAAAGGTTTTGCGATACAATCATCTTTAACAATATTCCCAAGTATAAATTGGAGTGTTTTATAAAGATCCAGCAAATTAATTTCTCCATCGCAATTGGTATCGGCACTTAAATAATTCATGGCTGATGGATATCGACTCGAATGAACAATCATACGAGATGCTTCGATGATATCAGCTGGTGAAATATTCCAATGATCAAAAGCAAAATCTAATGAATTTATAACAATTGATTTCGGATTTGATATAGAAGAAATAGTCCCTTCAAATCGCATTGGATACCATTTGTTAGTAATTGTCGTTGGATGAAGTTTATTATCTTCTGTTCTTATACTTAATTCAATCTTATTTGTTTCATCTTCAAAATAGCGATAATCTGATAAAATATTACAATCTACCTTCAAATTAAGCATTGAAACCGGAAAGCAAAAGGAACTACACGAACTTACATTTCCCGCATTGTCGTGCGCATAAATTGTGATGAAATTATTAGAAGTATCCAAACCAACTAATAATAAAATCAAATCAGCATCTTCTAATCTACCTTCCCTGTCAAAGGTAATTTTTACCCGGGGTGAACAATTATCAACTACAGATTTTACAAATTCAGAAGCATAAATCTGTACATTTCCACACCAACCAAGCATTAATGTGTCTATCTTTTTACAAATTAAAACCGGTGGCTCCGTATCTGGAAAGCAATCTTGTGCATCCGAAATTTTTGGAATGAACAAGCAAATTAAAAGAATACTGAATAGGATCCTGCTTTGTAAGTTCCTAAAATATTCTGTATTTAACTCATGTGTGTTACTTGGTTTCATAGATTCTATTTCAGGTCTTTCAAATTTAGCACATTTATTTACAAACATTGGGATTATTTTTTCCTACGAATATCTTCGTATTTACATAAAACCGGGTATTTTTGTCGTTAATTCCTTGCTTTTAGTCTATGAATCTAACTGCATTAGAACTAAAGACTATTTTTGAACTTAAATACTATAATACAATGCGATTTTTAGCTCTTTGTCTGTTTTGCCTATTGGTTACGCACAATTCCTTTTCACAAACCAAAATCAATGCTTCAACCTTTGGATCACTGGAAGCCCGTGCACTGGGACCTGGGACCATGAGCGGAAGAATCACAGCCATTGAAGGCGTCAATACTGAACCCCGAACCTTGTACATTGGAACTGCTGGTGGAGGCGTTTGGAAATCTACCAATGCCGGTGCTTCCTTCAAACCCATTTTTGATAAATATTGCCAGTCTATTGGTGCCATCGCCATTGATCAGGCAAATCCTTCCACACTGTATGTAGGTACCGGAGAAAGCAATATGCGTAACTCCGTATCCATTGGGGTGGGATTGTATAAATCTACGGATGCGGGTGAAAACTGGGTCAAAATTGGTTTGGACAGTACCGAACACATTTCAAAAATTATAATTGATCCAAAAAATTCAAACACCATTTATGTAGCCGCTCCCGGTGCTTTGTGGTCTGACAGTCCGCATCGCGGACTTTATAAATCCATCGATGCCGGTAAAAGCTGGACCAAAATATTATACATCGATCAAAAAACAGGTTGCGCCGATTTGGCAATTCACCCAAATCAACCCAACATACTTTATGCCACCACCTGGGAATTCAGACGCAAAGCTTTTACGTTTGAATCTGGTGGAAAAGGATCTGCTTTTTATAAAAGTGAAGATGGGGGTGCAAACTGGCGCAAAATAACCAAAGGATTGCCAGAAGGTGATTTTGGCAGGGTGGCGATTGCATTGGCACCCAGCGCCCCTGAAAATTTATTGGCTATTGTAGAATCCAACAATACCGGCTTATACATTTCGTCAGATCATGGGGAATCTTGGAAATCACAAAGTGCCACACTCAATGTGGTGTCTCGCCCATTTTATTTTTCAACCTTGGTTATTGATCCAAAAGATCCTAAACGGGTGTATCGTCCGGCTTTTCAATTTTCATATTCAGATGATGGTGGTTATTCATTCAATGATGCGAGTTACGATGGCGGATGGGTACACAGTGATCACCACGCCCTTTGGATCAATCCACAAAATACCAGCAACATGTATCTGGGAACCGATGGAGGCGTATACATCAGCAATGACCGGGGTGCGACCTGGATTTTTTGTCACAATTTACCTGTTGGTCAATTTTATCATGTAGCGATTGATAACGAAAATCCTTTTAGAATTTATGGCGGATTGCAGGACAATGGTTCCTGGGTAGGTCCCAGTGCAAATCCCGGTGGCATTGGCAATGGAGATTGGAAAACGGTCTATTGGGGAGATGGATTTTGGACGGTACCGGATCCACTGGATTCTAACATTGTTTATGCTGAAAGTCAGGGAGGCAATTCAGCCCGGATTGATTTAAGGACTTTCAAATCCTATAATATAAAACCACAGCAAACCGCATCACAAGAAAAATTACGATGGAATTGGAACAGTCCAATTGTTTGTGGTGCAAAAAATAAGAAAAACCTCTATGTTGCCGCACAATATATTTTCAAATCAACAGATCAAGGAAGAAACTGGTCTGTTATTTCGCCGGATCTCACTACCAATGACAAGAAAAAACAACAACAGGAAAACAGTGGTGGATTAAGCGCAGACAACACCAGCGCAGAAAACCATTGTACTATTTTCACCCTTACAGAATCTCCACTCAATGAAAATTTAATTTGGGCCGGCACAGACGATGGAAATTTACAACTCACAACTGATGGCGGCAAAACCTGGAAAAACTTATCTGGCAATTATATAGCAACAGGCGTCCCTCCACAGACCTGGATCAGCAGTATCGAAGCATCCAACTTCGATCAAAATACTGTTTACATAACCTTAGACAATCATACTTATGGAGATCATCAAACCTATGTAATCAAATCAACTGATTTGGGTAAAACATTTACCAGAATTCAAAGTAAAGAGTTTACTGGATTTGCTCATAAAATCAAAGAAGATCTCGTCAATAAAAATGTATTGTTTCTGGGAACTGAATTGGGATTGTTTGCCAGTTTAGACGGTGGAATGGAATGGTTTCGAATGAAGAATAATATTCCGGATTATGCATTGACACGGGATATTCAAATTCATCCACGCGAACATTCATTGGTCGTAGGAACCCATGGCCGTGGGATTTATGTCATCGATGATATTTCTGTAATCCGAAACATGAGTAAAAGCATTGCTGAAAAAAACGTAGTGCTGTTTGATACAAAAGAAATGGAATTGACAACTGGAAAATATGGAGGAGGATCCCCTTTTAGTGGAGGCTGGGTTGCAGGAAATCCAGACGATATAAAACCCTTTCAATATTATTTGAAAGATCGTGTAATGAATGGTGAAGTTAAAATGGAAGTGCTGGATATGGAAGGAAAATTAATTCAGGCACTCAATACGACTAAAAGAAAAGGAATCAATAAAGTGTACTGGAATCAACGCATGAAACCTGCAAAAGTCGCTGAAGGTGGAACCAAGTTGGATTTTGGTGCTTTCGGAGCTCCAAAAGTATTGCCAGGAAATTATCAACTAAAATTGGTTGTAGGAAACCAAACTTATCTCGATACCTTTCAATTGATTCACCAGGATAAAGAAAATTATTCTCTTTCCGATCGTAAACTTCAGTACGAAGTTTGCATGAAATATTATTATATGCACGAACAACTCGCGCGCACAGTAGAATCAATTTCCAATCAACAAAAAGAGATTCGCGAGTTAAAAGATAAAATGAAAAACAAAAAGAATGTGATCCTGGCGCAACGATACCTTGATTCATTAGAACAATTACGCAGTAACTTATTAGCGACTAAACAAAAATCCATTTTTGCTGACGAAGAAAAATTACGCGAACGAATTTCTGATGCATACGCCAGTGTGGTAAGCGAAGAACAACGACCCTCCAATTTAGTTATCGATCGCATTCAAACATTGCAAGCAGAAGTTTCAAAATCCGAATCCGATTTTAAAACCATTCAAAATCAATTTCACAGCAAATACGAAAAAGCAGTTAAGCAGGAAAATCTAACAAGAAATATGAAGCCATAGATCAAGAGGCAGGAGTGAGTGTACAGTTGTCAAAAAAATCTATTTTTTTTTGTCGAATAAATTAATATTTCCCGAGAGTCCGCAGGATTCTCGAACCGCTCCCATAATTCGTAATTCTTAATTCTTAATTTTTAATTCTTAATTGAATTATCCCTGTCTCACCAACACATTCACCTCATTCTGCATCACCTCAATAAAACCTTTGGAGATGGGGAAATCGTGTTTTTGACCTTTTTCATCGGTGAGTTGTACACTTCCTTTGGTTAATGAAGAAACAATGGGTGCATGTCGATCCAACACTTCAAATTGGCCATGCGTTCCAGGTACGATGATTGCTTTTGCTTCTCCTTCGTACAATGTTTTTTCAGGTGTAAGGATATAGACTTTCATTCCGATTAATTGGATGCTTCTGCTAATAATTTTTTACCTTTTGCAATTGCATCATCGATCGTTCCAACTAAGTTGAAAGCAGCTTCCGGATATTCATCCACTTCACCATCCATAATCATATTAAATCCTCTGATGGTTTCATCAATTGGAACAAATACACCTTTAATCCCTGTAAACTGTTCTGCTACGTGGAATGGTTGTGATAAGAAACGTTGTACACGACGAGCGCGGTGTACTACTAATTTATCTTCTTCAGACAATTCTTCCATCCCCAGGATGGCAATGATGTCTAACAATTCATTGTATCGTTGTAAGATTCCTTTTACGCGTTGTGCCGTATTGTAATGATGTTCTCCAATAACCAGCGGATCCAAAATTCGTGAGGTTGAATCCAATGGATCCACAGCAGGATAAATACCCAATGAAGCAATTTTACGACTTAATACAGTAGTAGCATCCAGGTGAGCAAACGTAGTTGCCGGAGCTGGATCCGTCAAGTCATCCGCAGGCACATAAACTGCTTGTACAGAGGTAATTGATCCTCTCTTGGTAGAAGTGATCCGTTCTTGCATCAAACCCATTTCAGATGCCAGGGTTGGCTGATATCCTACCGCTGATGGCATACGACCTAATAAAGCCGATACTTCTGATCCGGCTTGTGTGAAACGGAAAATATTATCAATAAAGAATAAAATATCTTTTCCTCCGGCTGGATCATTTAAATCGCCATCACGGAAATATTCTGCAACCGTTAAACCTGAAAGCGCAACACGGGCACGGGCACCTGGTGGTTCATTCATTTGTCCAAAAATAAACGTGGCTTTTGAATCTTTCAATCCTTCCATGTTTACTTTACTCAAATCCCATCCACCGCTTTCCATGCTGTGGATAAAATCATCGCCGTACTTAATAATTCCTGCTTCAATCATCTCACGCAATAAGTCATTTCCTTCACGGGTACGCTCTCCTACTCCTGCAAATACAGACAATCCACCATAACCCTTTGCGATGTTGTTGATCAACTCTTGAATTAATACGGTTTTACCAACACCGGCACCTCCGAATAAACCAATTTTTCCTCCTTTTGAATAAGGTTCAATCAGGTCAATCACCTTGATACCGGTAAACAAAACTTCCGTTTCGGTAGATAAATCTTCGTAGGTCGGTGGTTTCTTATGAATGGAATATTTATGTTTCTTTGATACATCTCCCAAACCGTCAATGGCCTGACCCACCACATTAAAAAGGCGGCCTTTGATGTCTTCTCCCACCGGCATGGAGATGGTTTCTTTTAAATCTATAACTTCCGCACCACGGGTTAAACCGTCTGTTGAGTCCATTGCCACGGCACGTACACTGTCTTCCCCTAAATGCTGTTGCACTTCAAGGATGAGGTCATCCTTTCCTGGGCGCTTGATACACAAGGCATTATAAATTTCTGGAAGCTGTGAGCCTTCTCCTGAAAAACTAACATCCACAACAGGACCAATGATTTGAGATACGCGACCTATGTTTGTCATATGATTTATTGAATATATGTTTTAAAAAGACGCGCAAATATATATACATCCGGATCGATTCACCAAACTATTGACAATCCTTTGACACATTCCCATTCTAATATCGAATCAACTGAAAATCAGGAATTTAATCTTTTAGAAAGCTTATCAGCCCGTCTCTTGTATGGAATTAACCGAAATGAACTGGAAATTACCATTCAGGATCTCGTAAAATCTTACATTCTTGTGAAAGGAGCATCTTATTTAAGCCTTGATATTGACCATACCGTGGACATTCCCACTCAATGCCAATCTGCTCCTTTGCATCGATTTCTTCTGGCGGGCATCCAATTAAAAGAATCGGATTTGTTTTTTGAATGGACTCATTTTCTTAAGCGAAAGTCAATTTCGTTTCCGGTAAATATCCTGGTTCCTTTAATGGAATGGGCGCGAACTGATTTGAACGTTGCAAATTTTATGCAAGCTTTTCTTGGACCCGTTGGACAACAACTGGCTACTCTGTTTCCGGAATTTCACATTTTATCAGAACAACACCAGGAACATCCTTTGCAGTTTTCAAAATTGGATCAACGGCTTTATGCCTTTGAAAAATTCAGAGAACGAAATCCGGAAAATGCATTTAATTATTTTTTACAAACCCATCAGGAACTTAAAGACCCTGAAAAAATTAAATGGCTTCGAATCTTGCATCCTAAATTATCCCAAACAGAATGGAATGCATTGCAGATTCTCATCAATCCAAAAAAGATACAACTGCACCAAGAATTGCTTTATTTAAAACTTTCAGTGGACGAAACTGCATTTAAAAATCAACTAGTTCAATTCCATTATTATTTATCGGAAAACAGTCTGGACGAATATTATTCAAAAATCAGTCCAACGATCGAACACTCCATTCGCTTGAGTCCGCTTCGTTTTATGACGACTCAAGAAAACTTCCATACCTATTTAAAATGGATTCAGGAAAAAGAATTGTTTCCAATTTTATTGACTGCTTTAAAAGAACAGGCCTATATTGAACTGGCCATTGCTTGTTTTGAATTTTTACTCGAACAAAAATTATTAACGGAACAGCTTGCTTTGGGTAATTTATCACATGGAATGGATCATAAAGTATTTAACCATTGTTGCGTTCTGTGGATCGAAGCAGAGCAAGATGCGATTGATTTAGAAGCTTTCCTGATGTTTATAAGACATGAAAAGTTGTTTTGGTCTGATGAAGTCTTATTAAAACTTGTAGCATTACGAAATAGTAAAGCCCTTCAGCGAATTTACGATTTTAATGTTTTTTGGCAGTTACTGCCCTATAAAATAAATCCAAATTCATTGCAAATTCAAAGCCTCCCTGATGAATGCAAAATGTATTTAAATCAACAGATACATTTTGATTCCGTGTTGAAATTTAGAAAAGGAATTCGGAAATAAATCCCGTAGCTTGTAAAACTTATTGGGATGAACGATAATACAAACTGCAAGAATGTTCTTTTGAAAAATAGTTTCTCGTTGCAGTTTGAATTTGTTCTTTGGTTAATTGGAGATAATTCTCTAGTTCGGTGTAAATCAATTCCGGATTTCCCAACCACTCGGCATACGATAAATTCAATGCTTGATTCATGGCACCCATTTGTGAAAACAAATAAGCAGATTCATTTTTATTCATATACTTTTCCCAGGTGCGGTCGTCTAATTCTTTGGATTGTAATTCTGCGATGATATTCCAAAAAACAGCTTCTGCTTCTTCAATAGTATGCCCCGGATTAATTTTACCTTCGACAAGGATCAGACCCGGATCTGTCGTAGCCGTAATGTAACAATCGATCCCTGAACAAATCATCAATTCTTTCCGAAGTTTTTTATACAAAAGCGAGGACTTCCCTTCTGATAATATATCTGTCATAAAATCGACGGCATAAAAATCAGGATCCATCCGTCCGCAATAAGGAAATGCCAAATAAAATCCTTCTTCCGGTAATTCTTTATGCAGTGTCTGAGTACGATGTACGATTATTTTTTCTTCAGCCGGATAATAGCGACTGACAGAAGCTCCGGATTTTATTTTTCCAAAATAGTTTTGAATCAAGTTTTTGGTTTCTTCCACATTAAAGTTTCCATGTATTACAAGGATTGCATTGGAAGGGGTATAATACGTATGATAAAAATGCTCCGCATCTTCTAATTTTAAATGCTTGAGTTGCTCCTGATTAAACCCGATAACCGGCCAGCGATAGGGATGTGTTTTATACGCCATCTGCATCAGGATGTGGTTAAAATCACCGTATGGATTGTTGAGATACATTTCACTGAATTCTTCAATCACTACGCGTTGTTGCGTTTTAAAATCCTTTTGACTGACATGAAAACCACTGATCCGATTGGATTCTAAAGAAAGCAGCAATTCCAATTGATTGGAGGGAGCTATAGAATAATATTGGGTTGTGTCGGTGGTAGTAAATGCATTGCATTCTCCCCCCGCATTTTGAAGGATGGAATCAAAATCAATGCCCGGCCCATTATTGGAAAACATCAGATGTTCAAATAAATGTGCAATGCCAGTTTTTGATTCTTGTTCGTCTCTCGATCCTACTTTATACAATACGCATACAGCGACCAAAGCTGTTGATGGATCCGGTTGCAATAGCACGGTCAGTCCATTATCCAAATGGTATTTTTGAAAATGGGGAATTAACAAGTTGGCTGAAGAACTCAGATTCAGGATTTAGAAAAGAGATCAAGGGGACCAACCATGAGTTCAGGGATCACCCATTGGTCAAATTCAGCTTCTGTAAGATAGCCAAGATTTAGAGCTGCTTGTTTAAGAGTCAGTCCCTCTTTGTGTGCAGTTTGGGCAATTTCTGCCGCTTTATAATAGCCAATTTTAGTATTCAAAGCAGTTACGAGCATTAATGAATTATCCAAATTTTTCTTAATGTTTTCTGGAATTGCACGAATTCCGGAAGCACATTTATCATTAAAGGAAACACAAACATCGGCAATCAGTTTTGCAGAATGCAAAAAATTAGCAATCATGACCGGTTTAAAGACATTGAGCTCAAAATGACCATTCGAACCACCTATGTTTATGGCAACATCATTACCCATAACTTGGGCGGCGACCATGGTCATGGCCTCACATTGGGTGGGGTTGACTTTTCCAGGCATGATGGAAGAACCAGGTTCATTGTCCGGTATAAAAATTTCACCGATTCCACAACGTGGACCGGATGCCAACAGTCGGATGTCATTTGCAATTTTCATCAAACTCACTGCAACTGATTTTAGAGCGCCATGGGCAGCCACAATGCCATCGTGCGAGGCCAGGGCCTCAAATTTATTTTCAGCGGTAATAAATGGACATCCCGTCAATTGTGCAATGTGTTTGGCTACCTGTTCAGAATAGCCAGGAGGCGTATTGATGCCCGTTCCGACAGCGGTTCCTCCCAAAGCCAACTCCGAAAGATGATTTAATGAAAAACGAATTGCACGCAACCCATGATCCAATTGAGATACATAACCGGAAAATTCCTGTCCCAGTGTCAATGGGGTTGCATCCATTAAATGGGTACGACCAATTTTTACCAATCGATAATATTCAGCTGCTTTATGATTCAGGGTATCTCTCAATTTCTCAATTCCTGGGATGGTTTGTTCGACCAAAATTTTGTAGGCAGCGATGTGCATTGCCGTAGGAAAGGTATCATTGGATGACTGCGATTTGTTGACGTCGTCGTTGGGATTGATGACTTTTTTCTCATCTTCAAGATGACCGCCTTGCAATACATGTGCACGGTTAGCAATCACTTCATTTACATTCATGTTGGATTGGGTTCCGGAGCCAGTTTGCCAAACGACCAATGGAAACTGATCATCCAGTTTGCCTTCCAAAATTTCATCACACACCCGGGCGATCAAACTGCATTTTTCTTCAGTTAAAACCCCTGCATCCCGATTGGTTAATGCTGCTGCTTTTTTTAGAAAGGCAAAGGCATAAATTATTTCAATCGGCATCCGATCGGTATCCCGTGCTATTTTAAAATTATCTATCGAACGCTGTGTTTGAGCTCCCCAATACACATGGGCCGGAACTTCAACGATGCCCATGGTGTCCTTTTCTTTGCGAAATTGCATATGTATTAAATTGGAACGCAAAGATACTACAAATGTGAAGCCTAACTGATTTGCAGTTACTCATTTTCTATTAAATTTTAATTTGGAAAGAAAAAGAAGTTATTCTAACAATGCGAATGCCTAATTAAAAATAATAAACTTAACACAGTTTGCAATTCCTTCAACACAAATAAAATATACACCATCATCCATTTTTGAAATATCAATTGATTGATCGGTATTCAGCTTCTCCTGACATACAATGATTCCCAAAGCATTATAAATCTTTAAGGTCTTTTCAACAAGTGATGTTAGTGAATGTATTTTAATTCTATTACTCGCCGGATTAGGAACAATTTGAATATCACTTGCTTCAAAAGAAGAAACAGGCGTACTTAGTTTTCTTCCTGTCAATCGAAATCCATCAATGGCAGCCATCATACGAATGGCTTGTTGTGCTGTCATCGGATCATTGTACAGTTTAAATAACAAACGGACCGAATCCCGTTTCCTATTTTGAATACCGAATTGAAAAAAAGAAGCAGCATTAAATTGACCGTTTAGTTTTTCTGGGACCGATTCCAATAAATAGCTGGTATCTGAAAAAACTAAAAATACTTCTTTAGTAGAATTGTTTCCGCCATAGGCCCAGGCAGTATAATTAAGTTCGATCTGATCAAATTTACTCAGATCCATCCAGGGCGAATACAAATACGAGGTATCTATAAATCGATAAACGCTTTCGTCCTTATCAAAATTGTCTGTATATAAACATTTGGCACCTAAATCGCCTTCAATATCCTTTGAAGGAAAATTACTGGATGGAATAGGTATTTCAGAAAAATCTCCTCGCTTCCATCGCACATTTAAGTCCGCACCAAAATGTTGCCAACCTAAATCCAGGACAAAATCATCTTCGTAACCCGGTTCAAGAGCTATGTGAATGATGGTATCATTTTGCAAGACAAATGATGGAATCCATGCTTGTTTGTAAGCCCATTTTCCTGCATAAAGATCCCAGCTTTGTTCATAGATGCTATTAAAAATTACTACACCCGAATCATTTGCAATTAACTCATATTCATAGTCTGGATTTGACAAAAATACTTTTGCAAATGAAATGGCTTCATGCGTTTCTTTATCCTGTATGCGTATTTGTATTTGGTGCTTTGGCAATTCCACCAATGCAATGTCTAATTTTAAAATTTGATTGCGTTGCAAATAAACCCGGATGGTTTTTTCAAAATACCCTTTATAGTATACATGCACCGTGGCACTATCAGCTTCCGGAAAACCCGTTCTTAACTCACCTTTTAAATTGGAGCGGGCTTCTTGATTTCGACCGTTTTGCTCGATGGTCAATCTGGCATTGTAAATAGGCTCTTGGGTAATGGAATCAACAATTTTTGCATGTAAGTAAGCAGGTTCATTGCCATCATATTTCAAAACAAACATTCCATTTTCAATATCGGAAGCAATGCAAATTCCTGAATTAAAAAATGGATACGCACTCCAGCATCCACGAAATCCACTGGATTGTTTTGATAAGGTATCTGTATCGTAATATGCCACTTCCAATAGATTGGATGGATCTTTTGTGTCTAAAATTCGAAGCCCTTCTGTGTAATATGAAACAAATAATTTATCCTCTTTATGAAAAACATTGTGTGGAACCAACGTATGAGCCTGGTCTCCGGCAATTTTAAACTCATCTGTTTTGCGAATGAAAGATGGATCCGAAACATCCCAGGCTTCTACAGCGGCTCCGGAGGTTTCATCGGAAGTGTATAATATCGGACGATTCTTTTCAATCCAAACGGAATGAGTGAAATGACCCGAACTTTCATGCTCCGCGATGCGTATCGGATTTTTTTTATCTTTTACATCCCATATACTGAAAATTCCATTGTAAATCGCTGCACCATATAAGGTGTCTTTGTAAACATGTACTTCATGCATGTATTCAAAACTGCTGGCATTCAACCATTCGGGATGCCAGGGATTTTTTCCTGGATCTAAAATGATAAACCCTCCCACTCCGGAAGAGCCTGCCAAATAAATGAGTTGATTCTCATCAACATAAAGTGTGTGGGAAGATAAAATGCGCAAACTATCACCCGATACATTGTAAACAGTTTTTACAAATTGGTGATCGAGTGTTTTCATGTCTATAATTAATAAACCATCACCGGATTCTGTAACCACATAAGCATAAGCTCCGGCAGTCTTTAATTCCCTCCAAATGGAAGTAGAACACGGGATAAATTTTAATTCGACTGGATTATAAGGGTCGGCCAATGAATAGATCCTGACACCCAGACTGGTGCCTAATAAAGCATACTCCAAACCACTGGAATCTGTGTAACCCCAAATGCTGCTGGCTTTTTCCGCTATCCTGATCTGAGAAAGCAATTGAATGTGATCAGCTGATTGAGCATATATATTGCTGTTAATCAGCATAATTATAAATAATAAAAATAATTTATGTATAATACGATGCATTTTAACTTAAAATATTTACCCAGAAGCCAACGAATTCGAAATTTAGAACGTTTTGAGATAAGCACATTAATAAATTTTAACACTTGCTCTACCCTTATTTGTCTAATTTTGTAGCTTCCAAAAATAATGGATCATGCGTTATCTAGCTTTTATACTGTGTTTTGTCTGTTTTTCAATTGCTGGTTTTAGTCAACCCCTGCAATTTATCGACAAACACGACAGCCTTTCATTTAAAGAAGTCGATGTAGTAACCAACAATAAAGGGGGATGGATGTGTGCAATGCTGCGTGTGGATTCCAGTCTAACAATGACCGAATTCAATCATTGTGGTGAGGTGGTTGGATGTTATACCTTACAAATTCCCAATTCTGTTAAAGTAAGCAATGTACAATTAAGCTACCTTAGACAAGATGCTTACTTGGTAATGGCTACCGTTGGCACAGGTACAAATTCAAGAATACTTAGTTTTATTTATACCAATACCGGAACTATTCCGGCGTCAAAAGTTTTTGGAACGACAACTGTAAATTCGAATTTCCAACCGCTTGTTTCTATTTATGATCAGGATCATATTTTAATTGCATTTAATTATGGCAACAATCCGGATTCCATCAATGGTCGGATTTTTATGATGAATCGCAATTTAGTCAGCCGATGGTCAAAAGACTTATCTTTAAATACACCGATGCGATGGGTAAAAATGTCGGGGGTAAATGATTTTTATATTGGAGCAGGATCCAATGTTATGAAATTTGATACCAGTGGAAAAAATTTATGGTCAAAAAACATAGCAAATCATCAATTGATGTTTAACAGTGTACTCAGCAATGATACCGCATTGTATTTTTCAACCGATTTTATAGATTCAAGACCTGATACTGCAGCAATTAAACGTCCGCGATACAAACAAGTGATTGCATTGCATGAGGATGGTAAATTTTTATGGTTTACGGATCGCATTCGCGCATATCGCAATGATACATTTTTAGCTGAATACAACAGCCGTTTATTTTTTGATGGAAGAAGCAACATTGTTTTAAATACAATTGATACTATAAAAGGAGATTCAATTCCCTCAATCTTTGCGCACAGTTGGAATGGTTTGGGTAATGCAACCGGATCAAAATACTGGTCTGCAACTTCAAAAGTCACTGATTATAAATCTGCTTTGCTAAATGATGGCAATTTTGCAGTTAATATTGCCATGGATCGTGGGATCCTCAATGCTAAAACCAGCATGACCTATGAAACTTGTGAAAATGATAGTCACAAAGATTCTGTCAGGGCACCTATTTTAATTCAAAACAATGCTTTGAGCGATTTAACAGATGCACCTATTTCTACTTTGGATTTTGCATTGCGCAGTTTGGTAGATACCCTGAAGTTTCCACGCGATTGCGAAATCTTTGATTTAAAAGATGGCGAGGTTCCTACCCCACTTTGCAAAGGAGATTCGGTTTTTTTACAGGGGATTCTGTTACCCAATGCAACCTATTCCTGGAGTAATGGAAGTAACCAATCCGGAACCTGGGTAAAAGTTGCTGGTGATTATTCATTGAAAGTTTCTTATTGTGGAAAGACGATTACCATTACCTATAAAGTCTTTTATATCAGTTTCCCAGATCAAACCATTGCACTTCAGGAATGTGATTATCCATTTCGTTTAGAACCTAAACAGGGCACTGATGCCACATACAAATGGCCCAATGGAGAAACCACACCATTTTTAGATATTAATGGTCCAGGTACTTACAATGTTACTGTTACCCGATGCGAAGCACCGTATCAAATCAGTTTTATTGTGAGCTTGAAAACTTTCCGTGATACTACCTTACCGTTTATGATTTGTAATTATCCGGATTTTTTATTTCCTAATAAATTTGTTGGACCAGGTGCCCGTTTTGTTTGGGATAATGGAGATACCACTGGATTTAGAGTCATTAACGGACCAGGGAAATACACTGCTAATGTGAATTATTGTCAGTCCAATTTTAAAATTACATTTGATGTCGGATTGGATCCGATGCCCAATAAAAATTTTGATTTTAATGTTTGTAAATATCCTTATCCAATTTACGGATTTACCGGAAGAGATGGGGTTAAATACCGTTGGACAGATGGAGATACTTCTAAAGGATTGCGGATAATAAATAATCCTGGTATATATACCGTTGTAAATTATTATTGTCTGGATTCTTTCCGGTATACTTACAATATTACTTTAGAAAAATTTAATAATCAATCTACAGTATTACAGGATTCCTGTGCAATTATTGAAGAAGATAGCATCGCATTGGTGCCATTTATTGATTATGCAGATTCGTATGAATGGGAAGATGGTGATACTTCCAGAAATCGAAAAGTCAATCGGATCGGTAACTATCGCGTTACAATGAAATATTGTAATCAAGAATTTGTACATGATTTTGAAGTAAAAGATTTTTCGGAATCCTATTTATTATTTCCAAATGTTTTTCCTCCAAATTCAGAAATAAAAATCAATCAGATATATAAGCCAGCTGTAAAATATAATGGAATCATTTCAGATTACCATATTGAAATTTACAATCGCTGGGGACAGAAAATTTTTACCGGCAATAAAATTGATGAAGGCTGGAATGGAGACTACAAAGGTGCACAAGCACCCATTGATACCTATACCTATTACGCAACCATGAAAACAGAATGCGGCTCAGCAAAAGTATTTCGCGGAAGCGTGACCTTGATAAGGTAAAAATCAAAGAAAGGAAATTCGATTGCGGAAGAAAGGAGTTTCCTTTTACTGAGCAATTAAATAACAAGAATGTCTGTTATTCCTCTATTGAACATTGTTCATTGAACATTGAGCATTGAACATTAAAAATCATGCTCCAAAGAAAAATCTAATGCTCAATATACAATGCTCAATGTGCAATGACTAATGAATGTCCACTTCATCGGATAATCCATTATTGCAGCATTGCAAAATTGGAAAATTGGAAAATTCTCCTTCGCTTTAAATTTTCAAGGACATAATCGTTCCTTCCGAGCCACATAGCCAATAGATGGTTCCATCAAAAAAAATATCCTTTACATCAAATACCGGTAAATCATCTACTACAATCCAGTCATCTCCTGAATTTCTGGTAATTTGTATAAATCCATTTTCACCTGCAATCATTCCTTCATTTGCATCTTTGAAACATATTGCATGCAATGGCGCTTGCGATCCTATGACTCCACCTTTACGAATTTTTTCAAATCGAAGAGGATTGTTTGTTATTTTATAAACTGTTCCTGCGACGCCTAACATGAATAATGATCCATGAACTGTTTTTGAAAAATCTACAAATTGATCGCCTTGAATATCCAGCGTATCCCAGCTTTCTCCTCCATTTTTTGAATGAACTACCAAACCATAGCCACCAGCCAACCAATTCAAACTATCTAAGTAACAAATGGCATTTAGTTCGTGTCGGCTTTCAAATACGGTTTGCGTTGAATCGGCATAAATGGAAAATCGCTCAATACTGCCATTCCCGTTTGCATTGACTGACATTACTAGTTCATTGCTATAAGCAGCGATGGATCTAACAAAGCGAAATGGACCCACATGTTTTAATTTTTGAATACGGATTGGAATTTCATTTAGATGATATGCCCACAATTCAATTCCCATTCCGATAACCTGACCATTGGGAGTACCGGAAATACAAAATAATTCTTTATCGGAAAGTGAATCCAGTTGCCAATTCTTCCAGGCATCTTTTGTACTTGCAGTTATTCCTGCAGACCAAGTGGTACCACCAACCACAAACGCTTGATTTAAATCTGTAAACCAAATTCCTGTCAACTCTTTATCGCTAATTTTTATATAGTCATGATAATCCAGGCTTTCATGTTTTGTACATGAATTAAATAGAAAAAATAACAATGAAATCAAGCTAATCCGAAACACCAACATCATATTTCATTTTAAAAAAAAGCATATACTCCTTAAATCATTACTAAAACAAAACTACTGCTATTTTTAAATCCAGGGCCCTTCGAAAAAATCAATTTCAGAAATTGCTATTTTTTTAGAATATTGCAGTCCATTTCAAATTAATAACAAGCTATGGTGATTGATATTCTTTGTTTGATTATAGTTGGTTCCAGTTTCTACATGGGCTATTCAAAAGGCATCATTAAATCTGTATTTGGAATTTTGAGTATTCTCTTTGCCGTTTTGTTTACACTTAAATTTTCATTTGTAACCATCAATATTGTTGAACGGATGATGCATACAGATCCAAGATTGAGCATTTTGATTGGATTTGTCTTTACCTTTTTAATTGTCATGGTTTGTATCAGATTGGCTGGCAGTGGATTTGAGCGAGTCCTCGAAACGGCTCACATCAATTTGATCAATCAATTAGCCGGCGGACTTGCATCTGCCCTCATTGCATTGGCTTTGTTTAGTTCCGTTATTTATTTTACCAATAAACTAAGACTTTTGACCGATGAAAATAAATCGGCCTCTTTTACTTATCCCTTATTGGAAGCCATGCCCGCCAAATCCCGTTGGGCTATTGATAAATGCAAACCTCTGTTTTCTGAGTTCTGGCAAAAAACTCAGGATGCCTTAAATCAGGTCGAACAATCAATACCCAAAGAAAATCAAAATCCAAAAAAAGAGTTGTAAGCAGATTTAGTGCTCTGTGCGGTTTAATTCTTGCCAAATCTGGTCTTTTAATTCGTCTAAACCTTGTCCGGTAACTGCTGAAATAAAAACATGCGGAATGCCCGATGGAATTTCTTTCTGAATCAGATTCTTCCATTCTGGTTCTACAATATCCATTTTTGTGATCGCAATCAGTCGAGGCTTATCCAACAATTCTGGATTGAATTGTTCCAACTCATTCAATAAAACCTCATAATCTTGCTTGATATGCTGACTATCACAAGGAATCATAAACAATAAAACGCTGTTGCGTTCGATATGCCTTATGAATCGCAATCCCAGACCTTTACCCTGGTGTGCATTTTCAATGATACCCGGTATATCGGCCATAACAAAAGATTTGCCTTCCCGATACGATACAATGCCAAGATTCGGAACGATGGTTGTAAAGGCATAATCGGCAATCTTAGGTTTGGCTGCACTTAAAACAGATAATAAAGTTGATTTGCCAGCATTTGGAAAGCCTACCAGTCCGACATCAGCCAATAGTTTTAATTCCAAAACAATCCAGCCCTCCTGAGCAGCTTCTCCTGGTTGTGCATAATCAGGTGCTTGATGTGTGGCAGATTTAAAAAAGGTATTACCCATTCCACCCCGACCACCGGGAATCAGCACTTTCTCTTCATCATGCTCAGTTACTTCCAATAATTTTTCGCCGGTATCGGGATTGATGGCCACAGTACCTAAAGGAACCTCTACGATGGCACTTTCTCCATCTGCACCGGTGCAATTGTTCTCACCGCCATTCACCCCGTCAGAAGCAAAAATGTGTTTTCTGTATTTTAAATGCAATAAGGTCCAAAGTTGAGCATTTCCTTTCAAGACCACGTTTCCTCCACGACCACCATTCCCTCCGTCAGGTCCCCCTTTCGGATTGTGTTTACTGCGAAAAAAATGAACAGATCCAGCCCCTCCTTTTCCAGATCGAAAAAAGATTTTCACATAATCAACAAAGTTTTGTTCGGCCATTAGGGTTATTTACAGATTTGATCCAATTCATGGCATAATCTTTCAAAAATTTCATCAATAGTACCCATTCCGTTGATATGTTTTGACTTTCCTGTTTTAGCATAATGCTCAAAAACTATAGACGTCTCATCTAAATAAACTTGGATCCGTTTTCGGATAATTGCTTCATCATTATCGTCCGGTCTGCCCGATGTCTTCCCTCTGTTTAAAATGCGCTTCACAATTTCATCTTCAGGCACCTGTAAGGATAATAGTAAATCAATAGACTGGTTGGATTCCTCCAATAAGCAATCCAAGGCATCTGCCTGCGGACTGGTGCGTGGGAAGCCATCATAAATAAAGCCACTGACTTGTTGCAATGAACTCATTTTGTTTTTAAGCATTCCAATGGTAATTTCATCAGGAACCAATTGACCCTGACTCATAAATTCCAATGCTTTGAGGCCCAAAGCGGTTTTATTTGCAGTTTCAGAACGGAACAAATCACCCGTTGAAATATGGTATAAATCGTATTTGTCTGCTAATTTGGCAGCCTGGGTTCCTTTTCCAGAACCTGGAGGTCCAAACAAAATAAATTGAATCATAAAAAATTTTGAGCCGCAAAGATACAATAAGCTCATTTAAGCGAAACAGCGGCCTGATGGAGATAGTTATTTAAACTGCATACTTTATGCATTCGGCGGATCCAATAATCAGATTTAAGTATATTTTCTTCTATAACTCCTTTGGATGATGTACTGTGAATGACCATAAGCCGGTCTTTTTTGTTATCAGTGATGATTCCAACATGGACGATTTTATTCTGATTGCTAAAGAAGACGAGATCTCCTTTTAAGGCTTCATCTGTCCGGGTAGCGCTTACATTCAGGGCTTGTTCGTGTGCACTAGCCGCCATTTGAATCTGGTATTCATTGAATACATATTTTACAAATCCACTACAATCAAACCCCGATTTATCTTTTCCGGCTCTTTTATATTTGCAGCCAATAAACGATCTGGCAAAGGATACCAATTCAGTCCGTAATTGTTCCTCGTCTACATGCCCGGATTTGTTCAGGCGATACGCTTGTAATGACGGACGCGCTGGCTGGCATTGACCAAAAAGCAATATAAAGCAGCTCCACACTGCCCATTTTAATAGGATCGGTATTTGGGTCGTAGTTTTCATAAATACCCGAGGTATTTAATGTAAACGCCAAAATACGAATAATTAATGTATTACAATAATTTGTAATACATTAATTTAATTAAATGCTTTGGATGACCTAAACGAACCGGAAAATCCCCCTTTTAAATATGAAATTTGTCGGCATCCTTCAAAAATGGGTAAGCTCGTTTATAAACCTGCAATTCATGTTGGCTTAATTCAATGGTTTGAATTGCATCCTGGCTACCAAGATCCATAATTTGCCTTCCTTCAAAATCGTACACGGCAGAATCTCCTGAATAGAAGATTTGATTAGCATCCATTCCGATCCGATTGACTCCTGCTACATAGCACTGATTCTCTATAGCGCGCGCCGGTAACAGACTTTTCCAGGCTAAACTTCTCTTATTAGGCCAATTGGCTACATAAATCATTAAATCCACTCCCTCCACATTTCGCGACCAAACTGGAAATCGAAGGTCATAGCAGATAAACAAGGCTATTTTCCAGGATTTGTATTCAAGAATTAATTTTTGTGTACCAGGGCGATAGTGCTTGTGCTCATTGGCTAAACTAAAGAGATGCTTTTTATCATAAATTTTAGGACTTGATATACCGGCTTCAAGCCAAACCAGGCGATTGTAAAATTGGCCCATTTCTTCAATTATCAAACTTCCGGTCAAGGCCAGGTTTAATTGATTTGATAGATTCTGCATCCACCCGATACTTGGTCCTGTCATCGATTCAGCCAATTTTTCTGATTCCATCGAAAAACCCGTCGAAAACATTTCCGGCAATATGATGAGATCTGTTGTCGAAGAATTTAATGTCTCTATTTTTTTTTCAAGATGATTTCTGTTGGCAGATGCATCTTGCCAGAAACAATCTGTTTGACAGAGGCTGATTCTTAAATTAGACATGACAAGGATTTTGTCAAAAATACAAAAGCCGGATCAAGACCCGGCTTTGTTTACATTTCTTTAATTAGATTCCTTATTTCTTAGCTGGACCAGCTGGTTTGGCAGCAGCAGGAGCGGCCGCTTTAGCAGGAGCTGAGGCTTTGGCTGGTGCAGCAGCTTTTGCAGGAGCCGCAGTTTCAGCAGCAGCACTCTTAAGTGCTCTTGGTATTTCAACTCCTACAACGGGTGTACTTGCTGGATTTAAAATTTCAACCCCAGCAACAAGATTAATGTCTTTTACTCTCATCGTCTGACCCAAATCCAATTTTGTTACATCAAGCGTAACTTCTGGTACAATATTTTCAGATTTAGCTTTTACCAATATGGTACGCATTCTTTGAATCAGCTTTCCTCCTGATTTTACACCGACAGCAGAACCCATCAATTTCAAAGGCACCTGAACTTTAACAGTAGTTCCCTTCACCAATTTTAAAAAATCAAGGTGAATGATACTGTCCGTTACCGGGTGAGCCTGAACATCTTTCAAAATACAGCGGTGAACCTGCCCATTTAAATGGATATCAGCTACTTTAAAATCCGGAGAATACAACAAAGGTCTTAACTCAGTTGGATTGGCATTAAAGGTAATATTCTCCCCTTTTGAGTATAAAACACAGGGAATCAAACCTTTATCTCTTTCGCCTTTTGAAGCTGCTTTACCATAAGCGGTTCTCGGACTGGCATTTAAAACTACTGTTTCCATATTCTATACATTAATTTCCCAAAAGGGAGCGCAAAGTTAAGATAAATTCTGCAATTCTACAATGCTACTATGTTCCAATGTTTTTCAATTGGTTCTCTAAAATGGGTTTGCAAACCCATTTTTGAGAGGAGAATAAACCTTGAATCAAATAAAATGGATTTCAAATGTTGTTAATGAATTTATAAATTGAAGGATTGATGTTGCCTCAATTATTAAATTAAAAATGAAATTACATCACTTAAAATCAATAAAATTGTTCTAAAACTTTTTTGAAATCAGCATGATTTACCTAATTTTGACTTACACCCTATGAAGAATCCTATATTAGATTTAAGCTTTGATTTTGCATTAAAAATTGTGGCTTATTGTGAATTGTTGGAAAAGGATAAAAAATTTATAATTGCAAATCAATTATTAAAATCCGGAACTTCAATTGGAGCCAATGTTCGAGAGGCACAGAACCCACATAGTAGAGCTGATTTTATTTCTAAAATGGTGATCGCGATGAAAGAGGCTGATGAAACATCTTATTGGTTAGCAATTTGTCAATTAAGTACAAATTATCCAGATCCAACTTCATTACAAAATAAGGTCAGTGAACTCATCCGACTGCTTGCCAAAATTATTTCAACTTCTAAACAGCCAAGAAGCAAGACATCAATTAAAGAAACTTAAGCGATTTATTTATAGCATTGCAGTTTACTTTCATTGCAGCATTATACCATTGCAGCATTGCAGCATTTTTAAACTATTTATCCACAAACAAAGCCTCAATGGATCGATGTTCGTGAGTATTTCGAATGGCTTTTGCAAACAATTTTGCTGAACTCAGGACTTTAATTTTCGGACTCTGTTTTTTGAGCGGAATTGAATCGGTGACGATCATTTCATCAATTCGGGATGCTTCGATGGTTTCAATTGCTTTACCAGATAATACGGCGTGGGTGCAAATGGATCTGATTTTAACAGCCCCTTTATCAATCAACGCCTGTGCAGCTTTACCAAGCGTGCCGGCGGTATCTACAATATCATCAATTAGGATTACTTCCCGGTCTTTAACGTCACCTATTACGGTGATTCCTTCGACCTCATTGGCTTTTTTACGGTATTTATCACATATTACCAGGTCGCGCCCAAAATGTTTGGAATAGGCTCTGGCCCGCTTTACTCCTCCTACATCCGCACAGGCAAAAACAACATTATTATTAAGATTGCCTTCCAGGTAAGGCATAAAAATGGCTTCAGATTTTAGGTGATCTACCGGAATGTCAAAAAATCCCTGAATCTGATCTGCATGTAAATCCATGGTCATGATGCGATTGGCTCCGGCAGCCTGCAATAAATTTGCGACTAGTTTGGCAGAAATCGGTACCCGGGGTTTATCCTTGCGATCTTGACGGGCATACCCAAAATAAGGGATTACTGCTGAGATATAATTGGCACTGGCCCGTTTGGCTGCATCAATCATCAACAACAATTCAAATAAATTTTCTGAAGGGGCATGGGTTGATTGGATAAAAAATACGAACATGCCTCGCACAGACTCATTGATAACTGGTTGCATTTCTCCATCGCTAAACCGCTGGAGATCCAATTTACCTAATGAATACCCGTAATAATCGGCGATACTTTCCGCAAGATAATGGGAAGAAGTACCTGAAAATAATTTAACGTCTTGCATAAAAAATATAAAAACAAGGGCAAAGCTAATACTTTTGCAGGCAAAGCTAAAACCATGCAAAGAATACCGGGTCTCTATGTCGCAAAAGTCCGAAATAAAGGACGTGGCGTATTCAGCGCGGATGATATCAGTTCCGGCTCCATAATTGAAGTCTGTCCTGTAATTCGGATTCCACCGGATGAAGTTGACATTATCCATGAAACTGAATTACACGATTATTACTTTGTCTGGGGAGATCACGACGAAGAAGCAGCCATTGCCTTGGGATATGGTTCTCTGTACAATCACTCTTACAAACCCAATGCAGAATATGTGTTTGATGTAGCCAGCGATTCAATCGAAGTATTTGCATTAAAGGATATCCCTGCCGGAAAAGAAATCACCTTCAATTATCATGGTGATCCGGATTGCAAAGACGAATTGTGGTTTGATAAAACAGGAAAACGAGTCAAACGAATTAAACCTGCTTAATTCTTTATTTTTCTCGGATGCATTAATTTGGTAAACACAATTTATTTGTTGACAATTCAGCACTGGGTATTGGCCAAATATAGTTTTTAGCATTTGGCAATACTTCTGGAGCGGTTCCGATGCTTCCGGTTTTTGCGGGCAATGGTTTAACAAGCCTTTGCAAATCCTGCAACCTTAATCCTTCCCCTAAAAATTCAATTCTACGTTCTCTTAAAATAGCACTGACTAAATTTTCCTTTGAACTGGCAACATCTGCTGAAAACTGAAAATTTGGATTGGAGCGATGCCTTACCGATTGAAGTAAATTAAAAGCCAAATTTAAATCTCCGAGTTGAGCTGCTGCTTCTGCATAATTTAGCAATACCTCAGCATAGCGTACAACGGGCACATAATCTCTAAATGGAGCCGTTGTAATTGCAAATTTCTTTAACACTTTAAGTTTTGCCTGATTTATACCAACCAATTTGCTACGTCCATCCTCTGCATTTATAAAAGCTGAATCACTGACAATTCCAGCGCTGGCCAAAAATATAATTGGTTGCCCTAAATAATTATAGGCTAATGAATACTGGGAAGCAGGTGTTTCCGTATTTGAATTTGCAAATGGAATGCTAAAAATTGCTTCAGAACCTACATAGGATCCCGTATACAAATTTGTTACGAATGGTTCCAACGAATGACTAATTCCCGGCGCAATGTATTGAAATGGAACCGTATTGGAAACCAATTTACTTGCCTCTAATACGAGTCGTTGGAAATCGGATTGATTTAAAAATACCCTTGTTTTTAAAGCGATTGCTGAACTTTTGTGGGCCCTGGCAACATTTAGTAAAGGAGTATTGTATGAAAGTGGTAAATCTTTTTCAGCCTCATCCAGATCAAGCAGAATTTGTTTATAAACCTCTTCCACCGAGCTTCTTGCTAAATCATTATACCCTTCTGAAGTAATAGCTTGCAATCTGATGGGAACTCCTAAGGCGGTTTTATCCAGGTTAAAAGGCTTAGCATATGTTTGAACTAAACATAAAAAACTCAATGCTCTAACAAATTTCGCTTCTGCAATATAATGCTTGCTCAAACTATCTGAAATGATTTGAGTTTGCGTCAATTGCTTAATTAAAATATTTGCAGCATTTATTGTGGAATAGGCTACAGCCCAGACATTATTAATGTATTCATTAGTTGAGGCAACGTTTTGATTCCAAACTGCAGATCCCGTTGCAGCATTCCCATCGTTTTGACCAAATTCATCTCCTCGTTGTTCGTTAAATACAATAAAACGACCTCCATATAAATTCTGGTTTTGCAATTGTCCATATAAACCATTTACCTGTGCTAAAATTTTTTCCGGAGTACTAAAAGCGTTTGCCTGATCAATACTGGTATTTGGACTTGTATCCAAAAAATCTCCTTCACAAGAACTAAATACTATAGGAAAAATAAAAATCAATTTCTTAATAAATTTGAAATAATTAAGCTGCATAAAATTCATTTTAATAAATTTAAAATCCAACATTTAAACCAATAGTCAAAGTCTGTGCATTCGGTGGAATGTTTTGATCCTTTCCAGAATGAATCGAATTTCCATTAATAGATACTTCAGGATCAGAGCCCCTGTATTTGGTAAGTGTAAATACATTTCCTGCCTGGAAATACATGCGGGCCGATGATATTTTACCCCTTGTGTATCGATTATTTTCTAAAAATGTAAATCCCAAAACAATGTTTTTCAATTTAATATAATCACCCTTTTCAACTTTTGATGTTGCAGAAAATGAAAATCCTGCTGAAACATTATCTCCGTAATACAATTTTTGAATCTCAGTAATTTGCCCTGGCTTGGTCCAACGATCTTTAATAAATGTTCCATTGTTAAAATAACGCTGATCTGAATTGGTTGCTCTGGTGCCATTATATAATTTATTACCTCCTACATAAGTTATGTTTACACTCAAATCCAATTTTTTATAGCTAATCGTATTATTGATACCTCCAAAATATTTTGGTAATGAAGGTCCTTGAATAACTCCATCTTTATAATTATCGATTGCAGGAGCAGGTGTCCCATCAAGATAAGTCCACCGGGGTGATCCCACATGATTATACTGAACTTGTTTCCCTTCGCTATTTAAAAATATCATCAATCCATTATCCGGATTGACACCAATAGTAGGAACAGCAAAAATAGATCCTATCGAATATCCAACACGAGTCATGTTTTGCACCCCGAAGATACTGGGCACATATACATCACTCACTAGAGAAGTTACTTTGTTTTTTAAAGTTGAAAAATTTGCACTGACAATCCATTCCCATTTGTTTGCTTTTATAATAGTACCGCTTATTGCCAACTCAATTCCTTTATTAAACATACTCCCTGCATTGGCATTGATAAAATTTCCTGGAATACCCGCCGATGGAGCTTGTGGTGCTTTTAATATAAGATCTTCCATTAAATTTTTATAAAAATCAAATTCGACATGCATCCTCCCACTGAATATATCAAAATTAAAACCTACATTTAATTTTGTACTTCGTTCCCACTTTAGATTTGGATTGCCTGCTTGAGCATAAATTAAAGTCGGAAATCCACCATACGTAGAAGAGGTATAAGCACCAATTGCGGGGTAGTCTCCAATTTCACTGTTACCTACCAAACCATAACTGAATCTAATTTTAAAACTGTTTAATACATTCTGAATTCCCAAGGATCTATAAAAAGCTTCTTTATGTATATCCCATCCAACAGAAACGCCCCCAAAGTTTCCATATTTATTTCCTTTAGCTAATGCAGACAAGCCATCTCTTCTTAAATTGAAACTGAGGAAATACCGCTTATTAAAATTATAGTTGATGTTTGAAAAGTAAGACAGTAAAGCGTTTTCTGTCAATATATTAGCTATAGGTGCACTGTTTACAAATCCTCCCTGATAGTTCTTATAATCCGGATCGGTTATATTGCTTCGTTGAGAACCCCAGCCATTTATAGTTGTTTTAATTCTTTCATTTCCCAACAAGATATTAAAGTTATTCTTCAAACCAATATTAAACTGATAAGCCAATGTATTGACCCAATCAAATCTGTAAAATTTACCAATGGAGTTGGTTGCTACTCCATTAGCAGATGCACCACCGCCATGGATTGGATTTAAAAAAGATTTATTTTCTAATTGAAGATTATTAATTCCATAACTAGAACGGAATAAAAGATTGTTCCATAATTTTACTTCGCCGTATACATTTCCAATAAAAGCATTATTCTCTGAAGTATTGACATCTAATTTTTGAACCATTGCTAAATTATAAGCATTTATTGTTCCAATGGTACTCGGATTGTTATTGCCGTAACCTACACTGACCCCATTTTGAATGCTGTAAGATCCATCTAGTCTGTAAACAGGCACATTAGGTGGCAGAACGTAAGTCATACGGCCTAATGGTTCGTTGGTAATATATTCCGAATTATAAGAAGAGGAAGATAAGGTATTACTTGAAACGGCTCCTGTATTTGGACCCGTATTCAATGAATTGCTATAAGATAAATTTGCTCCTAATTTTAGGAATTCATTCAAATTGTTTTCTATGTTTAGTCTGGTAGTATATCTTTCGAAATTATTGTATTTTATAAAACTATTTTGATTTGTATACCCAGCAGAAAAATAATAACTGGTTGAATTATTAGCTCCTGAAACACTGAAGTTATGATAATGGGAAATTCCCGGTCTGTAAGCTACATCATACCAATTTGTATTCACAATGCTGCTGTCTTGGTTATACATCAATGCATATCCGGGAGCACGACCTGAGTTAACCATTGCTTCATTCTTAATCATTACATAATCTTCCGCATTTAATAACTCCGGTAAATTGTATGGAGTGCTGCGACTCAACCAGGTATCATAATTCATTTTAACCCTACCCTTCTTCCCTTTTTTTGTTGTGATGACCATGACGCCATTGGCAGCACGTGATCCATATATTGCTGCTGCAGATGCATCTTTTAATACATCTATAGATTGTATATCATTGGCATTGATATCTGATAAAGGGTTATTCCCTATTAATCCTCCAATAGAACCCACAAATACCGGAACTCCATCGACCACTACAAGTGGAAATAAACCTGAAGTAATGGTATTTATTCCTCTAACGCGCATAACAGGCGTATTATTCAATATATTGCTTGGCTGAATGACATCAATTCCCGGAGCTTGCCCTCCCAACAATTGATCAAAACTTACTGCAGGTCTGCATTCCAATTGCTTTGTTCCAATACTGGATACAGCACCAGAAAATTCAGATTTCTTTTGTTGTGTATAACCACTTACCACCAAAACTTCCTCCAATTCAGTTTTATTCTCCTGCAAGAATATTAAAACAGGTTCCGCATCACGAATACTTATTTCTTGTTTTTCATAACCTATAAATTGGACAATAAGGATTAAAGGAAATTTATTTTCAACCAATAAGCTAAACTCTCCTAATGAATTACTTGTGCAGCCTGAAGTTGTACCTTTGACTAAAATGGTCACAGCTTCAAGATTGGCATTATTTTTAGCATCTCTGACTATGCCCTTCAGCTGAATATCTTGTGCTTTTAAATTTAAACTAATTATGCAGTTAAAAGCAAAAAATAAAGTCAGAAGGAATGAAGTTGATTTATTAATAAAAATCATAATGTATAAAATTAAATCGGCAGTTATAATTTATTTCTGAATTGCTAAAAGCATTCTGTTACAAGCTAAAATTCTTTTAAAGTCCCTAAGCCATTTGAAATTCACACTCGTTAAGGTTATTATTACACCATCACATAAATTTCTTGTCCGCTCTTGGTCCTCTTATAGTTCTTTTTGATTTCTAACAAATGCTAAAGTCCATTTTGGATTAATAATTGTATCATACTTACAGTATTAAACGCCAACAAAATTATTGCTAACTTTCTAAGAATTTAATAAAAATTACACCAATCCACATATTATTTAGTTAACCGACTTCTTTTATTGATGAAATACCCATAACTATTGATAAAAAAGTTTAATATGAGTTTGGTTTATTGCAGATTTTAAAAACGCAGCCCCAACAAAATGAATTGCTGAGGCTGTTGTTGAAATTGTGAACGAGATATATCTGTACTACTTCTTAGCAGGTTTAGATTTCTTATTTAATACTTCTTTTTTAATTTCTATACTGGTTGGACCAGCTATAATTTTAAATTCTGAACGTCTGTTGAACCGATGTTCTTCTTCTGTACAATCTTCCCCATTGGTACATTGATTTAATATTTTTTCTTCACCGTATCCTTTGGCAACAATCCGGGATGAAACTATGCCTTTTGACAATAAAAATTTCTTGGCAGAATTTGCCCGACGCTGTGATAATTTTTCATTGTACGCATCATCTCCTCTGGAATCGGTGTGCGAACTCAATTCAATCACCATATCCGGGTATTTATCCATTAAGTCCTTCAACACTTTTAAATCTTTCTCTGCATCTGGTAAAATCTTATCATCATCAAAATCATAATAAATATTATTTAGTCGGATAGGCTCATTGATGGTAATGATTTCCACATCGGATTCCGGTGGCATTACCCTTAAAACGACTTGTTTTTTAATACTTTGATCTTTTTCAATTCCTACGGTATTGACCGAAAATTCTTCCGGAAAATACCCTTCTTTTGTAACAACCACTTTATAGGCTTTGTCTTTATCCAATAGATGAGAAATTTCATTGGATTCCGAACTGGTTTTAGATTGGGCAGTACCTTCTTTTCCGCCGGTAAATTCGATCAGCTGGGCAGTGGCTCCCTTAATTGGTTTTTTCTTCTCATCAATTACTACTGTAGTTAAATCAATAACCAGTTTACGTTTGCTGATAAAATAAATATCATCACAACAGGTTTTGCTTTTTAATGATTTGGACTGTGCATCGGGCCGATTGGAAGTAAGATATGCGCGATCTCCGGAAGGACTTAGTTTATAAAAAAGATCATCCGTACTGGAATTTACAGGAAGCCCCATGTTTTCTGGTGTTGACCAATCCGATCCATTCCATTTACTTTTAAAAATATCAAATCCACCCAGACCTGGCCAATAATCTGAACTAAAAAACATGGTGCCTTCGTGCATAAAGGGGCATATATCATCTCCTGGTGTATTTAAACTAGCCAAACTTACAGGTGCTGAAAATTCGGTATCACTTATTTTATTAGAGTAATATAAATCAAATCCGCCTTTGCCACCCGGTATATTGGCAGAAAACACTAAAACTTTGGATCCGTACAATTCTCCTTCTACAGGATGACGTACCAGATAATCTCCATTGACACCTTTTACTTCTAGTGCAGGACTCCAGTCTGTTGCAGTCCGTGTTGAAACATACACTTTACTTTCTTCCATATGACCGCCATCAGAGATCGTTCGGGTAAAATACATTGTATTGCCATCTTTTGAAAAACTTACATTGGCAGTATGGTAGCCCACCCGATTGATTAATTCACCTAAAGCAGCCGGTTTATCCCAGCCTTTGCCTTCCGTAAAACTGCTGCTATAAACTAATGAAAAATCAGATTCTTCTTTGGGTTCTTCTTTCTTTTCATCTTTACTTTCTTTGCCTTCTCCTCCGGATTTTGCATCTTTTGCAGATGCTTTAGCTGTCTTTCCTTCCAATGAACTAAAATACAATACTCCCGTATTATCCATTACGGGGCCGTTTTGGTTTTCAGGTGTGTTAATGACATTTCCTGCGTTTTTAACTTCCAGGCTTAGATCTTCTTTTAGGCTTGCCAATAACTCGATCCCTTTTAATTCATTTTGAGCTAGCATTTTCAAATTCTCATCTGTGCCAGATTCAATATACTTTTTAAATTCTTCCGAAGCTTCTGTATAAGATGCATTCATTTTTAATGCACGTCCATAGTGATAACGAGATTCAAAATACTTATTTGTTTTATCACGTGCAAGCACCCGATTATACCAATTACAAGCTTTTGCATAATCTCTCAAAACAAAATGGGCATAAGCTATTTTAACGGCAATATCTTTTTCCTTTGCATTTTTATATGCTTTCTCATATTGTTCCAATGCTCTATAATACTGCCCTTTCTCAATTTGCTCATCACCGGATTTAATTAATGCATCTTTTGTATTTCCGGTTGCAGGTTGTGCATAGGATGGATTGACAGCCCACAGCAGACCACAAACAATTAAACTGAAATATATTTTAACTGGATTCATAGGTTTCGATTATAAACTATATTAAAAACGTGGGCAGAAAACTTTAGGCTTAGGATTTGGCTTTTTTGTAATATTGCCCGTGTACATAATCCCCAATTCGATAGCACCAAAACCAGATGGATCCTGTGCTTTTGTTAAATCGGAAACCGTCTTGTCGTAGCCTATTTGTGCTTTAATTTTGCCATAATTCATTCCAGCCATGATTTGGAGTGCATCGCCAAATCGGTATCCAAGACCGGCATTCAGACGAACTTTCTTTTCAACGTTAAATAAATAACTGGCCATACACTGAGCGACTGTTTCATTAAATTTATCCAAATTTCTCAACCAAAACATGGGTGTTAAATCCACTTTTTCATTGAGGTGATATTCTAAAGATCCATGAGCGGACCAAAGCATTTTTAATTTATAAGAACCCGTTCCGCCGGATAAGCTAAAATTAGGTTGTGTAATATGTGCAGATGACAATCCTATTTTAAATAAATGTTTTTTGACTGAAATGGGTGTTGTAAAAACCAAGCCACCGGAAATATCTTGATAATTTGCTTTGCCAGATTGCAATTTGGAATCATCCGGAGAGCTGGTTGCTCCAGAATCTAATTCATCTAAAAAATTTGCTTTTTCTGGATTCTTGGCATTTAGGCTGACTCCTCCAAATTGTGCGCCAATAGCTAAATCCCCTTTACCAATTCCAAGGTGATAAGCTCCGGATGCCAGAAAACCACCCTTTCCAAGA
The DNA here is from genome assembly GCA_016714025.1 of Saprospiraceae bacterium. Lineage (NCBI taxonomy): Bacteria > Pseudomonadati > Bacteroidota > Saprospiria > Saprospirales > Saprospiraceae > Saprospiraceae bacterium. The sequence goes on along the minus strand of JADJOB010000002.1, from coordinate 1,254,132 downwards.
TTAATTTCACCGGTTCGATCTTGAAAAAACGAAATCGCCAGGGAGGTCCAGTCTTTAGCACGGAATGCAAACCCAAAATTGACATCCATTCCAAATAGCGGCGTCCGGTATAAAGAGCCCGCACTTCCGATAGATGCACCCTGGTCACGATAGATGCCACTCAATCTAAAGGTTCCAAAAAAACCTCCGGTATTGGCCGGATTAACATGAATAGGGGCAAATTCATACTGCGTAAAGTGCAAATCTTGAGAAAACAGACTTGAACAGAACAGCGAACTTACCAGAAATACAGCCAGATTAAGGTTTTGCTTCATACATCCCAATTGAGGTCGAAATATACTGCAATTTCGCCGTTGGTTTAGGCTGTGATGAGAAAGAATTCGAATTTTAACAATTCAAGGAAATTACTAAAATTCCTAAAAGGCAGGGTTTAAACCCTTAGCTGGACTTAAAATCAATCTGTTTTCAAGAATTGCAATAAATTGGATTGACTTGAATAGGTGGCAGAAATATTTTCTTTCGTAAACACGGTTTTGGTATCTCCATAGGCCATCAATTTTTGATTGATTAAAATGACCCGATCAAAATACATCATTACACTATCCAGGTCATGGTGCACCACTAAGACTGTTTTACCCTTTGAAACGAGTTCTTTTAAAATATCAATGATTTTATTCTCTGTCTTTATATCAACTCCAACAAAAGGTTCATCCATTAACAGGATCTCAGATTGCTGACATAAGGCTCTTGCCAAAAAAACCCGTTGTTGTTGTCCACCAGACAACTCCCCAATCTGACGATCTTTGAGTTTTATAATATCCAGTTGATCCAACGCTTCTAGAATTATAGTTCGGTCGGTTGTATTGAGTCGGTCCAAAAGACTTTTATGCGGAAATCTCCCCATAGAAACAATATCATAAACAGTTGCAGGAAATTGCCAATCTACTTCATCCCGTTGAGGGACATACGCGATTTTAATCAGCATGTCTTTTGCTACAGAACCCAAGATTTTTATTTCACCTGCATTCGGTTCGACTTCTTTTAAAATTGATTTAAAAAGGGTTGATTTTCCTGCACCGTTTGGACCAATTAAACCATATATAAAACCAGGTTCGATTTTTAAATAAATATTGCTGAGAACCCGCTTATGTTCATACGCAACTGATAAGCCATTGATTTCAATTGAATACATCAGTTTGATCTTTTTTTCAAAACTACAAAAAGTGCCACCGCAATGATTGCAATGGGTATCAGAAAAAACCAAATGCTGGTTTTTGATTTTTCATCAGGATTATTAATGCTTGTCGTTACCAGATTCTTACTTAAAGCATCTGCAATGGTATTGGCATTGTTTTTTAATAAATTAATATACGTATTGGCCGGACTATTTTCATCTCCCAATGAATCTGCAAACAATTTACCTCCGATGCTTATATTATTTTCACGACTGATTTGTTCCATTAATTTTGGGTTGATTGTACTTTCAATAAAAATTGCAGGAATGTTACGATCTTTAATTAGTTGATTGACCCGCATAAAATCACCGGTTTGAACATCTGCTTCAGTAGAAGTCCCGATGAGGGATTCTACTTGCAATCCATAGCGATTTCCAAAATAATGAAAGGCATCGTGAGAGGTAATTAAAATCCTTTGCTGCGGTGGAATGGAATTTATTTTATTGAGAATGTATTGATGCAATGCTTCCAATTCTTTTTTATATGCTTCAAAATTACTTTGATAGTTTGCTGCATGTTCAGGGTCAAATGCAATCAAGGCTTTGGCAATGTGTTCGGCATAAATAATTCCATGCAACGCGTCCATCCAGGCATGTGGATCGGTAGAATTTTTAAAATGCGGATTGGTGATGGGAGTGATCCCATCTGTAATAATTATAGATTTTGCCTTGGTTCCGGAAGAATTAATTAATTTTTGAAGCCAGCCTTCAAAAGTAAATCCATTGATAAAAATCAGGTCGGCTTCATTGACTTTGCGAACGTCATTCGGAGTAGGTTCATACAAATGAGGATCTGATCCAATCGGAACGATTGTTTCCACATCAATGTAGGAGCCTCCAATAACACGCGACATATCTGCCCACATAGAAGCAGTAGCCAGAATTCTTGGTTTTGCATCAAGCGCACTGAAAACACACAGTAAAAAAAGATATATGCTTATTTTATTCATGTTATAAATTCATTCAAGGTTTTACTAAAATATCCTGGGAAACTTGTTGCGTTATTAAAATTTCATCCCGGTCTTCTACACGAAGTTTGATCGACTGGTCGTATTCCTGGATACTTAAAATCTTAAGTTGGGCACCGGGTTTTAAGTGAATACTATCCAGGTATTTTAAAAATTCCGAATGGTGTCGTTTAACACCCAACATGATTAGTTGCTTGCCGGATTCTTTAATTGATGACAAACTAACCTGATTGCGATAGGTAAAATTTCCATTTTCATTGGGAATGGGATCCCCATGGGGATCAAATTTGGGATAATCCAGAAATGCATCCAGGCGTTCAATCAACAAGAGAGATTGAATATGCTCTAGTTGTTCGGCAACATCATGGACCTCATCCCAATTAAAACCTAACTTGTCATGAAGAAATACTTCCCACAATCGATGCTTCCGCAACAACTTGATGGCCATTTTCTGGCCTTCCTTGGTCAAACTAACTCCGTAATATTTTTCATAACTTAAGAGCGATTTGTCTGTTAGTTTCTTAATCATGTCTGTTACAGATGCACTGGTTGTACCCAACTCATCTGCAATGGCCTTTGTGTTAACTGTTTGATCAGCAGTATTTTGAGTAATTTTATAGATTGCTTTGAGGTAATTTTCTTCAGCCTGGGTAAACATAAAATGAAATTTTAGACAAAGCTAAATTAAATATTAAATAAGACCAAATTAATTTTTAAAGATGAATGAAAAATTTAAACTATTAACTGATTTAATACACAGTCGCCGGGCGATTTTTCCTCAGAATTATAAACCGGGCAAGATCTCCCCTGAAATCCTCGAAGCCATTCTTGAAAATGCCCGTTGGGCGCCCAATCACAAGAAAACAGAACCCTGGCGCTTTGTTCTGATTGAAAATGACGCATTAAATGATTTGTCTGAATTTCTTTCGAATCGATACAAACTCAATACAAGTGCTGAAAATTTTGATCCGGTAAAATTTAAAAAAGCCGGAGAAAAACCACTTCAATCGGCAGCAGTACTTGCAATTTGTATCCAAAGAAGTCCTGCCTCCTTAATACCGGAATGGGAAGAAACGGCAGCACTGGCTTGTGCAGTTCAAAATATTTGGTTGAGTTGTACCGCATTAGGAATTGGATCTTATTGGAGCAGTCCGGATGCCATCCATCACATGAAGGAATTTTTGAGTTTATCTGAAAATGAATTTTGTCTGGGTCTGTTTTTTATGGGTTGGTCTGATTATGAAGCTCCGGTTCCAAACAGAAAACCGCTGTCAGAAATCTTGAGAAAAATGGGATAAGGAAAATGCGTTTGGGAATTTTCTCTTACGATGGCTGGTAGAAATGGGCACAAAGGAAGACAGCCTGATTTAATGTTTTGTGCAAAATCAGATGAGCATTTTTAGAGTTTCTTATTGAGTTTCCTTTGTATTTGGTCACATGATCTAATCATTAAATACTATTTAAACTTCTATCTTAAAATAAAGTCTAATTTACTTTCCTACCAATATGAAATATCTAACTACCTTCCTCATCTTATTTAGCCTTAAGCTTAATTCACAGTCATTATACGCACCCAATCAAATCCAGGAATTAAAAATATATTTTCCTTATTCCAATTGGGATCAAAAACTGGATTCATTGCGTGCTGCTGATTCAGATGCCCGATTGTTAGCAACAAAAGTAATACTCAATGGCATTTCGTTTGACAGCGTGGGCATCCGATACAAAGGAAACAGCAGTTACAATCCTACTCGTGCTAAAAATCCCTTTAATATTAAATTAGATTATATTCTTGATCAGAAATATGATGGATACAATACACTCAAACTTTCCAGCGGATTTATGGATCCTAGTTTTTTAAGAGAAGTATTGGGCTATCAGATTACCCGACAATATCTTCCGGCACCTAAAGCCAATTTTATCAATGTTTATGTGAATGATGTTTTATTAGGACTCTACACCAATGTAGAAGATGTGGACAATGTTTTTTTATCCAATCATTTCTATTCAACATCAGGTTCATTTTTTCAATGCGACCGCGCTGACAAACAAGTTCAATTGCCCGGAACTTGTCCACCCGGAATGACGGGCTCCGCTTTAAAGTATGTAACTTCCGACTCTGCTTGCTATGCAAACAGTTATGAAAAAGAATCTGACTTTGGTTGGAAAGAATTTATTTCAATGATGCAAGTACTGGGACAAAATGTAACAAACATTGAAACCAGCTTAGATGTCGATCGGGCTTTATGGATGCTGGCACTCAATAATTTTTATGTCAACCTGGATAGCTATTCTGGTTCCGGGCACAATTATTTGGTGTATCAAAATAACATTGGAAGATTCAATACCATTCCATGGGATTTCAATGAGTTTTATGGTGCATTTACCAATGCCGGAACCGGTTCATCGCTGACTGTAATGCAGATGCAACAACTGGATCCTTTACTTCACCTTAACAATGCAGAAAGGCCGTTGATTTCTAAATTGTTTTCCATTCCAAAATTTAAAAAACGCTACCTGGCACATTTATACACAATACTCGAAGAAGCAAAAACAAGCAATGGATACGAATCAGATGGTTTGGCATTTCAGAATTTGATTGCAAGTTCTGTTGCAAATGATAAAAATAAGTTTTTTACAGAGGCTGCATTTCGTTCCAATTTGTACTCAGATTATTCAGTAGGTACCGGAATGGCAAAAACCTATCCGGGATTAATTTCATTGACTAATGCGCGTGTCAATTTTTTAAATTCTCATGTTGCATTAAATGTTATTAAACCAGTTATTTCAGAAATTTCAAATAGCCCATCGGTTCTTATATTAAATTCACCAGTTACCATATCAGCAAGAATACAGAACCGCACAGCCGCCTCTCTTTTTTACCGCTTTGATAAGACAGAAAAATTTATCGAACTTCCCATGTACGATGATGGTTTGCATTTGGATGGTGCTGCCGGTGATGGCATGTATGCCACCACTGTGGATATTGGAAATCATTTGAATTTACAATATTATTTGTATGCTGAAAATGAATACATCGCAAGTGTTTCACCGGTTCGTGCAGAATATGAATTTTACAATTTAAATGTTTCTGTAACAAATATTTCAGCTGGTGCTTTGCGTATAAACGAACTTATGGCATCGAATACAGATTTTATAGCGGATGAATCTGGTAATTATGAAGATTGGATAGAATTATACAATACCACTGATTCAGAAATCAAATGTTTAGGTTTATTTCTTTCAGACAATGTTGATAATAAATTAAAGTGGGCATTTCCTGATACCAGCATTCCTGCCAAATCTTATTTGATAGTATGGGCTGATGAAGATGGTAAAGACCCCGGACTGCATACAAATTTTAAATTATCCAAATCAGGCGAACAAGTTTACATTTATAATTCCGACAGCAGCCTGGTTGATTCAATCAGTTTCCCGGAAATTCCAGATAATCAGTCGTATGCCTTTTGTCCAACGAATTGGATTACAACCAGCCTTCCCAGTTTCAATAAAGAAAATACCTGCGTAGTTTTAAACAAGGATTTAAAAAATAAGGGATACAGAATTTATCCTAATCCATTTGTTGAATCCATCATATTAAAGATAGAGGATGACAAAGTTTTTTCATTTCAACTAATAAATTCGGTAGGACAGCAAGTCATAAATTCAAATAACAGCCTGCAGGGCCAAAGTGAATTTGAATTTTCTACAAATTCATTACCAAGTGGTTTGTATTCTTTCCATATCAGAATCGGGAATCAATGGTTTACCGAAAAAATAATTAAACTGTAGGATTAAAGCTGATAAGATATTTAGCTGATAAGCTAATAAGCTATTAAGCTGAAAGGCTATTGAGCTGAAAAGCTATTAAGCTGATAAGCTATTAGGCTGAAAAGCTATTAGACTATTAAGTCTGGAGGAGTATAAAATCTACAGACTTCCTTTCTGCAGACCAAAAAATATACTCTCCTCATGCCTCGGCGGGACGCCTTCGGCAACTTTTGCTTAACATTAGTAATTTTTATTAATTCATTTATATTTTAGCATTGTAGAATTGCAACATTGCAAAATTGCAGCATTACATTAAAACCGCATTTACCTACAGACTATAGACTTCCTTTCCTTTTACCCATGTGTAAGCAACTCCCCTCACGCCTCGGCGGGACGCCTTCGGCAACTATTGATTATCATTAGTAATTTGTATTAATTCATTTACATTTTAGCATTGCAGAATTGCAACATTGGAAAATTGCAACATTGGAAAATTGCAGAATTGCTCAAAGCAAAGCTGCTCCAATAACCCCGGCACTGTCACCTAGTTTGGGTTTTACAAATAATGTTTTCAACTCGTAGTTGAAAATATATTTTCTGACTTCTTCACGTCCCTGATTATAAAGTATATCTAAATTTCCCAATCCACCACCAAATACTATAATTTCTGGATCAATGATATTAATTACTACGGCAACTGCTTTACCAAAATAGTAGATGAATCGTTCCATGGTTTCAACGGCAAAATGATCGCCTTGAAGATATCGTGCATAGACTTCGGCCATTTTTATTTTTTCACCACTTAGTTTTTCATAATGTCGTTCACAAGCCGGACCGGAAATGAATGTTTCTACACAGCCTTTTTTACCGCAGTAGCACAAATCACCGCTTTCATCCAAAATATTATGTCCCCATTCCCCACCAATTCCGTGTTTACCATGAATTACATTACCATTGACCACAATGCCGCTTCCAACGCCTGTACCCATGATAACACCAAAAACGACCTCTGGATTTTTAACATAGTCAGGTACGACACCCAATTGTGCTTCCGCCATTGCAAAACAGTTTGCATCGTTGGCCATCTTCACTTTAATTCCCAAAAGATTTTCAAGATCCTCTTTCATAGGTCTGCCAATCAATCCAAGTGTATTACTATTTTTAATGAGATGGGTTTCCTGATCAACAATGCCTGGAGTCCCTATTCCAAGAAACGCAGGATATGAATTTGTTTTTTCACCGATCTGATTAATTAGCTTTTTTATCTGAGATAGAATGTGATCATAACCTTGATCTGCTTCAGTAGGGACACGCATTCTTTCAACAACTTTTAATTCTGGTTCTATTTGAATCGCGACCCCTTCAATTTTTGTTCCGCCCAAATCAATTCCCCAAAGTAAATCTGACATGATTTATAAAATAACTTTTAATACAGAAGGAAGAATTTTTACTTCTAATTCAGAAATTAATCCACGATGTTCTCCGTCAATGTGATGTTCTTGTTCAACAGGTAGTTGTACAATTAATTCACTGGCACGTATAAAATGACTTAAACTTGATTTTAAGATATTCCGACTGAATACCATGTATATTAATCCGGGAATTTGCCAGGATTTTGGTTTGCTCATAATTAATACATCCATGATTCCATCACTTACGGAGGCTAAAGGAGATACAATGGCATTGTTTCCAAGTTGAGATGAATTTGCAATTTCAATAGACCAAACATCTTTAAACAATTTGTCATTAAGTACCACATCAAAGCACTTGCTTTCTTTATGTAATCTTAAGGCTAATTTAAAATACGTTGTAAATCCGCGTTTGCCTTTATTTCCAAAATAACGACTGATCAATCCACTAAAGCCAATTCCACAGGTATTGCAGCAATACCGATTGTTTACTTTTATTAAATCAATATGTTTTGGTTTTCCAGTAGTCAATCGAGCAAGTGCTTTTGCAGGATTGGTTGAAATTTTCAAATGCCTAGCCAATCCATTTCCTGAACCAATTGGAATAATGCCCAGCATCAAATCAAATTTATAAACCATTTTAGCCAGCTCACTGACAGTGCCGTCGCCTCCGACTGCTACCACACACACGCTGGTATCTTCTGAATATTGACGCACCAATTCATCACTATGAGCCGGACTTACTGATTCTAAAATTAGAAATAAATCAGCTTTTAGATGTTTTTCAATCATGTATTCCCAATCATAGCGCCTTTGGGCACCAGATTTTGGATTGATGATGAATAGAAATTTTCGGACTTCAAATTGCATGGAGCGTCAAAATTATCTTAAAAAACAAATGCTGAGGCAACTAATTCATAAACTTACAAAACTCAATTTCGAGTTTATAGCCAATAATTAAGTGTTTACCTGAGGATCTTGAAGTAAATCCACACGACTAAAAGCGAATTCAATAATTGTACATGTTTGAATATCAATACTTTATTTTTATTTTAAAAAAAAATAAAAAAATTGTGCTTAAAATGGAACTATGTTATACACAGTACCTGTTATAGTATTAATTTTGCAGTATGAAAATTGAAAATGCCATCGCACAAATGAAAAAAGGAGTCCTGGATCTTTGCATTCTTTCCATTATCAATGAAGAAGAAGCTTACCCTTCTGATATGATAAATCGCTTAAAATCAGCTGATTTGATCGTAGTTGAAGGCACCCTTTACCCAATTTTAAGCAGGTTGAAAAATAGCGGACTGCTGGAATACCATTGGAAAGAATCCAATGCCGGACCACCCAGAAAGTACTTTACCATTACGGAAGAAGGGAAACAAGCTTTAAATGTGTTGCTGCAAAGCTGGCATCAGTTTGTACAAAGTGTTAATCAATCTATTAAAATTATAAAAACTGAAAATGAACAAAATACATAACATCAATGTCGGAGGCTTTCCATTTGCAGTCAATGAAGATGCCTATTTCAAATTAGATCAATACCTGGTTCAGCTGGATCGCCATTTTTCAAAATCGGAAGGCCATCATGAAATCATGGGGGATATTGAATCCCGGATTGCAGAACTTTTTAAAGAATACATGAAAGGCATGTCGATTGTAACCCTTCAGCATGTTGAGCAAATGATTCAAGTCATGGGAACAGAAGAACGTTTTGAAGGTCAGCCAGAATATGAAGAACCCCGGACTTCGACATATGGTGAATACAGTCTAGGTAAACGACTATTTAGAGATCCTTACGATAAAAAAATCTCCGGTGTTTGTTCTGGAATTGCACATTATATAGGTATTGATGATCCGGTTTGGGTGAGATTGACCTTTGTTTTATTAGGTTTTGCCGGATTTGGAATAGTGACCTATCTGATCTTGATGCTTATTGTTCCTGAAGCAGTTACCGCTGCAGATCGCCTTGCAATGAAAGGTAAACCCATCAATATTCACAATATCGCAAATAAGGTAGAAGAAGAAATCGATGATTTAACAGATCGTTTTGACGAGTGGCGGGATAAGTGGCGCAAGAAACGGCGTCGCTAACTATCTTTGCTATCCATGCAGTTTATTGAAAATTTTATTAATGGATCGTATTGTGCCCCTGCGGATTCAGCGTATTTAGACAATGTGAATCCGGCTACCGGATTAATCATTTCAAAAATTCCAAGAAGTAATAAAAATGATGTAGACAGGGCCGTCCAGGCAGCAAAAGTTGCATTTCCAGCTTGGTCTGCATGCCCTCAGGAACAGCGCTTTCTAATTCTCAACAAAATTGCAGAAGGCATTGAATCCAATTTAACAGCATTAGCACAGGCTGAAACGAATGATACAGGCAAAGCAATCAGCCACTCATTACAAATCGATATTCCAAGAGCTGCATCCAATTTTAGATTTTTTGCTACAGCTGCCATGCAATTTGCCTCGGAAGCTCATGAGATGCCGAATCGTGCGATTAATTATACGCTCAGACAAGCCATTGGCATCGTGGGCTGTATCTCTCCTTGGAATTTACCACTCTATCTTTTTACATGGAAAATTGCTCCCGCACTCGCTACCGGAAATTGCGTAATTGCAAAACCCTCTGAATTGAGTCCGACAACTGCCTATCTTTTGGGTAAAATTTGTAAAGAAGCCGGTTTGCCGGATGGCGTTTTAAATATTATTCATGGTTTTGGTACAGAAGCTGGTGAAGCCATTATTCAACATCCAGAAATAAAAGCGATTTCATTTACCGGTGGAACAAAAACCGGAAACCACATTGCAACACAGGTAGCTCCGCGATTTAAAAAACTAAGTCTTGAATTAGGGGGTAAAAATCCTTGTCTGGTCTTTGCTGATTGTGATTATGAACACACCCTGAAGCAAGTCGTCCGTTTGGCATTTTCCAATAGCGGACAAATTTGTCTATGTGGCAGTAGAATATTAATTGAAGAAAGTATTTACGACCGATTTAAAGCAGATTTTCTTGGGAAGGTAGCTAAAATGTTGCCTTCAGATCCTTTGGATTCTGATTGTAAAATGGGTTCCCTGATATCAAAGGATCATTTGAATAAAGTATTAAGTTATATTGAATTGGCAAAACAGGAAGGTGGGACCATTTTAACTGGAGGAAATCAAATTAAATTAGCTGGGAGGTGTGAAGGAGGAGCCTTTATAAAACCTTGTGTAATTGAAGGCTTGGGACCTGCATGCCGGACCAACATGGAAGAAATCTTTGGGCCTGTGGTTACCATACAATCCTTTAAATCGGATGAAGAAGCACTGACGCTTGCCAATGCGAGTGACTACGGATTGGCATCGACTATTTGGACAACTAATTTGAATCGGGCACACCGTATGGCCGAACAAATTCATACGGGCATTGTTTGGATTAATTGTTGGTTGTTACGGGATTTACGAACTCCTTTTGGAGGGATGAATGATTCCGGTGTAGGTAGAGAAGGTGGATTTGAAGCCATGCGTTTTTTTACCGAACCTAAAAATGTTTGTATCAATTATAATTCAAACCCCATTTAATGTTTTCAGCTGTTTATCATTTTGGGAGATATATCCAATGGTTGGGACAAGCCTTTCATAAACCGGAGCGCTATTCCATGTATTGGAAGGAAACTCTTCGGCAGATGAATAGCATCGGCATCGGGTCGGTTGTCATCGTTGGAATCATTTCAATTTTTATCGGTGCAGTTACAGCTGTCCAATTTGCTTACCAAATGGGGGATTCCCTGATCCCAAGATATTATGTTGGTTACATCGTTCGCGACATGACGATAATTGAATTGGCACCAACCTTTTCTTGCATGCTGTTGGCTGGTAAAGTCGGATCCAATCTTGCAGCTGAACTTGGAGGCATGCGTCAAAAAGAACATATCGACGCCATGGAAATCATGGGGGTTAATACAGCGTCTTACTTATTACAACCCAAAGTCATCGCTGCATTGATTGTCATACCAATGTTGGTATGCATTGGTGCTTTTATTAGTATTATAGGTGGTTATCTTGCGGTGGTTCCTACCAATTGGTTTTCACATGCAGAGTATATCCGGGGATTGCGTTCATTTTTTGTGCCCTATAATGTGTGGATGATGTTTGTCAAAGCCATTGTCTTTGCATTTATTTTAACCACAGTGCCATGCTATCAGGGTTATTTTGTAAAAGGGGGAAGCATTGAATTAGGGGATGCCAGTACCAGAGCCGTTGTGTATTCCAATATTCTCATTTTACTTTCCGATTATATCATTGCTATGTTGATGACTTCATGATACGAGCTGAACACATCTTTAAAAATTTTAACGAACAGGTTGTACTCAATGATGTGTCATGCACATTTGTACAAGGCAAAGCCAATTTGATTATTGGTCGGTCCGGTGCAGGAAAAACAGTACTGCTAAAAATATTGATCGGATTGATTAAGCCAAGTGCTGGAAATGTATTTTATGATCAAATTGATTTTTATTCCTTAAATAAACAACAAACTCGTGAATTGCGAATGCAAATTGGCATGTTGTTTCAAGGGTCTGCATTGTTTGATTCTATGAATGTGGAAGATAATATTCGATTTCCTTTGGATATGTTTTCCACCATGACACGTAAAGAAAAAGACAAACGCGTTGACTATTGTCTCGAACGGGTAAACCTTACCGGAAATAATAAAAAATATCCCTCGGAGTTATCGGGTGGTATGCAAAAACGGGTAGGAATTGCTAGAGCCATTGTGTTAAAACCAAAATATTTATTTTGCGATGAACCCAATTCCGGATTGGATCCAAAAACATCTCTGGTTATCGATGAATTGATTTATGCAATTACCAAAGAGGAAAATATAATTACTGTAATCAATACCCATGACATGAACAGTGTAATGGAAATTGGTGATAATATCATTTTAATTCATGAAGGTCAATTAGCCTGGACCGGTACGAAGGAAGAAGTATTAAGCAGTAAGAATGAAATATTACAGGGATTTATTTTTGCCTCTCCATTTTTACAAAGGTTGAAAGCAAAAATGAGCATGTAAATCAATACCTAATTACAAATTTTAATTATTAGGAAGCTTGAGGATATTTCCTGAATTTGTAAAATGGAATTGAAGCTAGGTTTAGCTGTTATTCAATATATATTTATAGTAGAAGAAAGAAACTGTACGATAATTTATTAATTTCATTTATATTTATTTCAATTTTTAGTTTTTAAGTCAAACAAAATGAAACTTCAAATCACGGCCATCGCCATTCTGGCTATCTGCTCATGTAAACCAACTGTTCAGACACCTGTTGCTCCTCCAGTCAAAGAGGAAGTACAGACCTTTTTAGATAGCTATAATACAGAATTTCAAAAATTATATACCATCGCATCTGAAGCAGAGTGGATATCCCAAACACATATAGTTGAAGGAGATACAACCAATGCCACTCGCACCAAAGCAGCCAATGAAGCATTAGCAAAATTTACCGGGAGTGAAGAAAATATCAACGCGTGTAAAAAATATTTAGCATTGAAAGATTCCTTGGAAACACTGCAAATAACGCAGCTAGAAACTATTTTGTATGCTGCAGGTGATAATCCCGCCATTGCAAAAGAATTGGTCGCACAACGAATCGCTGCGGGTACTGCTCAAACTGAAAAAATGTATGGGTTTAAATTTCAATTGAACGGAAAGGAAGTAGACCCAAATAAAATTGATGATATTCTGAAATCAAATACCAATTTAAAAGAACGACTCGCTGCCTGGAATGCAAGTAAAGAAGTTGGAAAGGAATTAAAACCGGGTTTAATCAATCTCCGGGATCTTAGAAATAAAACGGTACAGGCGATTGGATATTCTGATTATTTTAATTATCAGGTTTCAGAATATGGCATGGATGCAGATCAGATGATGGTTGATTGTCGAAACATGATTCGGGATGCCTGGCCCTTATATCGGGAATTGCATACCTATGCACGTTACGAACTTGCAAAAAAATACAAAGAAAAAAATGTACCGGACTTGTTGCCGGCACATTGGCTTCCAAATCGTTGGGGACAGGATTGGTCTGCACTGGTTGATGTGGAAGGATTTGATCTTGATAAAATCATAAAAGCCAAAGGAGATAAATGGTGTGTTGAACAAGCAGAACGTTTTTATGTAAGTCTTGGTTTTGACAGTCTACCGGAAACATTTTATCAAAAATCTGATCTCTATGCGTTGGCTCCCGGGACGCAATACAAAAAGAATACACATGCATCTGCATGGCATTTGGATCTCAATCAAGACGTTCGTTCTTTAATGAGCATTGAAGCCAATTCCGAATGGTATGAAACCACGCATCATGAATTAGGTCATATCTACTATTATTTAGAATATGCAAAACCTGGTATTCCATTTGTATTGCGCAAAGGAGCCAATCGCGCGTATCATGAAGCAATTGGAAGCATGATGGGTTTAGCTGCGATGCAAAAACCCTTTCTCCAAAATCTGGGCTTGGTAGATGAAAAAACAAAAATTGATCAAACACAAATTTTACTAAAAGAAGCCTTAAACTACATTGTGTTTATTCCATGGAGTGCCGGTGTGATGACACATTTTGAACACGATTTATATCATAACAATTTGTCTCCAGAACAATGGAATAAAAGTTGGTGGGAATATGTCCAAAAGTTTCAGGGAATTGCTCCTCCTGCTGCGCGTGATGAAATCTATTGTGATGCTGCAACGAAAACACATATCAATGATGATGCAGCTCAATATTATGATTATGCATTGTCCTTTGTGCTTTTATTTCAAATGCACGACCATATAGCTCAAACTATATTAAAGCAAGAGCCACAGGCTACTAATTATTTTGGAAATAAAGAAATTGGTAAATTCTTACACCACATTCTTTCAAAAGGTGCAACTGAAGACTGGAAAAAATTATTGAAAGACAATACAGGAGAGGATTTAAATGCAAAAGCGATGTTGCGCTATTTTGAACCACTAATGGTTTATTTAAAAGAAATTAATAAAGGAAGAAATTATACCCTTCCGGAATCTATTTAATTGCAATGGCAAATACTTATCTTTACAAATCCAACGTTTAAATTTTATGGAAAAACCGGTTTGGATTAAACTAAGTCTAGTTGCTGGAGGGATGCTCTTGGGAGCACTGGCAGTATTCATTTTACACAGCTCAGAGGATTTACCTTTTAATAATCGCTACGATCCCCTTCCACAAACGATTCATCCGATTAAATTGGCAGATAAGTATGACTTCGCAGGAGAAAACATCCCTATAGATTATTTTGATGTGTCGGAGCGATTGGAACGCGAGTTATTGCTAAATAGCTATATGCACAGTCACACCTTGTTGCATATTAAACTGGCCCAGCGTTTTTTTCCACTATTCGAACGGATTTTTGCAGAACAAGGAATTCCGGATGATATGAAATACCTGGCCGTTGCAGAAAGCTCCTTGCGAAATGCAGTATCCTATGCAGGAGCAAAAGGAATCTGGCAATTTAAAGAAGAAGCCGCCAAAGAATTGGATCTCGAAGTAAATGCCTTTGTTGACGAACGAAATCATCCGGAAAAAGCCAGCCTGGCTGCTTGTAAATATTTACGAAAAATGAAAGAGCGTTTTGGCACCTGGACATTGGCTGCAG
Organism: Saprospiraceae bacterium; assembly: GCA_016714025.1. NCBI lineage: Bacteria > Pseudomonadati > Bacteroidota > Saprospiria > Saprospirales > Saprospiraceae > Saprospiraceae bacterium. The sequence goes on along the minus strand of JADJOB010000002.1, from coordinate 1,239,079 downwards.
CTGCTTACAACATGGGACCCACTGCGCTACAAAAAGCATTGGCCGAACAAAAAGAAAACAATTATTACGACCTTAATTTAAGCGAAGAAACGAATCGATATGTTTTTCGTATCGTTGCCATGAAGGAAATTATGGCAAATCCTGAAAAATTTGGATTCTTCATTCGCAAAAATGAATGCTACCCCGAATTAACAAAGTATGATTTAGTAACGGTAAGCACTTCCATTCCAGATTTGGCAGATTTTGCTCATGAACACAACATTACCTATCGCCAATTAAAATTGTATAATCCATGGTTAATAAAATCTGAATTACAGATTACACCCGGTAAACAATATGAAATAAAAATTCCTAAATAATTTATTTAGTTGATAGGTGATGGTTGTTAGTTGATAGGTGATGGTTGTTAGTTGATAGGTGATGGTTGTTAGTTGATAGCAAAATCTATTGCATTTCTTTACCCCTTTGCGCTTTTGGTTCTCTGCGTGAAAATAATCAGTGGATAACCGATATTTGTTAGTTATTCTTTAAAGCTTTAAAGCTTTAAAGCTTTTTAGCTTCTTTGCTTCTTTGCTTCTTTGCTTCTTTGCTTCTTTGCTTCCTTGCTTCCTTGCTTCCTTGCTTCCTTGCTTCCTTGCTTCCTTGCTTCCTTGCTTCCTTGCTTCCTTGCTTCCTTGCTTCCTTGCTTCCTTGCTTCCTTGCTTCTTAGCTTCTCAGCTTCATTGCGAGAAATTTTTCCAACGATTGCATTCTAATTTTTAAATTAATTTATATATAATTGATTTTCAATGCTTTACATTTCTTTTGGTTGCAACATTCGCCTTACGCTTTCTATTTACTATTTTTGCCACCAGCATTTTCAAACAAATGAGTCAGCTTCTTAATGTCTTATGGAGTCAATATCTGAAACTTCCACGTTCAGAAATGAAGAAATTCATGGAATTTCCTATTGAAGTCCAAAGTAATCAATTAAAAAAAATAGTCAAAACAACCGAACATACTGAATGGGGCATTCGATACGGATTTAGTAAGTATAAAAAAACTTCAGACTGGAAAAATATGCTTCCATTGCAAGATTATGAAAGCATAAAACATGATATTCATCGGATGATGACCGGAGAACAAAATGTGTTATGGCCAGGGCGAATAAAATATTATGCAAAGTCATCCGGTACCACCAGCGATAAAAGTAAATACATTCCTATAACCGATCCCAATCATAAAGATTGTCACACCAAAGGAGGATGGAGATTGCTTGCAGCTATTTATGACAATGTCAAAGATTGTAAAATTATAGAAGGCAAGAGTATTTTACTTTCAGGAAGCTACAGCTCCGATTTAAAAGAGTTTCCTGGAAGTACGGTAGGTGATGTCTCTGCGATTATTTATCAACGGATTAATCCACTTGCAGTAAATCGGCTGTTTCCAGAAAAAGAAATCGCGCTGCTTCCGGATTTTGAAAAAAAACTGGATCTCATTGCCAAAGAAAGCATCCATGCAGACATTAGAATGGTAGCCGGAACACCCACCTGGGCTGTTGTTTTGTTTAAAAAAATATTAGAGCAAACCGGGAAACAACACATGCTTGAAGTCTGGCCTAAAATGCAGGTTTTTGTGCATGGTGCTGTAAGCTTTGTTCCTTATCGTGAACCCTTTCGTGAGTTTTTTCCTTCAGATACATTTACCTATATTGAAACATACAATGCATCTGAAGGCTATTTTGCAGTGCAAAATGACAAATCAAGTCATGATATGTTATTGTTGTTGGACAATGGGGTATTTTATGAATTTATTCCAATGGAAGAATGGGATAAAGAACATCCAAAAACAATTTTTCTTGAAGAGGTGGAATTGGACAAAAATTATGCAATGGTCATTACCACCAATTCCGGTTTGTTTCGATATAAAATTGGAGATACTGTAAAATTTACACAAAAGTATCCCTACAAAATTGTGATAACAGGTCGTACCAAACAGTTTATTAATGTTTTTGGTGAAGAAGTCATGGTTGCAAATACCGACGCAGCTTTGACCGCAACCTGCAATGAATTTGGAGTCAAGATGGTTGAATATACAGTTGCTCCTGTATTTTTAACTGCCTCCGGCAAAGGAGGACATGAATGGATCATTGAATTTGAAAATGACCCAAAAGATCCAGATGCATTTGCCAATGCATTGGATAATAATTTGAAAAAGGTCAATTCAGATTATGAAGCGAAACGATATCATGATCTGGCTCTCGAACGATTAAAATTATCAATAGCTCCCAAATCAACTTTTTTTAATTGGATGAAATCCCGAAACAAAATCGGCGCACAACAAAAAGTACCCAGACTAGCCAATCATAGGGATTACCTGGATGAATTGAAAAAATTTATCTAATCTGATTTTAAAGACACCTAATTAAAAGAATCTTCTGCAATTTATTCTTTCTTGCTGTCTTCTACTTTACGGTGAATCTTTGAACCATTTTTAAGTTTGCGGGATAATGCCACATAGGGTCCAATAACGACTTCATCTCCCTCTGAAATTCCTGATTTAATTTCAATGTAATTTTCATCCTGAATCCCAATTTCTACATCTACCCGTGAAACCGTATCCCCATGCACCACAAACAATGCTTCCCGATAAGGTGAATCATCCACTTCCTTTACTTCTGCCTGTGCTGTTGGCTGTTGACTTTTATTTTCTCTGTCTTTTTTCTCTTTCGCCTTCCGCACTTCCTCATTGGGATCATACGCAATGACTGCCTGAATGGGTACACTCAAAACATTTTTAACTTCATGGGTATTGATTTCTACAGTTGCAGACATTCCAGGACGAAACGGTGCCCGATTATTTACAACTAAATCTGCATAAGATGATTTCTCAATGCGAATTTTAACCACAAATTTGGTAACCTGATCTGTGGATAAAGAATTGCCTGCTATCGAACTGATATTATTTGCACTGTTTGCTACTTCGGTCACATGCCCGCTAAATTTTTTATTTTGATATGCATCTACCTCAATAGTAGCTTCATCACCCGTTTTTACATTCACAATATCATTCTCGCTTACTTCAACCTGAACTTCCATTGCGTGTAAGTCTGCGATCCGCATTAACTCCGTTCCACTCATTTGCATGGTTCCAACAACCCGTTCACCGCGTTCAACGTTTAATTTTGATATGATACCGGTTGCTGGAGCTTTAATAATTGTTCGACCCAAATTCGTACGCTGTTCTTTTAACAAAGCCTCAGCATCTTTTACTTGAAAACTTGCAGACTCCGATCCTTTGATGGCATTTTCAACCATAATTTCTGCTGCTTTAAAACCTGCTTCCAGATTTTTCATAGTAGTTTCCGAACTTTCAAGGTCTGCTAAAGAAATAATTCCATCTTTATACAACTGCTGATTTCTCTGATGCATTTTTTTTGCATTCTCATATTGCAATTTTGCTTGCGTCTTTTGTTGCTTCGCATTTTCAATGGAATTACCGCTTGTACTGGCTTGTGTTCTGGCAATGTTGACACCAGCCGAACTTCGTTCCACTGCTGAAGTATATGCATCTGCATTGACCTTGGCCAAAATTTGTCCCACCTTTACACTGTCACCTTCTTTTACATACAACTCAACTATTTCCCCTGAAACATCTGATGAAATTTTTATTTCGGTTTCAGGAAAAATTTTACCACTCGCAGTAACTGTCTCTACGATATCACGGGTTTGTACTTTTTCCAAATTAACTTCTTCGCCTTTTGGTTTATTTTTTGCTTTAAAAACAGCAGCAACAATTAAAACTGGAATTAAAATAATTGCTAACCACCACCACCAGCGCAGTCCTTTTTTCTGATTCATACGTTTATAGTTTTATGGGTTTCCCTGCATAATAATCCAGGACCTTTTGTTTAAAAACCAGATCATATTTTGCAATGACCAGGGTGCTTTGTGCATTTTGCAAATTTGTTTGACTCAAATTTAATTCAAATACATTTGCAAGTCCCAGCTCAAATCGCTTTTGCGTTTTGTCAGCTGAATAACTCGTTGCTTCCAAAGCGCGTTTGGATGCTTCAAACTCTTTTTTAGCTGCGCGGACATTGGCAATTGCCTGGTATACATCCTGATTTAATTTCTCCTTTTGCAATTCAGCTTGCAACTCAGAAGATTTGGTTGCCAATGCAGCTTTTTGTACACGCGTTTTAGTACTTCGCTGATTATAAATTGGGATATTTAAATTTAAACCGACTCCATATCCCAAAAATTGATCGTATTGATCTTTAAATGGAATGACCTCGGTTGATTTAACTGTTGGATAATCTTGTTCGAACAATACAGATTTTCCATCAATGTAAACACCTGGAACCAATATTCTGGAAGTGCTGTAATCTAAGGGCCTAATTGCAGCATCTGAAAAACGGGAACCAATACTTGCGTTTAAAAAAAGCGAAGGATAATACAAAGCCTTTGCGATCTTTTCACCCATTCTGGCAGCCTCCAATCGTTTATAGGCAGCTTGCAAGCCTGATTGTGATTGCGCAGCTGTTTCGGAAAGGGCCTCAAAAGTATAATTTTCAAGTTGAACCCCATTCAGTTGCTCTTCAGTAAGACGTTCTAAAATCAATTTCTTGGAAGGATCCAATCGCATCGCTTGCTTTAAAGTCAACCAGGCGATATCCAAGCCATTTTCTGCACTGACTTGCGTTTGTTCCATTCTTGCCAATTGCGATTTAATTTCAATGGCATCCGCTTCCGGCTTAACACCTGACTGGATCATTTTTTCCATTTGGATTAATTGCAGTTTAACACTCTCCGTATTTTTTTCTGCCATTTCCAAACGTTCCTCATTCAATAATACATTTAAATAATAAGTCGCAATGGTCAAAGCAAGATCATTGGTTGCTTGTTGGTATTCTTTCGTGCTTGCATCCAGACTCAGCTTACTTTGCTTTATCGAATTGCGAATCAATGCACCTTGAAATAAGGTTACACCGGATGCCAATGTATAGTTGGCAGAAATAATATTCTCAGTGGTAAAACTGTTGCTGGTTGGATCAATGTTTCGACCAAAACTGATCCCTCCATTGATACTTCCATTTAAATCAGGAATTTGCTTGTGTTTATTTTCTTTTACTGTCAAGGCAGCTTCATCCACAGCAATTTTACTTTGTTGTAAGCCTACATTGTTTTTTAAGGCATATTCAACACAACTGGCGAGATTCCATTGCTCCTGAGCTTGAAGTCCCTGAAACAAACAAATAAATAGGATTAAATAGTTATAGCGCATTTATTTAAAATGATAGCAAAATTAAAGGAGTTTGCAAGCATTCGTCCATAGAATCGAGTAATTAACGAATATTTCGGACGAAAAACCAGCTTTTAAGGATGGACCGCCCTCAACGATTGGAATTAAATTCCCCAATAAACAACAATCGATCATAGCGGCTGCCTAAGACTTTATAATAAACCAATACATAATAGTCGTTTTCAGTTTCGTACCAATCGCCTTCCAGTGGACCCGTATCCGGTAATCCATTGGCATCTTCCAGGGCATACATAAAATTATAATAACCCATTTTAAGCCAGATGTATGCAAAATAAGCCTTGCGACTGGGATCGTACTCCATTTTAAATTCCGGTTTTAATTGCCAGTCCGACAAACCCCCATAGACATAAACGGGTTCATCGTAAGGTACCGCTCGATTTAAAGTAAAGTGCGCTTTAAAATAATCAGAAGTAAGTTCTGCCTGATCCTGATCCCTGTTTAAAATTAAAAACCGTCCGTTGATATCATCATCCGATAAATATAATTTTTGCGCTCTGACCTCATCGGTCTTTAGCCAACAATGATACACCTGGTCAATTTCGTCCCAAAATAAAATATCCTGGGTAGTGGATTGAATGGTTCGAATGTCTTTGTGTCTAAATTCCTTTTTGCCCGGAAATAAAATATCATCTGGTTTATTAAAATAAAATAAATCACCCAATACGCTGTTGGGTTTATTTCGAACCAGGCGTGTATTGGGATCACCATTTTGGAATATTTGAACCTGCAATTCCTGTTCGTTATTTTGAATGGATAATTTATTCGTATTGATCGATAGTTCCAGTGCCTGATGGCTTCTGTAAATTTCTGCATTAACAGGATCCTTCACTTTCAAGCTCACCAGAACTTTATTTTCAGAAATGAAAAAGCGCCGTGTGAATAAAACATTTTTAAAACGGTCTGATACACAGATTAAATAATTTCCGCTGACCAAAAATCCATCACTGGGTACAGGCAAGATATAATGGATATACGGAATGATGGTTTTTCGGGAAGAAGCATATTCAGTGATTCGTTGCTCTTGAAAATCTTTGTAGTATTCTTCAGGTCGTAAATCTGTTGGCAGCCAATTTTGATCAAAATGAAAGAAAGAATAATACAATTCACTGGGTGCTCCTTCCAGCATATCAAAAGTTAACTGCAAATGCTCTTTAACATTCAGAACAAGAAATGGCATTAATTCCTCTTCCGGTTTATATCTGTAAAACTGAATGGTCTTTACCCGATTGTCATAAACGGTATCCTGCGGACTCAGATCAAATTCGGTCTGTTGAGTATTTCCAATCAGACTACAAACCAATAAGCAACCAAGAATCAGGGTAAAACGCATCAATTCAATTTATTATGGGACAACAGACGAACGAAATTCATTAGAAAATTAAACGACAAAAACTGCAATTCTGGTATTTTTTTCAGGGCTCTATGGCTTCAAATTCTCCCATTTAGTGCAGAAATAATGGATCAAAAATAGAACAAAGCAGCCCATTTTGACGTTTAAAGCTATCTGAATAAAACAATTTAAGATGTATCCACCAGAATTAACCATCCCAATGACCCGAGAGCTGATTGAATCCGGCTTTAATTCCCTTGAAAGTGCTGAAGCTGTGGATCAGGCCTTTAAGGAACAAAAAGGAACCACTTTGTTGGTTGTCAATTCAGTATGTGGTTGTGCAGCCGCTTATGCCCGTCCGGGTGTACGCATTGCCCTTAACAATGAAAATAAACCAGACCAGTTGGTGACCGTTTTTGCAGGTGTGGACCGTGAAGCTGTTGCAAAAGCCAGAGAATACTTGTTGCCATATCCTCCTTCTTCTCCTTCTATTGCCCTGTTTAAAGACGGGCAATTGGTGCACATGTTGGAAAGACATCAGATAGAAGGTCGATCCGCACAAATGATTGCCGATAACCTCAGTGCTGCATTTTCTCAATATTGCAATTAATACACCATGCGTTTTATACTCCCATTTCTTTTAATCAGCATGTTTGCTGGTCATTTAGTTGCGAATTCCAATTTTCAAGATTCTTCTTATGCTATAAAAATAAAATACAGCAAGAAAGATCTTAAAAAAGAAATGCAGGATGTAAAAAACCTGGATAAACAGATTAAGGAATGGAATAAGGCCATTAAATCCAACAATCCGGATTATATGAATTCGCTGTTTAGTAAAACATTGGTAAGCATTCAAAAAGAACACAGCGAATTAAGCAACCGGGTATCATCCAGGAGCAAAGCCCTGATGCCACCAACAACCGTGAATTCAGAAGACCAACCTAAAGTATATAACCCCGAATTGAAAGATCAGATCAATCGGGTCAATAAAGCCGATATCATGGCTAAAAAAGTAGAATCTGAATATTTAAGCAATTACATTGCGGTTGTAAAGAACGAAAAAAACATCCTCACCAAATTGACAGCTATTGCCAGTTTTGATGAAGACACTAAACCGGAAATTTATCCGCAAATCGCCGCAGATTTTAATGCCTTTAAATCAGAAATGAAAGCGGAAATTGAATTGATGAAAAAGGAGACGGGGAAGAAATAAAAAATGCAGAATTGAATTAATTCTATAGCATCATTCTTATCCAAATATTTTGCACCTAATTTAGATAGAATCACCTAATTTTTCTAGCATTTAAAATTATTATATATGCTTTTCTTGATTCGATTGGCATGCATTAATTTATAATTTTCTCAATTGCCCGCTTGCATCTTTTCAAAGCAAAGCTTCAGATCAAATTAATATAATTCATAATATGTTTTAACTTTGCAGTTAGATCAGAAAATAACAGCCATGGCTCAAGCCCATAATTATACCGAAGAAAACATACGGTCCCTCGACTGGAAAGAACACATTCGCCTCCGCCCGGGGATGTATATTGGCAAATTGGGCGATGGCAGCAACATTGATGATGGTATTTATATCTTACTCAAAGAAGTCATAGACAATTGCATTGATGAATATGTCATGGGTTATGGCCGGGAAGTGGATATCGATATCAAAGATGGCATTGTAACGGTGCGCGACTACGGGCGGGGAATTCCCTTGGGCAAAGTAATTGATTGTGTTTCCCAGATCAATACCGGCGGAAAATACGACAGCAAAGCGTTTAAAAAATCAGTCGGATTGAATGGAGTGGGTACCAAGGCAGTAAATGCACTCTCGAATTATTTTAAGGTGCAATCCATCCGGGATGGTAAAACCAAAATTGCAGAATTTGAGCGTGGCAATTTAATCAAGGACAACAATCTAAAGTCAACCGATGAAGTCAATGGGACCATCATCAGTTTTAAACCGGATGAAAAAATATTTTCCCGTTTTCGTTTTGTTCAGGAATTTGTAGAAAGTCGTATCTGGAATTACGCATACCTCAACGCTGGATTGCGCATCCATTTTAATGGTAAAACCTACATATCAAAAAATGGTTTGAAAGATATGTTGGAACGCCGTACAGATGGCGAGCATTTACAATATCCCATCATCCACTTAAAAGGCGAGGACATTGAATGTGTGTTGACTCATGGCAATCAATACGGCGAACAATATTATAGTTTTGTAAATGGTCAATATACTTCTCAGGGGGGTACACACCTCAATTATTTCAGAGAGGCCATTGTTAAAACCATCCGCGATTTTTACAAAAAAGATTTTGACAGCAAAGACATTCATGCCGGTGCAATTGGTGCGATTGCAGTCCGCATTGAAGAACCCGTATTTGAATCTCAAACCAAAACCAAACTGGGATCGACCGGGATCAGTCCGGAAGGAGCTTCTTTGCGCAACTTTATAGCAGATTTTGTTTGTAAAGAATTGGATTTGTTTTTGCATCAGAACACAGAAACCGCTAAAGAACTACTCAGTAAAATATTACAATCCGAACGCGAGCGCAAAGAAATAGCCGGAATTAAAAAATTGGCTAACCAACGTGCAAAAAAAGCCAATTTGCACAATAAAAAATTACGCGATTGTAAATACCATCTGACAGATACTAAATTAAAACCTGAACTTGCTGAAAACACCACCTTGTTTATTACAGAAGGAGATTCAGCCAGTGGTTCGATTACCAAATCCAGAAATCCGGAATTACAAGCAGTGTTTAGTTTACGCGGTAAGCCCTTGAATTGTTTTGGAATGACCAAGAAAATCGTTTATGAAAACGAAGAGCTTAATTTATTGCAACATGCCCTGGACATTGAAGACGGAATTGAAAATCTCCGTTACAATAAAGTAGTGATTTCAACTGATGCGGATGTGGATGGAATGCACATTCGTTTGCTGTTGCTGACGTTCTTTTTACAATTTTTCCCAGAATTGGTACGCAATGGACATTTATTTATTTTAGATACGCCTTTATTTCGGGTGCGGGATAAAAAACAAACCTTTTACTGTTATTCTGAGAAGGAAAAATCTGATGCTATCAATGCCCTTCGGGGTAAAGCAGAAATTACCCGATTTAAAGGATTAGGAGAAATCAGTCCGGATGAATTTTCAGGATTTATTGGTTCAAACATACGTTTAGAACCGGTTATCATTCATGAAGATTCACACATTGAAAAAATATTGGAATATTATATGGGTAAAAATACCGGAGATCGGCAGGATTTTATAATCGAAAATCTTCGAGTCGATCTGGATAAAATCAGTGCTGATACTGAAATGGCTACCGAAGAAGAACTCATCGCATAATCCCGCAGCGGATCAATTTCAAGCTGACAAACAGGCAATGATATTTTATATTGAAACCGATCGCCTCATCCTCCGTGATTTTTTGGAATCGGATGTGGAAGGGATGTATGAATTGGATTCCAATCCGGAAGTGCATCGTTATTTAGGAAACAATCCAATCAAAGAAATAAATCAGATCCCACCAATCATCCAGTTTGTCCGTCAGCAATATGAAGAAAATGGCATTGGTCGCTGGGCCGTCATCGAGAAAAAAACCAACGCATTTATAGGCTGGTCAGGATTAAAACTCGTCAAAGAAACCAGAAATCAACAGAATAATTATTATGATGTTGGTTATCGCCTCATACAAAAATATTGGGGTCAAGGATATGCCACTGAATCTGCACAAGCTTCCCTTAGCTATGGATTTGGTAAAATGAATTTAGAATCCATTTGCGCCGCTGCTCAAGCTGAAAACATCGCTTCCAACAAAGTACTTCAAAAATGTGGTTTGAAATTAATAAATCAATACTTTGAAAATGAAGTTTTGGAAAACTGGTATCAAATCACCCAAGCACAATGGCTCGATCGCATCCCATAAAAATGGGATTTTAAATCTCGGTTAAACCCAGATTTTTCTTTAAGTTTCGTAGTGAGAGTCAAAAGTCCAATAAAATCAAGTGCTCACAGTATATTTTTACCGCAGGCATAATCAATTTTATGTTGAGGATAAAAATATGAGTAAGCACTTGAGTTTGAAGGAGTTTTGGCTCGTAATAGAAAGTTAAAAAAAATCTGGGTTAAATCCAAAAAAAACTTTGCTTCGTAAGTTTGTCTATTAAACAAATAATATGATAGAGCTACTTGCAAACCTACAGCCTGTAATTTTAATTGGCATGTTGATCCTGATGTATGGTGTCGAAAACATATGGCCATATTTACAAAAAGCACCAAATCAAAAACAACACGACCTCCGAAATGCAGGAATGACCCTGATTAGTTTTGTTGTAAATGGTTTACTCGGCCTGGGCGTTTTGGCCAGTGTGGAATGGACAGCCAGTCATCAATTCGGCTTATTAAATCAAGTCAATTTACCGAATTGGACAGAGGTCCTGATTGGGTTGCTTCTGATTGATCTTGGGAGTTATGGCGTGCACAATCTTTCCCATCGAATCCCCTTGTTGTGGAGATTTCACCGGGTCCATCATTCCGATCCCAATTTAAATGCTACCAGTTCGCTGCGATTTCATCCGTTTGAAGTTGTATTAACCCAAGGCATCTATCAAGCAGCGGCAGTCGCTGTTTTTGGCATATCTATGACCACCTTTATAGTTTATGGAAGCATTGCACTGCCCCTAATTATTTTACAGCACAGCAATGTTAAATGGCCGGATTGGATCGAACAACCGGCACGCTATATTTTTGCTACTCCCGGCTGGCATAAAATTCACCACAGTGACGAACGACCATTAACGGATTCACACTTTGGAGATGTTTTTACATTCTGGGATCGCATATTCGGCACCTGGAAACCAACCAGACCCGAAGACATCCAATATGGTTTGAGTGAATTAAAAGAAGATTCTAAACAAAGCATTGGCTACCAGATGATGCTCCCTTTTAAGAAATAATTACAAATCAAAAATTACGAATTACGAATTTCAAATTACGAATTATGGCAGCGCAGCGGACATCCCGCGTGCTCGTGGAACGAATTACGAAATGAGCTTTTTAAGAATAGAAAATTTGGAGTTTAGCTTTTGCTTTATATTTTATGCTAAATCAAACAGACTCCTTATATCGTAATTCGTAATTGAATTTAAGAAATTTAATTATTAAGAAATCACTATAAATTTGTATCATTACACGAATTCGTAATTTGTAATTTGTAATTCGTAATTAAAACATGAACCCTTGGCACGACGTCAGTCCCGGTGATCATACGCCTGAACTTGTAAATGGAATCATCGAAATCCCTAAAGGGACTCGCGCAAAATATGAAATAGATAAAGTCAGCGGGCTATTAAAATTAGACCGTGTATTGTATTCCTCGGTATATTATCCTGCTAATTATGGATTTATACCCAGGACCTTGTGTGAAGACAAAGATCCTTTAGATATATTGGTACTTTCACAATTAGAATTTGTGCCACTATGTTTGGTTTCAGCAAAAGTAATCGGAGTCATGCGCATGGTGGATCAGGGCGATGCCGATGATAAAATAATTGCAGTATGTGCAGGGGATCCCAGTGTAAATCACATCAACGACATTTCTGAATTGCCAAAACATTTTATTTCTGAATTGCGCAATTTTTTTGAAGACTATAAGAAATTAGAACATAAAACAGTTTTGGTAGAAGATTTTCTTGACCATACCCTGGCAAAACAAATTATCCTGGATAGTTTTATTATGTATCAGGAAAAATTTCCTCAGGCTATGTAATAAAATACACAATTTAAATTATTTAGATTCAGTAATAAATTTTAATTCATTTTCATTTACAAGCCAATCTTTTAATACATTTCCATTAAGGTCTTTAAATTCTAATTTTAAAGTTCGTTCATTTGGTTTTCCATTTATAAGAAAACGGGTATAGTTATTTTGATTGACCGTTTTATCAGCTAATAAATCCGGATTATTAATTTCCCTTTCGCTTAAAATATGCAGACCAGCAGTAAGGGAAGAATTGACAATATCATACAAGTAATATCCATTTTTCAATTTTTTCCTGGAAATTTCGCTATGATGCCTGTCACCGGTTATAAAAATCACTCCATTGATTTGTTCGTCTTCAATAAATTGTAATAATTCCTGTTGTTCCAAAACGAAATGGACCATGCAATCATGGTTGTTGTATTGATTCAGAATTGGTGTACCATTTGCAATTATCTTAAAAGGCGCTCTGCTGGTCAACAATTGATTTTTAAGCCAATTCAACTGTTCTTTTCCCCACATCTGTTTATTTGGATTTGGTTGCCCGTTGATACTGTCCTTCATGTAATCCGAAGTCCTGAAACTCCTGTCATCCATTAAGAAAAAATCTACATCATTGTAACTAAACCGGGTATAAATCCCTCCCTGGTCTGCTACCTGAGGATTGCACCAATATTGATCAAACACCATACGCGTTTCCTCTTTATAAATAAATGATTGATTGTCATTGTTGAGTCCGTAATCGTGATCATCCCAAATCGCATAGTGCGCCATCTTTTTTAAGAAAGGCTGCAGGGCAGGTCTGCTTCGATCCCTGGACGCGCGATACCACAAACCCCAGTTACTGCCATAATCCACTTCACGATAATACCAATTGTCTCCAAGCCACAGCATAAATGCAGCGTCCTCCTTAGCCATTTGATTAAAAATACTCGAATCCCCTCCGTAGGGTTTACCCGGACGATCATAGACCGTTTCATTGGTGTAGGCACAACTGCCGGCTAAAAAACTAAAATCGGGTGCGGGAAACCTGTAATTCCACAGGATCTGGGTTTTAAAACGTCCTGAAGCGTTGGCAGGTCTTGTTTTATTGTTTACAATCAACTGATAGCGATAGTTTGTCCCAGGTTGCAATTCAATCAGACTAAATTTATCAATCTGGTGCTTAAACCTTACAAAAGATTCCGGGGAGAGACTTCTCTTTTGTTCCAAAGCATCTTCGGGCCAATATTCTAGTTTTAAAATACTTCCCGGCTTAGATTCGCACCAGATGGAGGCGGTTCGCAATTCTACCGGACCCAGCATCGGTCCGCTGATCAATTGACTCCTTATTTCTGAGGAAATAAAACATATAAACAATAAAAAATGCAACTTTTTCATTAGAATCGGGTCATTATAGAACAAAGATAGACTTCATTTTAACAAGCCATTTTAACTAATCAATATTTATCTTAGCCACTCAGTGAATACCGCATCCCTAAATACAAAATGTTCTAACTTTTTGAAATTTGCATTGGCATTCAGCTTACTGGGTTTGTTTGTACCCATTAAACTGGTAGCGCAAGATCAAAGTTTGATCCAATTTTCAGGGCGGGTATTTTCAGAATACAAACAAGCACTTCTGCCATTGCCTTATGTTGGCGTTGGAATATTAAGAACCCGACGGGGTGGATTTACCGATGATAAAGGTTTTTTTTCAATTGCAGTACAAAGAGGCGATACCATTCAATTTAATTATGTTGGATATAAAAAAGTGTTGCGATCTATACCCGTAGATTTCGAGGAGAATCAAATTTATTTAGAGCTTACTTTACAACCGGATACCTTTCAATTAGAACGAGCCATAGTATTTCCAATTCCATCAAAACAACATTTTAAACAAGAGTTTTTGGAAATGGATGTAAGTAATAAAATGAAAGAAATAGCACAGAAAAATATTGCATCCGATGTATTGGCTAAAATCGAACCCGGTGTTCCTTCAGACCCTCGGGCGCATATGAGTCTTTACATGGCTCAGGAAGCTCAAAAAGCCTATTACGATGGTCAATTCCAGCCGCAGAAAATTTTCAGTCCGATTGCCTGGATTGAATTTTTTAAAGCGCTCAAACGGGGCGACTTTAAAAAGAAAAAGAAATAATCTTTACTCTTTTATCAATTTCAGATTGTAACTTTTTAAGGAAGAATCCACTATAACAATAAAGTAAATGCCTGCTTGCCAATTGGAAACATCGACTTTATTTCCAACTGTGCTTGCTACCGTCTGTCCTAACTGGTTGTAAATTTTAATTTCTCTAATTGGAATGTCATCCGGATTTACAATTTCAAAATAGTGATGTGCAGGATTAGGGGCGATATATAATGGAGACAAATGCTTAACATCTTCATTGGCGACAATGCCACAATTTGGTAAATTGAAGGTCGGTTTAGAAGTAATTTTAAATAAACCGGTACCATCCGGACATCGCTCCATGGATTGATCTGTAGGTATTGCTCCAAAACTGACACTGTCTATAACCAAGCCATCCTGCCGGGTAAATATTAATTTTTCTCCACTGGCAGACAATTTAAAATTTGCATGAACGCCATTAGGTGTTTGACTGTCTTCGTCACACCAAACAATGAGTCTTCCTTTAGACGGAATCGAAATGCCTGATGGAAATTCAAATTTTTCCATATTGGAATCATCATCTGTCAGAAACAATTTGCTTAAGTCAACAGTTTGATTTGTGTTGTTATACAATTCAATCCAATCTTCGTATTTATCATCCGTAGTATCTAATACAGTCGATTGATTTGAACTCATAAATTCATTGATAACCACATCGCCCTTTTGAATATCCGTTAATTTTTCATTTACTTCCAAGGTATGATATTCAAATTCTGCTCTGCGAGGTGAAAACAAACCAATGGAATTATTTTCTGCATAAATATAAAATTGTGTTTTACGGGTTTGTGCAATAATATATGTACCATAAATACTGTCGCCGGCAATCCCATCCTGGTGGAGTCCATCGTCGTATAAGGTTTGATAAACAAAAGGGCTGAATTTATTTTTTCTATAACCAACAAACGCATTGTTTTGATTTGAAAGTTTTACTGAAACCCAAATTGAATCTCCAACAAATCGATTTTGAATGTCGGCCGTATAATTACCAATGACTGGTGGGATGTAATTGTATTCCGGAGTGGTTTTATAATAAGCAAGTCTGGCAGCTTGCAAGGTAAGAAGTCCTGGCGATCCGCTTCCTGGTCCGCCACCACTTGAAATTGCTGCAGTCAGTGAGCTTTGAAATTGGGTGTAGCTTGTAAGACTATTGGGATCATTTTTTACCAGCGTGTCAACGATGGACTGCAAATACTTAGCATTTGTTTCAAACCCATTTCCTGTAAAATTTTCCTCTGCTATCGTTTTTAAATGGGCCAGATACATCCGTTTGTATGTAGCATTACTCAACAAACTTGAAATCAGTGGACGATCTGCATTGGTCGACTGATATAAGATTGACAATTTATCGACAGAACCACCACTTCCCGGAAAACCTCCAAAGGACATGTTGAGATCCCAGATAACCGGTAAAAAGCGACCGTAATCGTCTTCATACAAATAATAATTTTGTGAAAAGGAACCCGTGTAACTGTCGTAGTTACTCATAACGTTATTAAACGCATGCATCCATAAACTTCGATCTACATCAACAATTTTTGGAATGTTACTGGTTTTAATCCGAAGACTATCCATCAATGCAATGAGTTTATACCAACCCACTGTATTTTCCATGCCATAATAAATCAAATATTTGCTGCTGTCATAGGTATTGAATTTCAAATTACTGGTTGAGTTATTTCCGGGTCGATCCGGATTGCCTTTTACAAATACATGATCGGAAGATCCAAAATGTTCGCTGCAAAATTTTTTATTGACGGTTTCAACGTTGGTATATAATCCCATTAAAGATCCATTAATATAGACTCGCGCAAAATTTGCAACCGAACAATCCATGTACTGAGATAAAATCTGATACGAAATGACTTCACGTATTGCAGAAGGATCAGAAAAATTATTCCCCAATTTTATACTTTCATAGTTTTGATAATCCTGATTTTTTACAAAGTCCAATTTTATATGCAGTGGATTTTTTATCCGACCTGCATTGTAACTGCTGTTTCCTTTGTATTTAACGCCGACACTATCATATCGAACCCCGTTAATCATGCAATAATCAGCTAGAATGTAATTTTCCTTACCTGCCTTGGCTGTATCCAATCGATAATCCCAATTGCTGTAACCAAAAAACAAGGATATCTCCTGGACTTTCTCCACATTATAAAAGTCATCCTGTGCCGGTAGGGTATGGGGTAAAAAAAGGCAAAAGATGCTTAGTAAAACAAATTGTACTGGTTTCATTTCAACAAAACTTAGAAAACTTAATTAAATAAGGAAGTGCCTAATCGAGCTTACAAATATACCATTCTCTTACGAAATTATGCGGTTACCGGTTGGTTACCGGCACAATTGCATTCCCCTTTTGATTTAATTTATCTGGCTGCAACAAAGAATTTCAATCGAGCTATACAACAATTGAATCATTTGACATTCAATAATTTAGGAATAAACAATCCAGGGTTTTTTATAATTAAAATGGTATTACTTTTGCCGATATTCTTTATATGAAAGTTACAGATTACCTTAAACAAGCTAATGGCAAAACCTTGATATCATTTGAGGTATTGCCGCCCTTAAAAGGAGGGAGTATTAATGCTATTTTTCAAAGTCTGGATCCCTTAATGGATTTTAAACCACCCTTTATTGATGTTACGTATCACAGGGAAGAGTTTTTATACAACATCCAACCCAGTGGATACTATCAAAAAATAGCTATCCGGAAACGGCCTGGTACCGTTGGAATCTGTTCAGCCATTATGCACCATTATGGTGTTGAAGCAGTTCCACACTTAATATGTGGAGGTTTTAGCAAGGAGGATACAGAGAATGCCCTCATTGAATTGCATTTTTTAAATATTCACAATGTGTTGGCCTTACGGGGAGATGCTCGAAAATTTGATGAAAAATTTATTCCGGAACCTGGAGGAAATGAATACGCGCTTGATTTAGTTCAACAGGTTGGCAGAATGAACCAAGGCGTCTATTTAGATCCTTCCATTGAAAATGGATCCCGAACTGATTTTTGTGTCGGGATTGCAGGCTATCCTGAAAAACATTTTGAAGCACCCAATATGAAATCAGATCTGAAATATACCCGTAAAAAAATGGAAGCGGGTGCAGATTATATTGTGACTCAAATGTTTTTTGATAATCAAAAATATTTTGATTATGTAAGTCAATGTCGTAAAGAAGGAATCGATATTCCAATCATCCCGGGAATTAAACCACTTACAAAACGTTACCAATTAGGTTCAATTCCAAGAAATTTTTACATCAACATCCCCGATGATTTGGTTAAAGAAATAAATAAAGCACAAACCGATTTAGCAGTTAAGGAAGCTGGGATTGAATGGTGCATTCATCAATGTAAAGAATTGATTAAAAATGGCGCACCCTGTATCCATTTTTATACTATGGGAGACAGTCAAACCGTTCGCAAAATTGTGGAACGCGTTATTTAAATAATAAAAAATAAATGAATGAATTCACCGCTAGTCATTGATCCTTTATTAAAATCCTGGATACCTTATCCACAAGATTCAGATTTTCCCATTCAAAATTTACCGCTTGGAATATTTTCAATATCAGATGGAATCCCAAAAGTTTGCTCAATTATCGGTGACCAGATTATCGATTTATTTGGTTTGTATTCTGATGGATTCATCCAATGTCCAGGATTGGAAATTTCTGATTTAGCAAGTGATTCTCTGAATAAATTATTAGAAAAAGGAAAAAGTAGCATCCGCGAAATTCGAAAGGATTTGGTTCAACTTTTTTCAGAAGCAAATACAAAAGACCAATCTCTAATTAAAAACCATTTATATCCTAAAGATTCAGTCAAATTGCATTTACCGGTAAAAGCAGGTGACTACACCGATTTTTACAGCAGTCGCGAACATGCCACTAATGTTGGAATGATGTTTCGCGATCCGGCGAATGCCCTTTTCCCAAACTGGTTAAATTTACCGGTTGGTTATCATGGTCGTGCTTCTTCTATTGTTGTTTCCGGAACAGACATTAAACGTCCTAAAGGACAGATCCTATTAAAAGACGGAGAAGCTCCCATCCTGGATGCAACCCGACAATTAGATATTGAGTTGGAAATGGCTTTTGTAATTGGCAAAGGAAATAAATTGGGTGATTCCATCCCAGTAGCTTATGCAGAACAACACATTCAAGGCTTACTTTTATTTAATGATTGGTCTGCTCGCGACATTCAACGTTGGGAATATGTACCATTGGGTCCTTTTTTAGCCAAGAATTTTGCTTCCAGCATTTCCCCGTGGTTGGTTGATTTAGATGCTTTAGAGCCTTTCCGCACCAATGGACCTGAGCCAACAGTCCCCTTATTAGACTATTTAAAAATTGATAAGCCATCGAATTTCAACATCGAATTAGCTGTTTACTTAATCACTCCGGACGGTACAGAAAATCTGATTTGTAAATCAAATTCGAAGTATTTATACTGGAGCATGTCCCAGCAGTTGGCACATCACACCATTAATGGCTGTAATATGCAAATAGGTGATATTTGTGCATCAGGAACAATTTCAGGTCCGACTCCGGAATCTTATGGTTCCCTGTTAGAACTTGCATGGAAAGGAACAAAACCCTTGTTGATGAAAGATGGCACTACCCGAAGTTTTTTGCAAGATGGGGATACCATAGTTATTAAGGGATTTGCACAACATGCCCAGTATCGCATTGGTTTTGGTGAAGTTTCAGGCCGGATCGTAGCCTAAGACAACAGGTCGTGCATTTTGTTTTTATTTAAATACGCACTATATTTGATTGGCGTTCATGTCGCTTTGAATTTTATTACTATTCCTAAATCTACCAGTTCAAAATCTGAGCTATGAAAATTAAAATAATCTCTGTATTGCTTATTTACTTTTTTATAAGTTCATTTACCTGTAAAAAAGAAGAAAGTCCATTATGTGCTCATTTCTATATTGAAGTTACACACGATACTCAGGACAATTTACTAACGGTCCAAACATTTAATGGATTGGGGCCATTTAAAATTGTTTGGTCAACTGGTGCGTCTGGTAATTCAATTGATGTGATTAAGCCAGGATTGTATAGCGTTACCGTTACAGATGGAAATGCTTGTGTAAGAACAAAATCAATTACCGTAAATTAATATTTTCTTGTAGCTCCGATTTGGGATTATAAATAAGCGATTTTAAAAAAACAACCAATGGCCTTTTACTTTTCCTTTTGAATTTATTTCCAGGCTTGGAGCTGGTATTTTAATAATATTGAAAATGCTTAATCCGGTCTTAAGAAAATGATTCTTAACTTTTAGCTTACTCAAATCCAAATCCAAAGAAAGATAGTATTGCCGGATTCGTTTTTCTGATTCTAAAATGTAGTGATCATTCGGAGTTACCCATTCATTTTTAAATCCACCATATAAATTATCGGATCCATAGCCAATAGCGACATTCAAATATGCTGGCCAAACAGAACGGACTTTATGTGAAAACAAGCCCGGATTGAACGATAACCAAAAAGTCTGAGCATTATAATCTTTTAACACACTATTGAAATACCCGCTACCATATAAATCCCTGGCTCGAGATTGATAGCTGGTCGTGTGACCAGACTTTCCAATAATTTCCTGGTCTGAGTATTTTTTTGGATATGCTGAAAGCTTTAATTTAAATTTTTGATCATCCCAAAGCACTTGTTGACCAACAAATAGTCCGGAACCTATCACATTAAAACAAACATCAGGCAAACTAAACCCGTATTCAGGACTAAAGCCATCCAAAACTTCAATTGTGGTTTGAAATAACATTGCAATTGAACTTCCCAAAATCAAGCTATTCTTTTTACTGAGTCCAGTCCACCGTGCGCCTTGATAACACAAAGCAGTTTGGAAATAGCTATCAAAACCATGCGCTACTTTATCCATTTGATTCCATTCACCAAAATCATTGAAGGTATGAAATGAAGTTTGTTCCGATTTCGAATACCAGGCTTTAAATAAACCGATTGAAAATGCAGAATACGTTGCAGCAGTAAATCCACTTGCAAGCAATACCCGACGTTTGTTAAACGTATCAGATGGAGTAAAAAAATTTTGAAAACCAGATTGAGCTTGAATAGAAGTTAGTATTCCACAAAAAAAAACCAGACTTAAAGCGCTCTGTTTAAGTCTGGTTGTAATATTCATATAATTTATGTCAATACGACTCGCAATTAGTAGCGATAATATTCCGCTTTGTATGGACCTTCTTTTTTAACTCCGATGTAATCGCTTTGTTTGGTATTTAATTCTTCTAATTCTACACCAATTTGTGCTAAATGCAAACGGGCCACTTTTTCATCCAGGCTTTTTGGTAAGGTGTATACCTGGTTTTCGTAACGATCTGCATGTTGCCATAATTCCAATTGAGCCATGCATTGATTGGTAAATGAATTACTCATTACAAAAGATGGATGTCCTGTAGCACAACCTAAATTGACTAAGCGACCTTCTGCCAATAAAATAATATCCTTTCCATCTATTGTATATTTATCAACCTGAGGTTTTATTTCGACATGTGTTTTTCCATAGGTATTTTTTAACCAGGCCACATCAATTTCATTATCAAAATGTCCAATGTTGCATACGATGGTTTTGTCTTTCATCAACCTGAAATGTTTTTCAGAAATGATATCACAATTGCCTGTAGCAGTCACGACAATATTTGCCAATTTAACTGCATTTTCCATTTTTAATACCTGAAATCCATCCATGGCTGCTTGTAACGCACAAATCGGATCAATCTCAGTTACGATTACCCGGCAACCTGCACCGCGTAAAGAAGCAGCTGATCCCTTTCCAACATCTCCGTAACCGGCAACAACAGCAACTTTACCAGCCATCATGATATCTGTTGCACGGCGAATGGCATCAACACAGGATTCTTTACAGCCGTATTTATTGTCAAACTTAGATTTTGTAACTGAATCATTTACATTAATACATGGTAAAGGAAGGTTGCCGTTTTTCATACGGTCATATAATCGCAATACTCCGGTTGTTGTTTCTTCAGAAATTCCACGAATGCCGCCGATAAGCTCTGGATAATGATCCAAAACCATATTGGTTAAGTCTCCTCCATCATCTAAAATCATATTTAATGGCTGACCATCTTTAAATGCAAATAATGTTTGTTCGATACACCATTCAAATTCCTCTTCATTCATTCCTTTCCAAGCAAAGACTGGAATGTTTCTAGCAGCGATTGCTGCTGCTGCATGATCCTGTGTTGAGAAAATATTACAGGATGACCAACTTACTTCAGCTCCTAATTCAATCAAGGTTTCAATTAAAACGGCCGTTTGAATGGTCATATGCAGGCATCCTGCTATGCGTGCTCCTTTTAATGGTTTGGATGGGCCAAATTCAGTACGAAGGGACATGAGTCCTGGCATTTCTGCTTCAGCCAACTCAATTTCTTTACGACCCCAGTCTGCTAAACTTATGTCTTTAACCCGATACTTTAAATGTGTTGCTACTTGCTCCATATATTCAAATTTTGCGCAAAGTTATTAATAAATTTCTTATAAAATAAGAACTTGACTCCTTGCGTGTTAATGGCTATTTAATAACAGCTTTTGCTGAATATTGTTGTACAAAATATTATCGAATATAGGGGTCAATTCGGGGATTCATTAAATTAAACCAAAGCGGTGGAATCAAGGCAATTAAAATACTGGCCGGATAACCAAAAGGCAATTGTGGACTCTGAAGCTTGCTTTCCAAATGCTGATATTTAACATCTGCTTTTTCATGATGGTGCGGATGGCGGGTCAATTCATATAAGAATATACGTCCTAAAACATGGTCTGAATTCCATGAGTGAAAATTCGAAACACGTTCAAATTGATGATTGTCCAAAAGGGTTCGTTGAAGTCCATAATGCTCTATATAATTGATGGCTTCTAATAATAGGATTGCAATAAGCGCAATTCCCAAAGCTGTGACCAGACCCAACAGACCTGCTATTAAATAGCAGACACCCAAATAACAAAACTGCAACACCAGTTGGCCAAGCAACTGATTTTTCCAATGAAAAAATGGTAGTTGACATTGTGTAAGTCTTCTCGATTCCAGAAAGATTGATTTTTTATATACACCTGTAATGCTCCGAATCCAAAAATGAAAAAGGGATTCATTGAATCTGGCTGAAGAAGGGTCTTTGGAAGTTGCTACATACTTATGATGCCAGAAATTGTGTTCGACAGTAAAATGCATATACAAAGCCGGTAATAATAATGCCTGGGAAAAGAGTTTATTGATCAACCCGGGTCTATGCCCTAATTCATGTGCTACATTAATCCCCATAACACCCGTACATATTCCCAAATTTAATACCAGCAAAATCCAAATCCAAAAATCAAGTTGCTGTGATTGCAACATGAATAAAAAGTAAAAATTAAGGAAATAAAGCAATGGAAGGTTTAAGTACAACAGGATATCAAAATAGATCGCATTGTTTTGTTGTTTTCGGATGTTTGCAGTTTCATTCGTTGAATTAATTGGTAAAAAGAATTCAAGTATTGGAATAAATACAAATCCAAGATAAAAGCTACCCGGTGCCAACCAGGATTGAAACCAAAGGCCCGTGAACCCTAGTATTGGAATAAAAATTGCAAATAGGTATTTCAATTAATATGGATTAATTCGTTTGGAAGGTATAAATATCCTGATAAAATAAACTATCTTTATTTAATCTTAATTAATACGTATGAACAAAGTTACTTGTTTTATTTTATGCTTGGTATTGCAACATCTCAGCCTACAGCTTCAATCGCAACAAACAATTCGCACTAATTTGCTGCATGATGGCCTTACCCGAACTTATTCCTACTATTTGCCGGCAAATTTTAATCAATCAAAATTATATCCCCTTGTATTCAATTTACATGGATACGGATCCAATGGAGATCAACAAGAATTTTACGGAGATTTTCGAAAAATAGCGGATACCGCTGGTTTTATATTAGTTCATCCAAATGGTACTGTATTTCCACAAACCACCCAGCAATTCTGGAATGTTGGATTAGTTGGCAACAGCAATGTAGATGATGTTGGATTTATTCATGCGATCATTGATACCCTCTCAAAGGTTTATTCCATTGACCCGGATCGAATCTTTAGTACCGGGATGTCAAATGGGGGGTTTATGAGTTATCATTTGGCATGTGTCAGCAATCGCTTTGCTGCCATTGCATCTGTAACCGGTTCTATGACTTTGTTGACACAGGCACTTTGCAAAAATGCGCAACCCATTCCCGTTATGGAGATTCATGGAGATGCCGATGCAGTTGTCAACTATAATGGAACAACCGGAGTTTTGGCTATCCCTGAAGTATTGGATTTTTGGATTCAAAAAAATGGTTTGGACAAACAAAAATTAATTAAAACATCGGTTCCGGATATCAACAAAACAGATGGAGCAACTGCAGAATTATACATTTATCCTGGAACGAATGAAGTTCAACATTACAAAATAATAAACGGTGCGCATACCTGGCCCGGTTCCCCTTTTGTAATTGGTACAACGTGTCAAGACATCAATGCGAGTCTCGAAATTTGGAAATTTTTTAGCAAGTACAAACGAAGTCTGGTTTCAACTAAACATGCAAGCAATTTTAATATTGAGTTGTTTCCAAACCCGGCTAATGATAAGATATTGATTTCTACACAAAGCAATTCAAATTTACCGATGAAAGTCGAACTGATTAACAGCGTCGGACAGAGTTATCTTTCAAAATGCTTAAATACTTCTCCGTATGAATTACAAATAACGAATTTGCCTCCAGGAATTTATTTTATAAATTTTATACAAGGATCAACTAAACAAACCAGGCGATTTATTAAACAATAATATTTTGATTCATATTAACCATGAAGTGCAGTTACATTGACTTTTTCAATCCCGATTAAATGCAATTCAATGTGGCGGTCGTGTGCTTTATTTTCAAATTCAGAAATGATTTCCAATATATCGTAGTCAATAAAATTGCATTCCCCACCATCGATAGTCAGAACGCAATATTCTGGGACTTCATCTAGTACCTGGCGTAATTTAACTTTATTTAAAAAGCTGACATTTGTATTTAGTTTGATGTATTCAGATTCAATTCCGTTTATTGTTTTTCTGGTAATTTTATATTCTGCTTTAAAATTATTTTGAATTATAAAATAAATTGATAGAAGTAATCCAATGCTTACTCCAATAAGTAAATCAGTAGACAAGATTACTAAAATCGTGATGCTAAAAGGAATGAATTGCTTCCAACCTAAACTCCCCATGTTGCGATACAATTTTGGTTTAGTTAAATTTAATCCTGTTACCAACAAGATAGCCGATAGCGATGCATAAGGTATCTTATTCAAAACAAATGGAATCAACAAGACTGCTAACAATAAAAACAAGCCATGAGTAAATGCAGCCATTTTTGTTCGCGCGCCTGCATCAACATTGGCTGCACCCCGTACCACGACAGCTGTTATTGGCAAAGCCCCTAAACAACCACAGGCTATATTTCCAACACCTTGAGCCAGTAATTCCTGATTGATCGGTGTAATACGATTCTTTTTATCCAACTTATCAATTGCTTCAATGCATAACAGCGTTTCCAGGCTTGCCAATAATCCGATCAGGATTCCATCTTTCCAAATTTGAAGCGAGTCAAACAATTTTGAAAAATCAGGAAATAAGATGCTTTCAAATAGATTATTAGAAATCTGAACCAATTGAGTTTGCTTTAAAGCATGCGTTTGAATATAATCATTTAGAAAGCTGTTGATTAATATTCCAAGCAACACAACAACCAGAGGAGCAGGAATTACTTTCCATTTTTTTACTTTGGGATGTTGAAAAAATAGCAAGATACCAATACCGCTTAGGGCGATTAATACAGCAGCACGTGTACTGTGATTGTAAAAATTTTGAATATTACCTAAA
Source organism: Saprospiraceae bacterium (assembly GCA_016714025.1). NCBI lineage: Bacteria > Pseudomonadati > Bacteroidota > Saprospiria > Saprospirales > Saprospiraceae > Saprospiraceae bacterium. The sequence goes on along the minus strand of JADJOB010000002.1, from coordinate 1,213,543 downwards.
AAATGATTGGACGTAAATAAATTTAAGAATCCGCTGGTCCAGAAATCGGGTTGGTCATAGCCAATTGCCAGTGGAATTTGTTTCATGATAAGGATAATTCCAATAGCGGCTAACATTCCTTTAATTACAGAAGAAGGAAAATAGTTTGCAATCAATCCAAGTTTTAATACGCCAAGCACGATTTGAAAAGCGCCTGCGATGACAACGGTCAATAAGAATAGTTTATAATCCCCCATGGATGCAATGGAAGCTGCAACCAAAGTCGTGAGTCCTGCGGCAGGACCGGAAACAGCCAACTGAGAATTACTAATTAGTGGTACAACCATCCCGCCAATAATTCCAGAGAGCAATCCGGCATAGAGTGGGGCTCCGCTGGCCAATGCTATCCCCAGGCAAAGTGGGAGTGCAACCAGAAACACAGAAAGCCCTGCAGGCAGATCGTGTTTAAACCACATGATCTTATAGTATTTAATAGCTTTTTTCATACAAAGAAGCTTTACAGATTACGCAAAGTTAAGAATGATTGAATGCGAAAAGAATTAGACGAGCTGAGTTTGAATGCAGGATCGGTAGATTAGGAGAAATTAAATCGCTTGACGAACTATTTTAGTTTTTGATTATAAAGTATGATGTTTAAGAAAGAAATGATTTAATGATTGATTAAAGCCTTGGATGAGATCTTAATTGAATTTATTCAATTAAGTAAGAAACTACTTCAAGGAATTTGAATGTAGAAAGACTTATGTGTTGTCCATTAAGATTAGTTGTTCAGCAAACTGCAAACAAAAATCCGGGTGGAAGAAATTCAGTTAAGATTATTTAATAACACTGGTATTGTCAACAAAAAAAGTTTGAGTTTAAGAGAACGTTATAGACAATACGTTTCGTCAGAAATTTGAAATGGAATGCAAAAGAATTTCCAAGGAGGCAATGATGATTCAAAGAGTGGGAATCATATATTTTGGATAAGGCATAAAATAAAAAAAGCCCTGACACCAAAGTGCAGGGCTTTTGAAAAAAAACGGCAGCGTCCTACTCTCCCAGATTTGCGTCTAGTACCATCGGCGCAGAAGGGCTTAACTTCTCTGTTCGGAATGGGAAGAGGTGGAACCCCCTCGCTATAGCCACCTAAAACTTTTTCCCGCGATGCGGGATATTTTTTAAAAAAAAGGTTGGAAGAGAAAAAGAGCAGAAGATTTTGAAAAAAAAAGGAAGTTTAGGGGTAATTAGTACTACTCGGCTGAACGTATTACTACGATTTCACCTATAGCCTATCAACGTAGTCGTCTTCTACGACCCCATGTAACACTCATCTTAAGGATAGCTTCGCGCTTAGATGCTTTCAGCGCTTATCTAGTCCGTACATAGCTACTCTGCGCTGCACCTGGCGGCACAACAGATACACTAGCGGTACGTCCGACTCGGTCCTCTCGTACTAGAGTCAGCTCCCTTCAATGTTACAACGCCCACCACAGATAGAGACCGAACTGTCTTGCGACGTTCTGAACCCAGTTCACGTGCCACTTTAATCGGCGAACAGCCGAACCCTTGGGACCTTCTCCAGCCCCAGGATGTGACGAACCGACATCGAGGTGCCAAACCTCCCCGTCGATATGAGCTCTTGGGGGAGATCAGCCTGTTATCCCCGGCGTACCTTTTATCCTTTGAGCGATGGCCCTTCCATGCGGAACCACCGGATCACTTTAGCCAACTTTCGTTCCTGGTCGATCCGTCGATCTCTCAGTCAAGCGCCCTTATACTAATACGCTCTACGCATGATTACCGACCATGCTGAGGGCACCTTTGCAAGCCTCCGTTACTCTTTAGGAGGCGACCACCCCAGTCAAACTACCCACCACACACTGTCCCCTGTTGTTACAGGGTTAGAACCTAAATATAAAAAGGGTGGTATTTCAACGTCGACTCCACGATCACTAGCGTGACCGCTTCAAAGTCTCCCACCTATCCTACACATCTTATATTCAAGCACAATGTGAAGTTGTAGTAAAGGTGCACGGGGTCTTTTCGTCCCGTGGCGGGTAACCGGCATCTTCACCGATACTTCAATTTCACCGAGCTCATGGCTGAGACAGTGCCCAGATCGTTACACCATTCGTGCAGGTCGGAACTTACCCGACAAGGAATTTCGCTACCTTAGGACCGTTATAGTTACGGCCGCCGTTTACTGGGGCTTCAGTCAGAACCTTTGCTTGCGCTGAGCTCCTTCCTTAACCTTCCAGCACCGGGCAGGTGTCAGACCCTATACGTCATCTTTCGATTTTGCAGAGTCCTGTGTTTTTGTTAAACAGTCGCCTGGGCCATTTCTCTGCGTCCCACTTTTCAGTGGGAGTCTCTTTTCCCGAAGTTACGAGACTAATTTGCCTAGTTCCTTAGCCATGACTCACTCGAGCGCCTGAGGATATTCTCCTCGAATACCTGTGTCGGTTTGCGGTACGGGTTGTACAAATCTGAAGCTTAGAGGTTTTTCTTGGAAGTATGCTTGGAGCCACTATCACTTCACTCCGAGGAGATCCGTGTACTATCGTGTTTCAGTTCACCGGCGGATTTACCTACCGGATCAACACCTACGCACTTCAACCAACTATTCCGTAAGTTGGCGGGCTTTACGCTTCTCCGTCACCCCATCGCAATTTATACAAGTGCCGGAATATTAACCGGCTTTCCATCGGCTTCGCTTTTCAGCTATACCTTAGGACCCGACTAACCCTGATCTGATTAGCATAGATCGAGGAAACCTGATTCTTACGGCGTCACGCTTTCTCAGCGTGATAATCGTTACTTATGCCTACATTTTCTTTTCCAGAAACTCCACCACATCTCACGATATAGCTTCACTGTCGCTGGAATGCTCCCCTACCAGTGGTATCTTACGATATCAATCCATAGCTTCGGTAATACGTTTGATGCCCGATCATTTTCCGCGCAGAAACGCTCGACTAGTGAGCTGTTACGCACTCTTTAAATGAATGGCTGCTTCCAAGCCAACATCCTAGCTGTCATAGCATCTCCACTTCGTTTAATTCAACTTAACGTATATTTAGGGACCTTAGCTGATGGTCTGGGTTGTTCCCCTCTCGGCGATGGACCTTAGCACCCACCGCCTCACTGCTGGATATATGTCACGGCATTCGGAGTTCGTCAGGGGTTGGTAGGTGATGAAACCCCCTAGCCCTATCGGTAGCTCTACCTCCGTGACACTCCACTCCAACGCTGCACCTAAATGCATTTCGGGGAGTACGAGCTATCTCCGAGTTTGATTAGCCTTTCACCCCTACCCACAAGTCATCCAAAGACTTTTCAACGTCAACTAGTTCGGTCCTCCAGGGCGAGATTATCGCCCCTTCAACCTGCTCATGGGTAGATCACACGGTTTCGCGTCTGCCCCCACTAGCTATTTGCCCTGTTAAGACTCGCTTTCGCTACGCCTTCTCCGCTTAGCGGATTAAACTTGCTAGTGAGGAGCAACTCGTAGGCTCATTATGCAAAAGGCACGCAGTCATAGCGCCGAGGCGCTACTCCTAC